>NZ_JBJGZO010000006.1:0-232501 GCF_054050575.1 Blastococcus sp. SYSU D00868
CCCCCCCCCCCCCCCCCCCCCCCCCCCCCCCCCCCCCCCCCCCCCCCCCCCCCCCCCCCCCCCCCCCCCCCCCCCCCCCCCCCCCCCCCCCCCCCCCCCCCCCCCCCCCCCCCCCCCCCCCACCCCACCCCCCCCCCCCCCCCCCCCCCCCCCCCCCCCCCCCCCCCCCCCCCCCCCCCCCCCCCCCCCCCCCGCCGGTCTGTCCGGCGCCGGAACACCTCCCGGCGCCGGGAGGCACGGGGGTGCGTCATCATGCGGCGGGGCGGCGCGAGCCCGCCCCCGCCCCGGCGCCGTGGCCGATCCCACGGTCCCGGACCGACGATCGACCGGCCCGCGCACCCGCGGGCCGTACCGAGGGAGAGGGCCCATGTCCGCACCGGTCCGACCACCGGCGTACGGCGGCGCCGACGACGGGGTGGCCGCGCCGGCCGTCGAGCTGCGCGGCATCACCAAGCGTTTCCCCGGCGTGGTCGCCAACCGCGACATCGCGCTGCGGGTCCGCCGGGGCGAGGTGCACGCGATCGTCGGCGAGAACGGGGCCGGCAAGTCGACCCTGATGAAGACCCTCTACGGCGAGCACCGGCCGGACGAGGGCCAGATCCTCGTCGACGGCCGCGAGGTCTCCTTCCGCAGCCCGTCGGACGCGATCGCCGCGGGCATCGGCATGGTGCACCAGCACTTCATGCTGGCCGACAACTTCACCGTCCTGGAGAACGTGGTCCTCGGCAGCGAGCCGACCCGCGGCGGACGGCTCGACCGCGCCGCGGCCCGCCGCCGGATCGCCGAGCTCTCCGACCGCTACAACCTCGGGCTCCGCCCCGACGCGCTCGTCGAGGACCTCGGCGTCGGGGACCGGCAGCGGGTCGAGATCGCCAAGGTGCTGTACCGCAACGCGCGCACCCTGATCCTCGACGAGCCCACGGCCGTCCTCGTCCCGCAGGAGGTCGACGAGCTGTTCGGCAACCTCGCCGAGCTCAAGCGTGAGGGGCTCACGGTCATCTTCATCAGCCACAAGCTGGACGAGGTCCGCCGCGTCGCCGACTCGATCACCGTCATCCGCCGCGGCACCACCGTCGGCGTCGCCGACCCGCGGACGACGACGACCAAGCAGCTCGCCGAGATGATGGTCGGCACGGAGCTGCCGACCCCGGAGACGCGGACCTCCACGGTGCGCGACACCCCGGTGCTCCAGCTGGCGTCCGTGACGGTCGCCGGTGCCGACGGCCGCACGCTGGTCGACGACGTCAGCCTCACCGTCCGGGAGGGCGAGGTCGTCGGCATCGCCGGCGTCGAGGGCAACGGCCAGGCCGAGCTGGTGGACGCGATCATGGGGCTGCGCGCCCTCGCCGGCGGGACGGTCACGCTCGCCGGCGACGACGTCACCGCCTGGTCCACCCGGGCGCGCCGGGAGGCCGGCGTCGGCTTCGTCCCGGAGGACCGGCACCGGCAGGGCATGCTGCTCGAGGCGCCGCTGTGGGAGAACCGGGTCCTCGGCCACCAGACCCGGCCGCCGGCGGCGCGGGGCTGGTTCATCGACCGGCGCTCGGCGCGCGCAGACACCGCCCGGATCATGCAGGAGTACGACGTGCGGGCACCCGGGCCGGACACCCTGGCCGTGGCCCTGTCCGGCGGCAACCAGCAGAAGCTGATCGTCGGCCGGGAGATGAGCGCCCGGCCGCGGCTGCTCGTCGCCGCCCACCCGACCCGCGGCGTCGACGTCGGCGCCCAGGCGGTGATCTGGGGGCTGCTCAAGGAGGCCCGCGCCGAGGGGCTGGCGATCGTGCTCATCTCCGCCGACCTCGACGAGCTGATCGGCCTGTCGGACACCCTGCACGTCATGCTCCGCGGCCGGCTGGTGGCCCGGCTCGACCCCGACCGGGTCACCCCGGAGGACCTCGGCGGGTACATGACCGGCGCGCGCACCGCGGCGGGTGCGGCGTGAGCGGCGGGCTGGGCGCGGCCCTGCGGCGGGCCGGCCTCGCGCTGCTCGGGCCGGCGATCGCCGTCGTCTTCGCCCTGGTCGTCTCGGCCCTCGTGGTCGCGCTGATCGGTGAGGACCCGTTCGAGTTCTTGAGCGTGATGTTCAACCTGGGGGACACCCCGGCCGCCCAGGTGCAGTCGATCGTCGTGATCCTGAACCGGGCGATCCCGCTGTTCCTGTCCGGCCTCGCGGTGTCGATCGGGTTCCGGATGGGCCTGTTCAACATCGGTGTCGAGGGCCAGTACCGGCTGGCCACGCTGGTGGCCGCGGCGGCTGGTGCGGCCGTCACCCTGCCGGCACCGCTGCACGTGCTGTTCGTGATCGTCGTCGCCATCGCCGTCGGGGCCGGGTGGGCCGGCATCGCCGCCGTGCTCAAGGTGACCCGCGGGGTGAGCGAGGTCATCAGCTCGATCATGCTCAACGCGATCGCGCTGGGGCTGGCGGCCTACCTCCTCACCGGCCCGTTCCTCGGCAGCGAGGAGGGCTCGAACATCGTCAACACGACGCCGCTGCCCGACTCGGCGCACGTCCCGCCGCTCACCGGCCTGCTGACCGGGCTGGGCCTGGAGGAGCCGCGGTCGGACCTGTACGGGTTCCTCCTCATCGCCCTCGTGGTCGGGGTGGCCGTGGCCGTCCTGCTGTCGCGGACGCGGTTCGGCTTCGACCTGCGCGCCACGGGCCTGTCGCCGTCGGCCGCCAGCGCCAGCGGGGTCAACGCCCGGACGATGACGGTCAAGGCGATGCTGCTGTCGGGTGCGGTCGCCGGCCTGGTGGGCCTGCCCGAGCTGCTCGGCTCGTCCTACGTGTACTCGACGGAGTTCACCGCCGGCCTGGGCTTCCTGGGCATCGCGGTCGCGCTGCTCGGCAAGAACAGCCCCGGCGGCATCGCCGTCGCCGCGCTGCTGTTCGCCTTCCTCGACCGGGCGGCGCTGCCCCTGCAGTTCGCCGACATCCCGTCGTCGGTCATCACGATCATCCAGGGCACGATCGTGCTCGCCGTCGTCGTCGCCAACGAGATCGCCCGGCGGCTGGCGCTGCGGTCGGCCGAGCGGGGGGCCGCTGCGGTGACCGGCGAGCCGCCGGACACCGGGGGCGGCGGCGGTCCGGTCGCCGCCGGGCCGGCCGGGGACGGGCCGGACGGCGGGCACCGGGTGCGCACCGGACTGCCGGGGACCGAGGAGCCGCGGGCATGACCACGACCGAACCGACGACCTCGGGCACCGGCACGCCGCCGCAGCGCGGCCCCGTGGCCGAGCTGTTCCTCGGCGGCGGGCCCGTCCGCCGTGCCGCCTGGATGGCGCTGGGCCTCATGCTGCTGTTGAGCCTCGCCCGGGTGATCTCCGGCCAGGACCGGCTCACCGCCGCGGCCACCATCTCGCTCGCCCTCGGCCTGACCGTGCCGATCGGGCTCGCGGCCCTCGGCGGGCTGTTCTCCGAACGGGCCGGCGTGGTCAACATCGGGCTCGAGGGCATGATGATCCTCGGCACCTGGGGCGCCGGCTGGGCCGGCTACCAGTGGGGCTGGCAGGGCGCGCTCGTCGGCGGGCTGGTGCTCGGCGCCGTCGGCGGCCTCGTGCACGCCGTCGCCACGGTCACCTTCGGCGTCGACCACGTCGTCTCCGGTGTCGCGATCAACATCCTCGCCGCCGGTGTCGTCCGGTTCCTCTCCGAGCTGCTCTACACCGAGGAGACCGGTGGTGGGCCGGCGCAGTCCCCGCCGATGCGGGGGGACGCCCCGGAGTTCACGGTCCCGCTGCTCTCCGACGGGCTGCGGCACGTGGAGGAGCTCGGCTGGTTCCTGCTCAGCGACGTCGCGGGTGTGCTGCGCGGCCTGGTGACCGACATCAGCTGGTTCACCTTCGGCGTGGTCCTGCTGGTGCCGCTCTCCTGGTTCCTGCTGTGGCGGACGTCGTTCGGGCTGCGCCTGCGGTCGTGCGGCGAGAACCCGGACGCGGCCGACTCGCTCGGCGTCCCGGTCTACCGGTTCAAGTACATCGCGGTCGTCGTCTCCGGCGCGCTGGCCGGGCTCGGCGGCGTGGCGCTCGTCTACTACGCCGACATCTACCGGGAGGGGCAGACCGACGGCCGCGGCTTCATCGGCCTGGCGGCGCTGATCTTCGGCAACTGGCGGCCCGGCGGGCTGGCGGCCGGCGCGGGGCTGTTCGGGTACTCCGACGCCCTCCTGGTGCGCAGCGCCTCCGCGGTGGTCGCGCTGCTGCTGGTGCTCGCGCTGCTGCTGGTCGCCGTCGCCGCCTACCAGCTGTGGCGGCGCAACACGCTCCGCGCGGGGGTCGCGCTCGTCTTCGCGGCGATCGCGCTGACCGGCTACCTGACCATCGACGACCCGAACGGCAGCCTGCTGTCGTTCACGCCGCACCTGGTCACGCTGCTGGTGCTGTCGCTGGCCAGCCAGCGGCTGCGGATGCCCAAGGCCGACGGCCTGGTCTGGCGACGAGGGGAGCACTGACGTGAGCGGAGGGGGCCGCGGGAGCGAACCGACGGCGGAGCCGGAGATCGACTGGGACGCGCTGCGCGCCGCGGCGCGGGAGGCGATGACCCACGCCTACGCGCCGTACTCGCGGTTCCCCGTGGGCGTCGCCGGCCTGGTGGACGACGGCCGCGTGGTCACCGGCTGCAACGTGGAGAACGCCTCCTACGGGCTCGGGCTGTGCGCCGAGTGCGGCATGGTCAGCGACCTGGCCCGCACCGGCGGCGGCCGGCTGGTCGCCGTCGCCTGCGTCGGCGGGGACGGGCAGCCGCTGATGCCGTGCGGCCGCTGCCGCCAGCTGCTGTGGGAGCACGGCGGCGCGGAGATGCTCATCGAGACCGTCTCGCTGGGCATCGTGCCGATGAGCCAGGTGCTGCCCGACGCGTTCGGCCCGGACGACCTGCTGGCGGCCGAGGCGCGGGGGCAGGGCGCGTGAGCGCGCACGACGCGATCGACGTCATCCGCGCCAAGCGGGACGGCGTCGAGCTGACCGCCGACCAGATCCACTGGGTGATCGGCGCCTACACCGCCGGGCGGGTGCCCGACGAGCAGATGAGCGCGCTGCTCATGGCGGTGTTCTTCCGCGGCATGTCGCCGGGGGAGCTCGCCGTCTGGACGCAGGCGATGATCGACTCCGGCGAGCGCAAGGACCTGTCCGCGCTGGGCCGGCCGACCGCGGACAAGCACTCCACCGGCGGGGTCGGCGACAAGACGACGCTGCCCCTGGCGCCGCTGGTGGCCGCCTGCGGCGTGGCGGTGCCGCAGCTGTCCGGCCGCGGGCTCGGGCACACCGGCGGCACGCTGGACAAGCTGGAGGCGATCCCGGGCTGGCGCGCCGACGTCCACGAGGAGGCCTACCTGCGGCAGCTGCGCGAGGTGGGCGCGGTGGTCTGCGCGGCCGGCAACGACCTGGCGCCCGCGGACAAGCTCCTCTACGCGCTGCGCGACGTCACCGGCACGGTCGAGTCGATCCCGCTGATCGCCAGCTCGATCATGAGCAAGAAGATCGCCGAGGGCGCCGACGCGCTGGTCCTCGACGTGAAGACCGGCTCGGGCGCGTTCATGAAGGACCCGGACGCCTCCCGGGAGCTGGCCCGCACGATGGTCGGGCTGGGGGAGGCGGCCGGCGTGCGCACGGTCGCGCTGGTCACGGCGATGGACCGCCCGCTGGGCCGCGCCGCGGGCAACGCCGTCGAGGTCGCCGAGTCGGTGGAGGTGCTGGCCGGCGGCGGGCCGGCCGACCTGGTCGAGCTCACGCTCGCGCTGGCCCGCGAGATGCTGGCCGGCGCCGGGCGGGACGACGTCGACCCGGCCGACGCGCTCGCCGACGGCCGGGCCATGGACGTGTGGCGGCGCATGATCGCCGCCCAGGGCGGGGACCCGGACGCGCCGCTGCCGCAGCCCGCCGAACGGCACGTGGTGACCGCGCCGGCCACCGGCACGCTCACCCGGCTGGACGCCTACGCGCTCGGGGTCGCCGCCTGGCGGCTGGGTGCCGGCCGGGCCCGCAAGGAGGACCCGGTGTCGGCCGCGGCCGGGGTCACCTGGACGGCGACCGTGGGAGAGCGGGTGACCGCGGGCCGGCCGCTGCTGGAGCTGCAGACCGACGACGCCTCGCGCATCCCGCGGGCGCTGGAGGCCCTCGAGGGGGCGGTCGGCGTCGACACCGACGACCGCCCGCTGCCCCTCGTCCTCGACCGGATCACGGCCTGAGCGGAGTCGCTCGGGCGCGCGAACCGCGCTCGAGCGACTCCGCTCGGGGCGGGGTGGCGCCGGTCACGTCGGAGTGCGGAGCACACTGGGTTCCCGTGAGCAGTCCGACCGCGGTCCCGGCGGCCAGCGTGGCGCCGCGTCCCGCCACCCCGCTCGACCCCGACGCGGCGATCTCCGTGCGCGGGCTGGTGCGCCGCTACGGCGAGTTCACCGCGGTCGACGGCCTGGACCTGGACATCCACCGCGGCGAGATCTTCGCCCTGCTGGGCCCCAACGGCGCCGGCAAGACGACGACGGTGGAGATCTGCGAGGGCTTCCGCCGGCGGGACGGCGGGGAGGTCCGGGTGCTCGGCGTCGACCCGGCGACCGGCGGGCGGCGGTGGAAGGCGCAGCTGGGCATCGTGCTGCAGTCCGGCGCCGGCGACAGCCAGCTGACCTGCCGCGAGCTGCTGCGCGCCCAGGCCGCCTACTACCCCGACCCGCGCGACCCCGACGAGGTGCTGGAGCTGGTCGGGCTCACCGAGAAGGCCGGCGTCCGCGGGCGGGCGCTGTCCGGCGGGCAGCGCCGCCGGCTCGACGTCGCGCTAGGCATCGTCGGCCGGCCCGCCCTGCTGTTCCTCGACGAGCCGACCACCGGCTTCGACCCCGAGGCGCGGCGCCAGTTCTGGTCGCTGATCCGGTCGCTGCGCGACCTGGGCACCACGATGCTGCTGACCACCCACTACCTGGACGAGGCCGAGGCGCTGGCCGACCGGGTGGGGGTCATCGCCCGGGGCCGGCTGGTGGAGGTCGCCGTCCCCTCGGTGCTGGGCGGACGGGGGAGCGCGCCCGCGGTCGTCAGCTGGACCGAGGACGGCGCCCGCCGCACGCGGGCCACCCAGGCCCCGACCGCCCTGGTCGCCGAGCTGGCCGCGCGCTTCGGCGGCGAGGTGCCCGACCTGGCGGTGGCCCGCCCGACGCTCGAGGACGTCTACCTGCAGATGATCGGAGACCCGGCGTGACGGCGACCGCGGAACGCGCCCTGCCCTCGGTGGGGTCGGTCTACCGGGCCCGGGCCGGGGTCGAGCTCAAGGAGTTCTTCCGGCAGCGGGAGTCGCTGGTCTTCAGCCTCGCGTTCCCGGTGATCCTGCTCGTCGTCTTCGGGGCGGTGCTCGACTACGACATCGGGCTGGGCATCCCGTTCACCCAGTACTTCATGGCCGGCATCGTCGCCGCGGGCATCCTCGGCGTCAGCCTGCAGAACATGGCGATCTCGATCGCCACGGAGCGCTCCGACGGCACGCTCAAGCACCTCATGGGCACGCCCATGCCGCGCAGCGCGTACTTCGCCGGCAAGGTCGCCCAGGTCCTGGTCACGACCGTGCTGATCCTGGCGATCCTGCTCGCGGTGGGGAACGTCTTCTACGACGTGCCGCTGCCGCGGGGCTCGGACTGGGCGACGTTCGCCTGGGTGACCGTGCTCGGCGCGGCCGCCTGCACGTTGCTGGGCATCGCGGTCTCCAGCCTCGCCCGCAACGGCCGCTCGGCGTCGGCGATGATCACCCCGATCGCGCTGGTGCTGCAGTTCATCTCCGGCGTCTTCTTCCAGTTCAGCCAGGTGCCGACCTGGATGCAGACGATCGCCTCGCTGTTCCCGCTCAAGTGGATGGCGCAGGGCTTCCGGTCGGTGTTCCTGCCCGACGCGCTCGCCGCCGACGAGCCGGCCGGCTCCTGGGAGCTGGACCGGGTCGCGATCGTGCTGGGCCTGTGGTGCGTCGCAGGGCTGGTGCTGTGCGTGCTGACCTTCCGCTGGCAGGACCGGGGGACCGACTGATGCCGCTGACCACCGAGGAGCTCCGCCGCGCCCCCAAGGTGCTGCTGCACGACCACCTGGACGGCGGCCTGCGCCCGCAGACGGTGCTCGAGCTGGCCGACGAGCACGGCTACCGCGACCTGCCGGCCGACGAGGCCGGGGCGCTGGGCCGCTGGTTCCGGGAGGCCGCCGACTCGGGCTCGCTGGTGCGCTACCTGGAGACGTTCGCGCACACCGTCGGCGTCATGCAGCGGCCCGAGGCGGTCCGCCGGGTCGCCCGCGAGTGCGCGCTGGACCTGGCCGCCGACGGCGTCGTCCACGCCGAGGTGCGGATGGCGCCGGAGCTGCTGACCGCGCAGGGCACCCCGATCGAGGAGGCGGTCGAGGCGATCCTCGACGGCTTCGCGGCCGGCAGCGCCGAGGCGGCCGCGGCCGGGACGCCGATCCGGGTCGGCGCGCTGCTGTGCGCGATGCGGCAGGCCGACCGGTGGGACGAGGTGGCCGGGCTGGTGGTCCGCTACCGCGACGCCGGGGTGGTGGGCTTCGACCTGGCCGGCCCGGAGATCGGGTTCCCGCCGGACCGGCACCCCTCGGCGATCGCGCTGCTGGACCGGGCGGGCGCGCACCGCACGATCCACGCCGGGGAGGCCGCCGGGGTGGACAGCATCCGCGCCGCCCTGGACGGAGCCGGCGCCGAGCGGCTCGGGCACGGCGTGCGGATCGCCGACGAGGTCCCCGCCGACGGCCCGCTCGGCCCGCTGGCGCGGCGGGTCCGCGACGAGCGGGTGCCGCTGGAGGTCGCGCCGTCGTCGAACGTGCAGACCGGCGCCTACCCGTCGCTGGCCGGTCACCCGGTGGACCGGCTGTACCGGGCCGGGTTCGTGGTCACGGTCAACACCGACAACCGGCTGATGAGCGGGGTCAGCGCCACCAGCGAGCTCGCCGACGTGGCGGCCACCTTCGGCTGGGGCTGGGACGACGTGCGGCGGGTCACCGAGAACGCGCTGGAGGCCGCCTTCCTCGACCCCGCCGAGCGGGACCGGCTGCTGACCGGCGTCGTCCGTCCGGGGTACGCGGCGCTGCGAGGCTGATCACTCCCGGAATGCCGGGTCGGGGGCCGCTGCTAACCTCGGTGTACCGGCAGTCGCCGGTCATCCTCCCGGACGGTCCGTCCGGGCATGAGCGCATCCGTGCAGATCCTCACCGTCGCCAGACGCGAGCGATCGCCAGTGAGGACGCCGGTCGCCGGTGTCCGCGCACCGCCACGGGACGCGCCCGAGCTGTATCGGAGTCCCACGCTTGACCACGTTCGACGCTGTCGACGTCCAGACCACCCCTGAGATCCCCGCTCCCGAGGACGCCGTCCTCGAGACCACCCCCGAGGCCGCTCCCGAGCCGCAGGGCCCGACCTTCGGTCAGCTGGGGCTGCCCCAGCAGCTGGTGACCGCGCTGGAGCGGCGCGGCATCCGCCACCCGTTCGCCATCCAGGCCTCGGCGCTGCCCGACGCGCTCGCCGGCCGGGACGTGCTCGGCAAGGCCGCCACCGGGTCGGGCAAGACGCTGGCCTTCGGCCTGCCGATGCTCGCCCGCCTCGGCGGCGACGCCCGCCGCGGGCCCCGCTCGCCGCGCGGGCTGGTGCTCGTCCCCACCCGCGAGCTCGCCCAGCAGGTGCACGACAACCTGGCCCCGCTCGGCCAGGCCCTCGGCGTCCAGGTCGCCGCCGTCTACGGCGGGGCCTCGATGTACCGGCAGATCCAGCAGATGCGCCGCGGCGTCGACGTCGTCATCGCCACCCCCGGCCGGCTGCAGGACCTGATCGGCCAGGGCGAGGTGACCCTCGACGAGATCGAGGTGTCGATCGTCGACGAGGCCGACTTCATGTCCGACCTGGGCTTCCTGCCGGTCGTGCAGGAGCTGCTCGACCAGACCCGGCCCGACGCCCAGCGGCTGCTGTTCTCGGCGACGCTGGACGGCGAGGTCGACTCGCTGATCCGCCGCTACCTCAAGGACCCGGCGCGGCACGAGGTGAAGCGGGCGGGCGACGACGCCCCGCCGGCCGAGCACCTCGCGTACAGCGTCGCCTTCCGCGACAAGGTGCCGGTGACCCAGGAGCTGGCCGCCCGGCCGGGCCGGACGATCGTGTTCGTCCGCACCCAGCTCGGCGCCGACCGGCTGGCCGAGAACCTCAAGGCCGTCGGCATCAAGGCCGAGGCCATCCACGGCGGCCTGCCGCAGTCGGCCCGCCGCCGCGCGCTGGAGGCGTTCACCGACGCCCGCAGCCCGGTGCTGGTCGCCACCGACGTCGCCGCCCGCGGCATCCACGTGGACGACGTCTCGCTGGTCCTGCACTACGACCCGCCGGCCGACCACAAGACCTACCTGCACCGCTCCGGCCGCACCGCGCGTGCCGGCGCCGCGGGCGTGGTCCTCTCGCTGCTGCTGCCCGACCAGGTCGGCCAGGCCAAGCGGCGGTTCCGCTCGGCCAAGGTCGACCCGGTGGTCAGCCGCATCCGCCCGGGCGACGCCCCGATCGCCGAGCTCGTCGCCACCGGCGTGCACGTGGAGCCCGTCGAGCGCCCGGTGCGCGAGTCGCGCCGGCCCTCCGGCGGTCACGGCGGCCCCGGCGGCCGTCGTCCGCGCCGGGACGGCGACCGGCCCCGCCGCGACGGCGACCGGCCCCGCCGCCCCTACGGCGAGCGGTCCACGGGCGAGCGCTCCGAGCGCCCTCACCGCGAGCGTCCCGCCGGCGACCGCCCCTACGGCGGCGACCGCCGGTCGAGCTCGTACCGCGGCCAGGGCCGGCGCCCCGGCTCGCACGTCGCCGAGTAACACCTCCGCACCACCGCGAACGGCCGGTCCCGGGATCCCCGGGGCCGGCCGTCCGTCGTCCTACCGGGTCAGCGCCTCGTCGAGGACCCCGCGGTCGACCGCCTCGAGGAACGACGGGAGCCACGGGCGCGGGATCCGCACCCAGCGGGGCCCTGCCGCGCCCTCGGCCCGGAAGACGTACTGCCACCAGGTCGCCGTCTCGAGCTCGACGCGCAGCCTCGGCCGCTCCCGGGTGGCCAGGTCCAGGGGCCGGACGGCGCGGCGCGGCGGGTCGGGATCCGCCGGCGCCGAGCGCTCCGCCGGCAACGGGGAGCGGCCCGTCACGACCGCGTCGAGTGCTGCCAGGTCCGCGGGGTGCAGCAGGTCGGCGAGGCGTCCCGCGAGCAGGTCCACCGCCGCGCGCAGGTGGTCCCCGGCCCGGACGGGGCCTTCCGCCCGGTCACGCAGCACGGCGGCCCGGCTCTCGGCGTACAGATCCGGCCCGAACGCCGTCCGATCCACATAGGTCCCGAAGCGCTGCCGCGACGGCTCCGTGCGGACCGCGAGCCGCGGCGGCAGCCCGGCACGGACCCTCCGGGAGCGGGCGGCCGCGGCGCACAGCTCAGCGGCCGCGAGCGTCACCGCGACGGCGAGGCGCAGCGGCCGGCCGGTCGCGTACTCCCCGCACACCTCCAGCCGGCCCGGCCGCGGTCGGACCAGCATCCCGGGTGAGGCGGGACCCTCCAGCAGCAGCATGAGCGCCGGAGACAGGTGCGCGACGAGCAGCGTGGCGGCCCGCCGGACGTCGCGGTCGGGCACGGACACGCTCACGTGCGTGGAGAAGCCGGCGAGCGCGTGCCCGTCGGGCAGGTGCGCCGAGAGGAACCCGCGGCCGGCCTCGGTCCAGGCGTACAGCTCGTCCACCGCGCCGGGGCCGACGGCGACCGGCGGTGTGACCACCTCGGCCTCGGCGCCGTCCGCGGTGACCACCCCGCCCCAGGCGCCACGGTGGGCGTGCGGGTCCCCGGGGTCGAGGCGCCGTCCCAGACCGAGGCCGTCGACGAGGACGCGGAAGTCCACCGGCCGCCCGCCGGCGAGGACGGCGTACTCGTGCTCGACACCGCAGACCGGCCGGTCGTCGGCAGCCAGGAGCGCGGTGAAGGAGCTGCCGGTCACGGTCAGACGGAGGCGAAGGAGGTGTCGTAGACGACGAAGTCGCAGACGCTGGTGCCGCCGTCGAAGCCCAGCGGCGCGGGGTGCTGCTGGACGGCGGTGCCGCTGAGCCGGTCGCCGTCCACGGCCACCTCGACGACGGTCCGGACGGCGCCGCACTCGGGCCAGGGGCGCCCGAACGCGGACGACTCGAACTGCCCCGTGTACCCGGACCCGGTGGGCGTGAAGGCGACCTCGTCGAGGCAGACGTCCTCGGCCCGGCACAGCCGCACGGTGCACGGACCGTCGCCGTCGCACGCGCCGGTCAGGACGAAGGTGCTGGGGAAGCTGCTGCCGACGGTGACCCGGTCCTCGAGTCCCGGCGCGGCCCGGACGGCGGTCACGGTGAACAGGACCTCCACCCGTCGCGTCCCGCCGACTGCCACGTCGGCCCCGCTGCCGGAGGTGTCGGCCGTCCCGCCGGGACCGGCGGCAGTGACGCCGCGCGAGGGCGACGCCGCGGAGTCCCCGGCGTCGCCGCCGCTCGCGGAGACCACCACGACGGCGACGAGCACGACCAGGAGCACGGCTCCGGCGACGAGCGCGGGGACGCGCCACGGGTGCGGACGGCGGGCCGAGGTGCGGCCCTTGTCGGCACGGCCGCCCGGCTCGCCGGCCAGCCGCCGGCCCGTGACCGGGTCGCGCTCGACCGGCACAGCGGACCGGGCCGGCGGTGGCGCGTCGAGCAGCTCGGGGCGGCCGGCACCGCGCGACCGCGCCCGACGCCCGGTCGGCCGGGTCACCGGCGGGTCACCGGGGGTCGCCGGGGGCTGCCCCGCGGTCGTCGTCCGGGTCCCGGCGGCCGAGCAGGCCGCCGCCGACGTGCCAGCCGCCGCCGTCCTGCGGGCCACCGGACGCCGCGTCGGCGGCCGCGCCGCCCTTCGTGCCGAACGGGTCCGCGGCCGAGTCCGGCGCGAGGGCGCCGCCCTCGGCCCTGAGCGCCGGGATGTCGGGGGAGTGGGACCCCTTGGCCGTCGCGCGGCCCGGCCCCTTGACGTCGGAGGCGGCCGGCCCCTTGACGTCGAACCCGGCGTCCCCCGCGAGATCCGCCGCGGAGACGGCCGGCAGGTTCCCCTTCTCACCCATCAGCGCAGCTCCCGCCGCCGGGCCGCCCCGGTCGGGCGGCGGTCGCGGGAGTATGCCCGACGGCGCTCAGTCGTGGAAGACCAGCGCGCCCTCGACCGCCCGGACGACCTCGTCCCAGTCGGCACGCACCGCGGCGGCGTCCTCGGCGCGCAGCGTGGCCTCGGGCTCGCGGTCGGCGCGGGCCAGCGCCCGGCCCAGCGGCGCCGGCGGGGTGAGCAGCTCGTCGACCCGGGTCAGCCGCGCGTACTCGGCGACGTCCCGGACGCCCTCCACCGGCTGCGCCAGCGCCGAGTGCGTCACCAGGCCGGCGGCGCCGTCGGCCACCTCGGCGAGCACCTCGGCCAGCTCGGTGAGGTCGTAGCGGTCCTGCTCGGCCGGCAGCGGGGGCGTGTCGGTGGTGGCGACCTCCGGCCAGGAGGCGATGCCGGTCAGGTCGTGCTCCTCGTCGCCGGCGCAGAAGCGGGCCAGCTCCGCCGGGGTGGCGAACAGGTAGACCTCGCCGTCGCGGCCGAGGAAGCGGGCCTCGTCCTCGACGTAGCAGCGCAGGGTCAGCCCGGCGCCCTCCGGCACGACGAGCTCGACCGGCAGGATCCCCACGCCCTCCCAGAACGGCGCCGCGGCGGCCACCGCGGCGGGGGAGGCGGTGATCCGGCTGCCGCCGCGGATGGCGCTGGTGCCGGCGGCGGCCGCCGGCGCGGCGGAGGCGCCCCCGGCCGGTGCCGTCGCCCGTGCCGGCGCCCGTGCCGCCGTACCGGCCGCAGCCCCGGCCGCGGCCCGGGCCCCGGCGGTGTCGCCGGCGGCCTCCTCGTCGAGTTCGTCGTCCTCGGGCTCGTCGTCCTCGTCCGCCTCGGCCGCGGACGGGTAGTCCTCGACGCGGACGGTGCCGGCGCCGGTCCAGTCCAGGTGCGCCGACAGCTCCTCGATCACGTCCTCCCACAGCTCGTCGAGCGCGGAGCCCATGCCGACCCAGGCGTCCTCCCCGGCGCGGCCGGCGAAGGCGTCGACGCCCAGGCCCAGCGAGCCGACCTCGGGGCGGGAGACCAGCTCGGCCAGCGCGGCGAACTCGCCGCCGCGCCAGGCCGTGGCCGTCTCGGGGTCCCGCTCCACGTCGACGTCCGGGTCGAACTCGGGGTCGTCGTCGGTGGGGGTGTCACCGGCGAACTCGTCGTCGTCCTCGTCGTCGCTGGTGTCCAGGCACTCGGCCAGCGCGCGGACGATGTCGATCGTCGCGGCGAGCTCCTCGACGGCCCAGCGGTCGGGGTTCTCGGCGGCGATGTCGTAGACGCCGTCGAGGTCGTAGCGGTGGTCGTCGTCGGGGGTCAGGTCGGCCGCGCCCAGCCCGGTGACGACCGGCCACACCGGGTGGTCGGCCAGGTCGTGGTCGCTGGCGGTGCGGCAGAACGTCGCCAGGGCCGCCGGGGTGGGGAACAGGTGGACGCGGGCTGTGGCGCCCTCGGTCGTGCCGAGGAACGCCTGCCACTCCTCGCCGTCCTCCTCCCACGGCGGCGCCCAGAGGGTGTATCCGGTGCGGTCGTCGAGGGTGAGCGCGATGGGGACGATGCTGGGCCTGGCCACCCGCCCATCCTGCCGGGTCGGGCCGGGAGCGCGCCCGGGGGTTCTAGAACCCCTTCGGGTGCCACACCGTCTTGGTCTCCAGGAACGCCCGCATGCGGGTGAGCCCGGGATCCGCCGTCCAGTCCGGCTCCTCGGCCGGCGGGCGCAGCACCCGCTTGATGCTGCCGGCCGCCTCCCGCTCGAACTCCATGGCCCGCTCGGCCGGGGCGCCGGTGAGGTCGATGGCGTCGACGTCGTCGTGCTCGGCCAGCCAGGGCCCCAGCTCGGCGGCGTCGCCCGTGAGCAGGTTGACCACCCCGCCGGGCACGTCGCTGGTCGCCAGCACCTCGCCGAGGGTCACCGCGGGCAGCGGCCGCTTCCGCGAGGTGACGACGACGGCGGTGTTGCCGGCCGCCAGCACCGGCGCGAGCACGCTGACCAGGCCCAGCAGCGACGACCGCTGCGGGGCGAGGACGGCGACCACGCCGGTGGGCTCGGGCAGCGAGAAGTCGAAGTACGGCCCGGCGACCGGGTTGGCGCTGCCGAGCACCGACGCGAGCTTGTCGGTCCACCCGGCGTACCAGACCCAGCGGTCGACGGCGGCGTCGACGGCGGCCCGCGCCCGGCCGGAGGAGAGCCCCTCGCCGGCGGCGACCTCCTCGCAGAACTGCGTGTGCCGGCCCTCCATCACCTCCGCCACCCGGTACAGCACCTGACCGCGGTTGTAGGCGGTCGCGCCCGACCACTTCGGGAAGGCGCCGCGGGCGGCCACGACGGCGTCGCGGGCGTCCTTGCGCGACGCCCACGCGGCGTTGGCGAGGAACCCGCCCTTGGCGTCGGTCACCTCGTAGGTCCGCCCGGACTCCGAGCGGGGGAACGCGCCGCCGAGGTACAGCTTGTAGGTCTTGCGGACCGCGAGCCGCTCGCCGCCGATCACTGCTCGTCTCCTGTCGAGAGGTAGGCGGCCAGCCCGTGCCGGCCGCCCTCGCGGCCGTAGCCGGACTGCTTGTAGCCGCCGAACGGCGACGTCGGGTCGAACTGGTTGAACGTGTTGGCCCACACCACGCCGGCGCGCAACCGGTCGGCGATCGCCAGGATCCGCGAGCCCTTCTCCGACCAGATGCCGGCCGACAGGCCGTAGGTGGAGTTGTTCGCCTTGGCCACGGCCTCGTCCGGCGTGCGGAAGGTGAGCACCGACAGCACGGGGCCGAACACCTCGTCCCGGGCGATGCGGTTGGCGGTGGAGACGCCGGTGAACACCGTCGGCGGGTACCAGAAGCCGCGGTCGGGCAGGTCGCAGGCCGGCTGCCAGCGGGTGGCGCCCTCGGCCTCGCCGACGTCGGACAGCTCCCGGATCCGGGCCAGCTGCTCGGCGGAGTTGATCGCGCCGAGGTCGGTGTTCTTGTCCAGCGGGTCGCCGACGCGCAGCGTGCCGATCCGCCGCTGCAGGGCCGCGATCACCTCGTCGTGCACGTTCTCCTGCACCAGCAGCCGCGAGCCCGCGCAGCAGACGTGGCCCTGGTTGAAGAAGATGCCCTGCACGATGCCCTCGACGGCCTGGTCGATCGGGGCGTCGTCGAAGACGATGTTCGCCGCCTTGCCGCCCAGCTCCAGGGTCAGCTTCTTGCGGGTGCCGGCGACCGCCCGGGCGATCGACCGGCCGACCTCGGTGGAGCCGGTGAACGCGACCTTGTCGACGTCGTCGTGCTCCACCACGGCCCGCCCGGTCTCGCCGGCGCCGGTCACGATGTTCACCACGCCCGGCGGCAGGTCGGCCTGCCGGCAGACCTCGGCGAACAGCAGCGCGGTCAGCGGGGTGGTCTCGGCCGGCTTGAGGACGACGGTGTTGCCGGTGGCCAGCGCCGGGGCGACCTTCCACGCCAGCATCAGCAGCGGGAAGTTCCACGGGATGACCTGCCCGGCCACGCCGAGCGGCCGCGGGTCGGGGCCGAGGCCCGCGTGGGCCAGCTTGTCGGCCCAGCCCGCGTGGTAGAAGAAGTGCGCCGCGGCCAGGGGGACGTCGACGTCGCGGGACTCGCGGATCGGCTTGCCGTTGTCCAGCGACTCCAGCACGGCGAACTCCCGCGCCCGCTCCTGCAGCAGCCGGGCGATGCGGAACAGGTACTTGCCGCGGTCGGCCGGGCGCATCGGCCCCCAGACGCGGGTGAACGCCCGGCGGGCGGCCCTCACCGCGCGGTCGACGTCGGCCTCGGTGCCGACGGCGACCTCGCTGAGCACCTCCTCGGTGGCCGGGTTGACCGTCTTCATGGCCTCCCCGGAGCCGTCGACGAACTCGCCGTCGACGAACAGGCCGTAGGAGGGGGCGATGTCGACGATCGAGCGGGACTCGGGGGCGGGGGCGTACTCGAAGACGCTCATGTCAGTCCACCGAGACGTGGTCGGGGCCGGAGTAGTGGCCGGTGCGGAGCTTCTGCCGCTGCAGGAGCAGGTCGTTGAGCAGGCTGGAGGCGCCGAGGCGGAACCAGTCGGGGGAGAGCCAGTCGGGGCCGGCGGTCTCGTTGACCAGCACGAGGTGCTTGATCGCGTCCTTCGTCGTCCGGATGCCGCCGGCGGGCTTGACGCCGACCTGGCGGCCGGTCGCGGCGCGGAAGTCGCGGACCGCCTCGAGCATCACCAGGCAGACCGGCAGCGTGGCGGCGGGGGAGATCTTGCCGGTGGAGGTCTTGATGAAGTCGCCGCCGGCCAGCATCGCCAGCCAGGAGGCGCGGCGGACGGCGTCCAGGGTGACCAGCTCGCCGGTCTCGAGGATGACCTTGAGGTGCGCGTCGCCGCAGGCCTCCTTGACGGCCACGATCTCGTCGTAGACGTCGAGGTAGCGGCCGGCGAGGAAGGCGCCGCGGTCGATGACCATGTCGATCTCGTCGGCGCCGTTGGCGACGGCGTCCCGCACGTCGGCGAGCTTCACCGCGCGGCTCGCGCGGCCGCTCGGGAACGCGGTGGCGACGGCGGCGACGTGGATCCCGGTGCCGGCCAGCGCCTCCCGGGCGACGCCGGCCAGGTCGCCGTACACGCAGACCGCGGCCACCGGCGGGCAGGTGGGGTCAGCCGGGTCGGGGCGGCGGGCCTTGGCGGCCAGCGAGCGCACCTTGCCGGGGGTGTCGGCGCCCTCGAGGGTGGTCAGGTCGACCATCGAGATCGCGGTGTCGATCGCCCAGGCCTTCGCCGTCGTCTTGATCGACCGGGTGCCGAGCACCGCGACGCGGGACTGGGCGCCGACCTGGTCGACGCCGGGCAGGCCGTGCAGGAAGGCGCGGAAGGCCGAGTCGGAGCGGGTCACGTCCGCGTACGGCGCCGGGGGCTCGCGCCGCGGCGGGGTCCCCGCCGTCGGGGCGTGCGGGTCGAGCACGTGCGTCATGCGGGCCATCATCCCCTGCGGCGGGCCCTGGTCCGACCCGCGGCCACCCGCCCGGGTCAGGAGGTGGGGACGGCGGCGAACTGGGCGCGCAGGGCCTCGAGGTTGGCGCGCATCTGCGGGCGCATGTCGCGGTGCTGGGGGAGCAGGGCGCCGGCCAGCGCGCGCAGCGGCCGCGGCAGGGGGCGGGTGATCGCGTAGGAGTGGGTGACCCGCGTGCCGCCGTCGGCGGGCTCGAGGTCGTAGCGCCAGGTGGTGGAGTCCGGGACGACCGCGGTGGGCAGCGTGCGGAAGGCGAAGGCGCGGCCGGGCTCGGCGGCGAGCACCTGGCAGCGGCGCGACCAGCGGGCCGCCCAGCCCGCCCGGTTCGAGCCGCGGAAGGTGGCGCCCACGGTGCCGGGCGGTGCGCCGGGGAGCCAGACCGCCCGGTGGCACTCCGGGCTGCGCTCGCCGATGCGGGTCACGTCCGCGACGACGGCGTAGACGGCCGCGGGGTCGCCGGGCACCACGACGTCCACGCTGCCCGAGGTGCGCCACGGGCGGCGGGTCCGGGGGCAGGGGGTCACGGCCGGACACGGTCGCCGAGGAGACCGCGCTGGTCAACACCCACCGGGTCGCTACGGTGGCGCCCGTGCAGCTGACCGTCGTCGACCACCCGCTCGCCCGCGCCCGCCTGTCGCACATGCGCGACGAGCGGACCGACAACGCGAGCTTCCGCGCGGCCCTGCGCGACCTCACCCAGATGCTGGTCTACGAGGCCACCCGCGACCTGGCGGTGGCCGAGGAGCCGATCACCACCCCGGTGACGACGACGACGGGCTACCGGGTCGCCGCCCCGCCGCTGATCGTCCCGGTGCTGCGGGCCGGGCTCGGCATGGCCGATGTCGCGCACCGGATGCTGCCGGAGTCGCAGATGGGCTTCGTCGGGCTGGCCCGCGACGAGGAGACCTTCCAGCCCAAGGCGTACATGGCCTCGCTGCCGGAGACGCTCGTCGGCCGGCACGTGTTCGTGCTCGACCCGATGCTGGCCACCGGCGGGTCGCTGGTGCACTGCTGCGGCCTGCTCACCGAGCGGGGCGCCACCGAGATCACCGTGCTGTGCGTGCTGGCCGCGCCGGAGGGGCTGCGCCGGCTGGAGGAGAGCGGGCTCCCGCTGCGGGTGTTCACCACCAGCGTCGACGAGGGGCTCAACGACAGCGCCTACATCGTGCCGGGCCTCGGCGACGCGGGGGACCGCCAGTTCGGGGCGGTCTGAGCCGTGCGCTTCGCCGTGCTGGGCACCGGGTTCTGGGCCCGGGCGGTGCACGCGACCGCGCTGGCCGCCCATCCCGACGCCGAGCTCGTCGCCGTCTGGGGCCGGGACCGGCGCAAGGCGGCCGAGGCCGGCGCGGAGTTCGAGGTGCCCGGCACCGACGACCTCGACGCCGTCCTCGCGCGGGCCGACGCGGTCTCGATCGCGCTGCCGCCGGACGTGCAGGCGCCGCTGGCCGAGCGCGCCGCGGCGGCCGGCAAGCACCTGCTGCTGGAGAAGCCGACCGGGCTGAGCCTGCCGGTGGCCGACCGGCTGGCAGCCGCCGTCCGGGAGGCGGGCGTGGCCTCGGTCGTGTTCTTCACGATGCGCTTCCAGCCGGCGACCTCGACCTGGCTCGCCCAGGCCGCCCGCACCCGGCTCGAGGGCGGCGCGGGCAGCTGGCTGGGCTCGATCGCGGGCTCGCCGTTCGCCGCCTCCCCGTGGCGGCAGGAGCACGGCGCGCTGTGGGACGTCGGGCCGCACGCGCTGTCGCTGCTCGTGCCGGCGCTCGGGCCGGTGGTCGCGGTGCAGGCCGCCGCCGGGCTGCGGGACACGGTGCACCTCGTGCTGCACCACCCCGGCGGCGTCGCGAGCACCGTCACCGTCTCGCACACGGTGGCGCCGATGTCGGCGGGCGTGGAGTTCTACGTGCACGGCGACGCCGGCCGGCTGGTGCTGCTGCCGCAGCAGGACGCGGCGGTCGAGTCGTTCACCGCCGCGGTCGGCGAGCTGCAGGCGGCGGCGCTCACCGGCGGGGCGCACCCGCTCGACGTCCACTTCGGCCGGGACGTCGTCGCCGTCCTCGCCGCCGCCGAGCGCGCGCTGGCCACCGGCTGCCGGGAGGCCGTCGCGTCCTGACCGGGTCAGCGGCGCCGGCGCCACCACAGCGCGAGCCCGCCCGCGACGAGCAGCGCCGCGACCGCGGTGCCGGTCGCGGCCGGCGTGGCCAGCGCGTCGGCCAGCCGGTCCAGGTGCTGCACCGAGGCGCCGGCGCCCACCTGCAGCACGGTGCTGGGCACCAGGCCCAGCGCGGTCGCCGCCACGTACGGGCCGGGCCGGACCGCGGAGAGCCCGGCCGCGTAGCTGACCACGGAGAACGGCGCGGCGGGGAACAGCCGCAGCGTCAGGACGGTGCCGAAGCCGCGGGTGTCGAGGAACCGGTCCGCGCGCGCCAGCCGCGGGCCGGCGAGGGCCGCCACCGCCGGCCGGCCCAGCAGCCGGCCCAGGGCGAACGCGCCGAGCCCGCCGAGCAGCCCGCCGGCCAGCGAGACCGCCAGCCCGGTCCAGAAGCCGGCGACCAGCCCCGCGAGCACCGACAGCGCGGTGCGGGGGACCGGCCCCAGCAGCGCGGCCCCGATCCCGAGGGCGAGCAGCGCCGGGCCGGCGGCTCCGGCGCCGTCGAGCCAGTCGCGGGCGGAGTCGACGGCGGGCAGGTCGACCGCGGCGACCGTCGCGACGCCCCCGGCGACCAGCACGGCGAGCGCCGCGGCGCGCAGCCACGCCCCTCGGCCTCGCTGCGGCGGCGCGTCGCGGGCAGCGAGGTCCTCGGTCACGTCCGGAAGACGACGAGGCGCAGCATCACGAAGTTGACCGCCGTCCCGAAGCCCTGCGACAGCGCCCAGGCCAGGGTGATCCGCCAGCTGCTCTCGGGCAGCACGGCCAGCGCCAGGGCGTTGACGCCGAGGATGACGAAGAACGTCGTCCCGTACAGGAGCGCGAAGCCGGTCGCCCGCCGGGCCGAGCCCTCCACCCGGAAGGCCCAGCGGCGGTTGAGGACGTACGCCGTCGTGGTGCCTGCGACGAAGCTGAGCGCCCGGGCGGCGGTGGTGCCCAGGCCCAGGTGCAGGGCCAGCGTGTAGACGCTGAGGTCCACGACCGCGCCGAGCAGGCCGACGACGACGAACCGCACGAGCTGGTCGAGCAGCCCGCGGCGGCCGCCGGCCGCCTCGTCAGGAGCCGTTCCCGGTCGGTCCGGGTCGCGTTTCAGCACGACCCATCGTGACAGCAGCCCCGGGGACGTCTCCGGGTCACGCGCCGAGGCGGTCGGCCAGCTCGCCGAAGGAGGCGACGGAGAGGTCGGCGTCCGGGTCCGCCGCCGGCGGGGTGCGCCGCCCCCCGAACTCGTCCGGCCGGTGCACGTACGCGGTGCGCAGGCCCCGCTCGCGTGCCGCGGCGAGGTCGTCGGTGTGCGCGGCGACCATCAGCACCTGCCCCGGCTCCAGCCCCAGCAGCCGGGGCGCGGAGTCGTAGACCGCGGCGTCGGGCTTGTAGGCGCCGACCACCTCCGCGCCGAGCACGGCGTCCCAGGGGAGACCGGACCGGCGGGCCAGCGCGACCTGCAGCGCCACGCCGCCGTTGGACAGCGGCGCGAGCACGAACCGCGCCGACAGCCGTCGCAGCCCCGGGACGGCGTCGGGCCACGGGTCCAGCCGGTGCCAGGCGAGCACCAGCTCGTCGCGCACCGCGGCGGGGACGTCGTCGGCGCCGTGGGCGGCGAGGACGCCGTCCACGGACTCGCGGTGCAGCAGGTCCAGCGGCACGAACGGGCGGCGGCCGCTGCGGACCTCCTCCATCGAGGGGGCGTAGCGCCCGCGCCAGTCGTCGGCGAAGCGCTCGGCGTCGACCCGCCCGCCGAGCAGCCGGGCGGCCTCCCGGGCGACGCCGGCGCGCCAGTCGACGACCGTCCCGAAGACGTCGAAGACCAGCGCGCGGACCTCGGTCACAGGCCCAGCGCCGCCGACATCTCCGCGCGCAGCGCGTCGAGCTCGTCGGCCCCGCGGCCGCGGGCGCCCACCACGCCGGCGTCGTCGTGCACCGGGACGACGGTCTCCAGGTAGGCCTTGAGCTTGGGCTCGGTGCCGCTGGGCCGGACGACGACGCGGACGCCGTCGCCGAGCAGCCGGACGGCGTCCACCGGCGGGTCGGCGTCGGCCAGGTCGGTCACCGTGACCGGGCGCCCGAGCAGCGTGGCCGGCGGCCGTGCGCGCAGCCGGGACATGGCGTCGGCGATCAGCGTGAGGTCCTCGACCCGGGCCGAGAGCTGGCCGGTGGCGAACAGCCCGTGCTCGCGGGCCAGCGCGTCGAGTCGGTCGAGCAGGGTGCGCCCCGAGGCCGCGAGCTCCGCGGCGAGCAGCGCCACGGCGAGCGCGGCGGACATGCCGTCCTTGTCGCGGACGACGTCGGGGGCGACGGCGTAGCCGAGCGCCTCCTCGTAGCCGAAGACCAGCGGTTGCCCCGGTGCGCCGGCCCGGATGATCCACTTGAAGCCGGTGGGCGTCTCGGCGAACGGCACGCCGTGCGCGGCGGCCAGGGCGTGCAGCAGCGAGCCGCTGACCAGCGAGGCGGCGTAGGTGCCGCGGACGCCGCGGCGCAGCAGCCAGTCGGCCAACAGCGCGCCCACCTCGTCGCCGGTGAGCTGCCGGCCGCCGCAGACCACCGAGCAGCGGTCGGCGTCGGGGTCCTGGGCGATGCCGACGGCGGCGCCGGTGCGCTCGGCGAGGGCGAGCAGCAGGTCGACCGCGCCGGGCTCCTCCGGGTTGGGGAAGGAGACGGTGGGGAAGCGGGGGTCGGGCGCGTCCTGCTCCGGCACGCCCACCGGCTCGGCGAACCCGGCGGCGGCGAACAGCGTGCGGGTCGTCGCCGCGCCCACGCCGTGCATCGCCGTGTAGGCGATCGTCAGCGCGGCCCGGTCGGCGGCGGGGGTGTCCTCCGGCCGCAGCGCCGCGAGCACGGCGGCGACGTAGTCGGTCTCGACGTCGTCGCCGAGGGTGACCCAGTCGTCGGACAGCGGGACGTCGCGGGCGGCGCCGACGGCGGCGATCGCCGCCTCGATCTCCCGGTCGGCGGGCGGCACCAGCTGGGCGCCGTCGCCGAGGTAGACCTTGTAGCCGTTGTCGTCGGGCGGGTTGTGGCTGGCGGTGACCATCACCCCGGCCACGCAGCCCAGGTGCCGGACGGCGAAGGCCAGCAGCGGCGTGGGCAGGGGGCGCGGCAGCACCTGGACGGCGAACCCGGCCGCGGACAGCACCGACGCCGAGATCCTCGCGAACTCGTCCGACCGGCGACGGGCGTCGAAGCCGATCACCACGCCCCCGCCGGTGTGCCCGGCGCCGGTCAGGTACCGGGCCAGCCCCGCGGCGGCGCGGGTGACCACCGCGGCGTTCATCCCGGCCGGCCCGGCGCGCAGCGGGCCGCGCAGCCCGGCGGTGCCGAAGGTGAGCGGTCCGGCGAAGCGGCGGGCGAGCTCGGCGGCGGCCGCGGGATCGGTCGACGCGGCCTCGACCAGCGCCTCGATCTCGGCGCGGTCACCGGGGTGCGGGTCGGCGGCGGCCCAGGCCCGCGCCTCCTCCAGCGGGCTCACGGCTGCCGGGACACCAGCTCGACGAGGAAGTGGCCCAGCCGGCCGGCGGCCTCCTTGCCCGCGGCGAGCACCTCGAGGTGGTCCAGCGCCTCGCCGGTGATCCCCGCCGCGGCGTTGGTGACCATCGACAGGCCGAACACCTCCAGGCCGGCCGCCCGCGCGGCGATCGCCTCGAGCGCGGTGGACATGCCGACCAGGTCGGCGCCCAGCGTCCGCAGCATGCGGATCTCGGCGGGGGTCTCGAAGTGCGGCCCGGGCAGGGCGGCGTAGACGCCCTCGGTCAGCGACGGGTCGATCTCGCGGGCCAGGGTGCGCAGCCGGGACGAGTACAGGTCGGTCAGGTCGACGAACGTCGGGCCGACCAGCGGCGAGCGGGCGGTGAGGTTCAGGTGGTCGCTGATCAGCACCGGCTGCCCGACCCGGTGCTCCGGGGCCAGCCCGCCGGCGGCGTTGGTCAGGACGACGGTGCGCACGCCCGCGGCCGCCGCGGTGCGCACCCCGTGCACGACCGCGTTCACGCCGCGGCCCTCGTACAGGTGGGTGCGGCCGAGGAACAGCAGGACGCGACGGGAGCCGACCCGCACCGAGCGCACCTCGCCGCCGTGGCCGGCCACGACGGGGGCGGAGAAGCCGGGCAGCTCGTCGATCGCGACGCTGTTGTCGGCCGGGCCGAAGGCCTCCGCCGCGTCGGCCCAGCCCGAGCCCATGACGACGGCGGTGTCGTGCCCCTCGCCGAGCGCGGCCCGGAGGTCGTCGGCGGCCAGCTTGGCCAGGGTTGCGGGATCGGGACCGGGGGACAGCTCGCTCACGGGCCGGACGGTAGCCCAGCCCGCTGCCACGGGAAGCGGGCGGCCGGACGCCTCCGCGGACCCGTCGCCGCGCGTCCGACGACCGGCCGACCGCGCGGGCACGCCGCCTGCCCCCGCGCACGCCGCCTGCCCCCGCGGACGGTGTCCGTGGGGGTGGCGGCGGCGCTGTTCCGGTGCCCGGCCGGCAGCGGCCGGTGGGGTCAGACGGGGACGAACGCGTCGTCCGGGTCGTGGGCGGCGTCGCGGTCGGGGAGCTCCTGCTGGATGGCGAGGGCCGCCTGGCTGAGGAGGTCGTCCCGGTCGAGGAGGATCTCGGTGCCGTCGGGGCGGTAGGTGTGCCAGCGCCCGTCGGGGTCGCGTTCGATGCGGTAGCCGTGATGGACCTTGCCGTGGTGGCGCTCGCACAGCAGGCCGAGGTTGTCCGGGTCGGTCTTGCCGCCGAAGGCCCAGTGGATGCGGTGGTGGGCCTCGCACCACCAGTGCGGGGCGTCGCAGCCGGCGAACACGCAGCCCCGGTCCCGCAGGTCCAGCAGCTGGCGTAGCGGGGCGGGGACGATGCGGACCTCGCGGCCGCGGTGGATCGGTTCCCCGTTCGGGCCCATGACGATCCGGGCGACGGTGGAGTCGCACGCGAGCCAGCGGGCGCGGGCGGCGGAGATGGTGGCGCCGAAGCCCAGCTCCGCGGCGGTCTTGCCGATCGCCGGGTCGACCAGGTCGTCCAGGTCCAGCACGGCGGCGATGCCCGGCCGGCGGGTGCGCTGGATCGGCACCGCTCCGGCGGCCAGGGTGTTGTCGGCCCACTGCACCAGCACGTCGCCGCGGAGCTGGGCCGGGGTGCGCTCGTCCCCGGCGCAGCGGGAGGTCGCGGCCATCGGCTCGATCACCGCCTTCACCTTCTCCCCGCCCACCGCGTCCAGCTCCGCGTAGAGGGTGACGGTGCTGTCGGGATGCGTGATCATCCGCAGCGACCGCTGGGTGATCGGCTCCGGTTCGGGTCCGTCGGGATCCAGCCGGGTCAGGTACTGCTGAACAGCCTCGGCGAGGGTCTGGAAGCTCTGCCCGGCGGCGATCGTGGCCAGCGCCTGGTCGACCTCTGTCAGGTCGATGCCCTGCTCGGCGGCCATCGCCAGGTGCTTCCCCGTGGTGATGGCGGCGATGGCGGTGACGTGCTCGACGCCGATCGCGCCCGAGCTGAACGCGGCGGCGGTGGCCGGCAGCAGCGCCAGCGCCCGGCCGCGGTGCACCAGCGCCGCGGCGGCCTCCTTCTTCAGCCCGGTGTGGGTGCGCAGCCAGGCCTGCATCGTCTTCAACCCGTCGTGCTCGCACGCCAGCCGCCCGTCGGCCACCTGCACCGCGGCGGTCAACCGCGCCTCGACCCGGTTCCGTAGGGCGACCAGCGCGGCCACCTCGGCGAGCAGCTCGCCGTCGGACAGCGCATGCAGGGCCTCGTCGGACGAGTCACCACTGATCGAACACATGTACGGATCCTAGCGGCTCGGCAGGCCTACGACTGACTGAATCCCCAGCTCAGACGCGCGTCCACAGATCGGGTCACCGTCTTGCGGCAGGCTCCGGTGGCGACCCCGGACGGGCGGTCCCGCCCGTCCGGACGGCTCCGGAGGAGGAGATCCCATGCGCAGCGTGACCTACTCGTTGAGCGCCTCGCTCGACGGCTACGTCGTCGGGCCGGACGGCGGCTTCGACTGGTCGGTGCCCGACGAGGAGGTCTTCCGCCTGGCGACCGACGAGACCCGGGGCGTCGGCGTCCACCTCCTGGGCCGGCGGCTGTACGAGACGATGCTCTACTGGGAACCCGACCAGGCCCCGGAGCTGGACGAGGCGGAGCAGGTGTTCGCCACGATCTGGCGGGCGCTGCCGAAGGTGGTCTTCTCCACCACGCTGTCGGAGGTGCGGGGGAACGCCCGCCTGGCCACCGCCGGACTAGCCGAGGAGATCGAGCGGCTGCGTGCCGAGCCGGGGGAGGGCGACATCGCCATCGGCGGCGCGACCCTCGCCGCCGAGGCGGCCGCGCTGGACCTCGTCGACGAGTACCGGGTTCGGGTCCACCCGGTGCTGGTCGGCGGCGGCACCCCGTACTTCGGGCACGACCGGCGCCGGGTGGACCTCGAGCTGGTCGAGGGCCGCGCCCTCTCCTCCGGGGTGGTCTACCTCCGGCACCGCGTGCGCCGGGGGTAGCCCCGCGGGCGCCGCCGGTGGCGCCGCGCGCGCTCGACCGGTGGGACTGCGTGATCGTTCTTAGACTCCGAGGGTGCAGATCCCCTTCAACTCGTCCGAGCGAGCCAGCCTCGGGGTCGAGTGGGAGCTCATGCTGGTCGACCGGCAGACGCGCGAGCTCAGCGCCGGCGCGGTCGAGATCCTGGCCGAGCTGACCCCCGAGGGGGCCACCGAGCCGGCCAAGGCCAAGCACGAGCTGCTCCAGTCGACCGTCGAGGTCATCACCGGCGTCTGCACCACGGTCGCCGAGGCCCAGGCGGACCTCGCCGGCACGGTGGCCGAGGTCGCGGCCGCCGCCGAGCGACGCGGGCTGGCGCTGATGTGCGCCGGCACCCACCCGTTCACCGACTGGCAGACCCAGCGCATCTCGCCGAAGGAGCGCTACCTCCAGCTGGTCGAGAAGATGCAGTGGCTGGCCCGCCGGCTGCAGATCTTCGGCGTGCACGTGCACGTCGGCGTCCGCGCGCCGGAGAAGGCCGTGCCGATCGTCAACGCGCTCACCCAGTACGTGCCGCACTTCCTGGCGCTGTCGGCGTCCTCGCCGTACTGGGTGGGCGCCGACACCGGGCTGGCCTCGGCGCGCAGCAAGGTGTTCGAGTCGATGCCGACCGCCGGCCTGCCCTACCAGCTCTCCGGCTGGGACCAGTTCGAGACCTACATGGAGACGCTGATCTCCACGCACGCGATCGAGACCGTGCGCGAGGTGTGGTGGGACATCCGCCCGCACCCGGACTTCGGCACCGTCGAGCTGCGGATCTGCGACGGCCTGCCCACCCTCGACGAGATCGGCGTGGTGGCCGCCCTCTCGCAGTGCCTGGTCGAGCAGTTCGACAACCAGCTCGACCGCGGCTACACCCTGCCCACCCCGCCGGACTGGGTGCTGCGGGAGAACAAGTGGCGGGCGGCCCGCTACGGCCTCGACGCCGACATCGTGGTCGACGAGAAGGAGACGGTCCGGCCGGTGCGCCAGGCGCTGCTCGACCTCGCCGAGGACCTCGCGCCCACCGCCCGCCGCCTCGGCTGCGCCGAGCAGCTCGCCGACATCGAGCGGGTGCTGGCCGCCGGCGCCTCGTACCAGCGGCAGCGGGCGGTCGCGGCCGCGCACGACGGCGACCTGCGCGCCGTCGTGGACTCCCTGGTCGCCGAGCTCCGCGACGGCCTGGGCGCGGCCCCGCCCGACGCCGGCCTGCCGGACCCGCCGCCGGGCCGGCCCGGCAGCGCCCCCGGGTCCGCGGCATGACGTCGGTCGTCGAGCGCGCGGCCGCGGCGGTCGACCGGTGGACGTCGGAGCGGGAGCAGCGGCTGGTCGCCGTCCGCCGGCACCTGCACGCCCACCCGGAGCTGGCCTACGCCGAGTTCGAGACCACCTCCTTCCTCGAGCAGAAGCTGCGCGACGCGGGACTCACCCCCAAGCGGCTGCCCTCCGGCACCGGGTTGGTGGTCGAGGTGGGGTCGGGGGAGCCGACCGTCGTCGTCCGCGGGGACATCGACGCGCTGCCGCTGGCCGACCTCAAGGACGTCCCGTACGCCTCCACCCGCGAGGGCATGTGCCACGCCTGCGGACACGACGTGCACACCACCGTCGTCCTCGGTGTCGTGCTGGCGCTGGCCGCGCTCGACGAGCTGCCCGGCACCGTGCGGTGCGTGTTCCAGCCCGCCGAGGAGACCGTGCCCGGCGGCGCCACCGAGGTGGTCGCCGCCGGCGTCCTGGACGGGGCCTCGCGGGCGTTCGCGCTGCACTGCGACCCGTCGCTGCCCGCGGGCACGGTCGGCCTGCGCACCGGGTCGATCACCGCCGCCTGCGACCGGATCGACGTCGTCCTCACCGGGCCCGGCGGGCACACCGCCCGGCCGCAGATGACCGTCGACCTGGTCGACGCGCTCGGCAGGCTGATCACCGACCTGCCGGGGCTGCTCTCCCGGCAGGTCGACCCGCGCGCGGGCATGTCGGTCGTGTGGGGGGCGGTCAACGCCGGGGTCGCGGCCAACGCGATCCCGCAGCGCGGCCAGCTGCGCGGCACGGTGCGCGTGCTGGACCGCGACGCCTGGCAGTCGGCCGAGGAGCTGCTGCGCGGCCTGGTCGAGCGGGTCGCCGCCACGACCGGCGCCGGGGTGGAGGTGGACTACGTCCGCGGCGTCCCCCCGGTGGTCAACGACCCCCGGGCGGTGGCGCTGCTGCGGTCGGCGGCGATGGAGACGGTCGGCGCCGACAACCTGCGGCTGTCGCCGCAGAGCATGGGCGGGGAGGACTTCGGCTGGTTCGCCGACGTGCTGCCCATCGCCCTGGCCCGGCTGGGCACCCACGGCGGCGGCCCGCCGCTGGACCTGCACCGCGGCACGTTCGACGTGGACGAGACGGCGATCGGGGTCGGCGTCCGGCTGCTGGCGCGCACGGCGCTGCACGCGCTGGTGGCCGACGTCGGCACTCCCTCGCAGGGGCGGTCCCCGGCCCCCGGGCGTCCGGCGCCGCGGGACCGCCGGTAGAACGTTCCCAGCGCACCGCCTCTCCGGAGGCCCGGACAGCACCGGAGCCCGTCGATGAGTTCCCCCGCACAGCCGGCCCCGGCCGACGCCGACGTCCCGGCCGAGCACGAGGTCCCCGAGGACCTGGTGCTGGCCGGCGAGTTCCCCGCGGCCACCCGCGAGCAGTGGCGCGAGCTCGTGGCCGGGGTGCTGCGCAAGGCCGGCCGCGAGGACCTGCCCGAGCACGCCGAGGACGCCCTGCGCCGCACCGTCGCCACGGGCGTGAGCGTCGCCCCGCTGTACACCGCCGAGGACGCCGGCGACCTGCCCACCGCGGTCGGCGTCCCCGGCCTGTCGCCGTTCGTGCGGGGCGCCCGCGCCGGGGCGCGCGGCGAGACCGCGGCCGGTGGCGCCGACAGCGACGTGCCGGCCGGCTGGGACGTCCGCCAGCGGCACGCCGACCCCGACGTCGACGCCACCCGCGAGGCGATCGCCGCCGACCTGGAGAACGGCGTCTCCTCGCTGTGGCTGGTCCTCGGGGAGGGCGCCGTCCCGGTCGCCTCGCTCGGCGAGGTGCTGGCCGACGTCTACCTCGACCTCGCGCCGGTCACCGTGCAGGGCGGCGCGGCCGCCGCCGGCGCGTTCCTGGCCCTGGTGGAGGACCGCGACGACCTGGCGCCCGGCGGCTCGCTGGGCCTGGACCCGATCGGCGTGCAGGCCGCGACGGGGGAGGAGCAGGACCTCTCCGAGCTCGCCGACGTCGCCCGCCGCGCGCTGGCCCACCCCGGCCTGCGCACCGTCGTCGTCGACGCCACCGTGGTGCACGACGCCGGAGGCGGCGCCGTCGAGGAGCTCGGCTGCTCGCTGGCCGCCGGGGTGGCCTACCTGCGCGCGCTCACCGACGGCGGCCTGTCGGTCGACGAGGCGTTCTCCCAGGTCGAGTTCCGCTACGCCGCCACCGCCGACCAGTTCACGACCATCGCCGCGCTGCGCGCCGCCCGCCGGCTGTGGGACCGGGTCGGCGAGCTCTCCGGCGCCTCGCCCGACGTCCGCGGCCAGCGGCAGCACGCCGTCACCTCCTCGGTGATGACCACCCGCCGCGACCCGTGGGTGAACATGCTGCGGACGACGGTCGCCTGCTTCGCCGCCGGCGTGGGCGGCGCCGACGTCGTCACCGTCCAGCCGTTCGACGCCGCCCTCGGCCTGCCCGATGCCTTCTCCCGGCGGATCGCGCGCAACACCCAGAGCCTGCTCATCGAGGAGGGCTCGCTCGCCCGCGTCCTCGACCCGGCCGGCGGCTCCTGGTACGTCGAGTCGCTCACCGAGGAGCTCGCGCAGGCCGCCTGGGCCTGGTTCACCGAGATCGAGCGGGCCGGCGGCATCGTCCGCGCGCTGTCCGACGGGCTCGTGCGGGAGCGGGTCACCGCGGCCTGGGAGGAGCGGCGGAAGCGGCTGGCGAAGCGCTCCGACGCGATCACCGGCGTCAGCGAGTTCCCCAACCTGACCGAGAAGCTGCCGCAGCGGAAGCCGGCGGTGGAGGTGCTGCCGGCCACCGGCGGCGGCCTGCCGCGGGTGCGGTCGGCGCAGGACTTCGAGGAGCTGCGCGACGCGGCCGATGCCGCGGCCACCCGGCCGCGGGTCTACCTGGCCACGATCGGCCCGGAGGCCCGGCACACCGCCCGCGCCTCCTTCGCCGCCAACCTGTTCCAGGCCGGCGGCCTGGAGACCCCCGCCACCGACGGCGCGAGCGGCCTGGCCGGCGCGGGGACGACGGTGGCCTGCATCTGCGGCACCGACGAGGACTACGCCGGGTCCGCCGCCGCCCTGGCCGCCGACCTGCGCGCCGCCGGCGCCACCTCGGTGTGGCTGGCCGGCAAGCCGTCGCTGGGTGTGGACGGCGTGGACGGGTACGTGTACGCCGGATGCGACGCGCTCGAGGTCCTGCGCGCCGCCCACGAGCAGCTGGGAGTCAAGGCATGACCGGCATCCCCGACTTCGGGTCCGCCGAGCTCGGCCGGCCGGCGGCGCACGCGTCGGCCGACGACTGGGCCAAGCGCTACGAGGAGGCGACCGGGCGCAGCGTCGCCGACGCGACCTGGCACACGCCCGAGGGCATCGACGTCCCGCCGCTGTTCACCCCCGCCGACCTCGCCGGGGTGGACTTCCTGGACACCTTCCCGGGCCTCCCGCCGTTCCTGCGCGGGCCCTACCCGACGATGTACACGACCCAGCCGTGGACGATCCGCCAGTACGCCGGCTTCTCCACCGCCGCGGAGTCCAACGCGTTCTACCGGCGCAACCTCGCCGCGGGGCAGAAGGGCCTGTCGGTCGCCTTCGACCTGGCCACCCACCGCGGGTACGACTCCGACCACCCGCGGGTGAGGGGCGACGTCGGCATGGCCGGCGTCGCGATCGACTCGATCCTGGACATGCGGCAGCTGTTCGACGGCATCCCGCTGGACCAGATGAGCGTCTCGATGACCATGAACGGCGCGGTGCTGCCGGTGCTGGCGCTCTACGTCGTCGCCGCCGAGGAGCAGGGGGTGGCGCCCGAGCAACTGGCCGGGACCATCCAGAACGACATCCTCAAGGAGTTCATGGTCCGCAACACCTACATCTACCCGCCCGGGCCGTCGCTGCAGATCATCAGCGACATCTTCGCCTTCACCGCGCAGCGGATGCCGCGGTTCAACTCGATCTCGATCTCCGGCTACCACATCCAGGAGGCCGGGGCGACCGCCGACCTGGAGCTGGCGTACACGCTGGCCGACGGCGTCGAGTACCTGAAGGCGGGCCAGGCCGCCGGGATGAGCGTGGACACGTTCGCCCCGCGCCTGTCCTTCTTCTGGGCGATCGGCATGAACTTCTTCATGGAGGTCGCCAAGATGCGGGCCGGCCGCCTGCTCTGGGCCAAGCTCGTGAAGGAGGCCGGCGGCACCTCGCCCAAGTCGCAGTCGCTGCGCACCCACTCGCAGACCTCGGGCTGGTCGCTGACCGCGCAGGACGTCTACAACAACGTCGTCCGCACCTGCCTGGAGGCCATGGCCGCCACCCAGGGGCACACCCAGTCGCTGCACACCAACGCCCTCGACGAGGCGCTGGCCCTGCCGACCGACTTCTCCGCCCGCATCGCCCGCAACACCCAGCTGCTGCTGCAGCAGGAGTCGGGCACCACCCGGGTCGCCGACCCGTGGGGCGGCTCGGCCTACGTGGAGAAGCTGACCTACGACCTGGCCCGCCGCGCCTGGGCGCACATCCAGGAGGTCGCCGAGCACGGCGGCATGGCCCGCGCCATCGACGACGGCATCCCGAAGATGCGCATCGAGGAGGCCGCCGCGCGCACCCAGGCCCGCATCGACTCCGGCCGGCAGCCGGTCATCGGCGTGAACAAGTACCGGGTGGACGCCGACGAGGCGATCGAGGTGCTGCGGGTCGACAACGCCCAGGTGCTGGCCGAGCAGACCGCGAAGCTGGAGCGGCTGCGCGCCGAGCGCGACGAGGCGGCCACCCGGGCGGCGCTGGCGGCGCTCACCGACGCCGCGCGCGCCGCCGCGGAGGGACGCCGGGGCAACGACCTCGACACCAACCTGCTCAAGCTGTCGATCGACGCCGCCCGCGCCAAGGCCACGGTGGGGGAGATCTCCGACGCGCTGGAGGCCGTCTACGGGCGACACCAGGCGCAGATCCGCACCATCTCCGGTGTGTACCGCGACGAAGCAGGCGCGTCCGGCCCGGTCGAGGAGACCCGCCGGCTGGCCGAGGAGTTCGAGGAGGCCGAGGGCCGGCGGCCCCGCATCCTCGTGGCGAAGATGGGCCAGGACGGCCACGACCGCGGCCAGAAGGTCATCGCCACCGCGTTCGCCGACCTGGGCTTCGACGTCGACGTGGGCCCGCTGTTCTCCACCCCGGAGGAGGTCGCCCGTCAGGCGGTGGAGGCCGACGTGCACGTCGTCGGCGTCTCCTCGCTGGCCGCCGGGCACCTGACCCTGGTGCCGGCGCTGCGCGAGGCGCTGGCCGAGCTGGGCGCCGACGACGTCGTCATCGTGGTCGGCGGGGTCATCCCGCCCGACGACGTGCCGACGCTGAAGGAGATGGGCGCCGCCGAGGTGTTCCTGCCCGGCACGGTCATCGCCGAGGCGGCCCAGGGCCTGCTGCGGACGCTGTCCTCGCGTCTCGGGCACTGATGGGCCCCACCGACTGATGGGCTCCGTCGACGTCGCGGCGCTGGTCGAGGGGGTCCTGGCCGGTGACCGCCGGTCGATGGCGCGCGCCATCACGCTCGTCGAGTCACGGCGGGCCGACCACCGCGAGCGCGCCCAGGACCTGCTGGTCGAGCTGCTCCCGCACGCCGGCCGTGCCCGGCGGGTCGGGATCAGCGGCGTCCCCGGGGTGGGGAAGTCGACGTTCATCGACCAGCTGGGGACGACGCTGACGGCGGCCGGCTCGCGGGTGGCGGTGCTCGCCGTCGACCCGTCCTCGGCCCGCTCGGGCGGGTCGATCCTCGGCGACAAGACCCGGATGCAGCGGCTGTCGGTCGACCCGCGCGCCTTCGTGCGGCCCTCGCCGACGGCGGGCACCCTCGGCGGCGTGGCGCAGGCGACCCGCGAGTCGATGGTCGTGGTCGAGGCGGCCGGCCACGACGTCGTCCTGGTCGAGACCGTCGGCGTCGGGCAGTCGGAGGTGACCGTCGCCGAGATGGTCGACTCCTTCCTCTTCCTCACCCTCGCCCGCACCGGCGACCAGCTGCAGGGGATCAAGCGCGGCATCCTCGAGATCGCCGACGTGATCGCCGTGAACAAGGCCGACGGCCCCGGCGCCGCCGACGCGCGCACGGCCGCCCGGGAGCTCGCCGGCGCGATCCGCATGCTGCGCGGGCACGGCGAGGACTGGGACGTGCCGGTGCTGACCTGTGCCGGGCTGACCGGCGAGGGGCTCGACGAGGTGTGGGCGAAGCTGGTCGAGCACCAGGACCGGGCGCGGGCGTCGGGGGCGTTCGACGAGCGGCGGCGCACCCAGCAGGTCCGCTGGACCTGGCAGCTCGTGCGCAGCGGGCTGGAGCACCGGCTGAGGGCGCACCCGCGGGTGCGGTCCCGCGCGCCGGAGCTGGAGCGGGCCGTGCTGGCCGGCGAGGTCACCCCCGCCGTGGCGGCCGCGGAGCTGCTCGGGCTGTTCCTCGCCGACCCCGGCCCGCCGCCGGGCAGCGACCCCGCGGCCGCGCCGGCCGACCCCGCGGCCGCGCCGGCCGACCCCGCGGCCGCGCCGGCCGACCCGGGCGCGGCGCGGTGACGACGAGCCCGACGGCCCGCGGCGACGCGACCCCGGCAACCGCGCCGACCACGGAGCCCGACCGCCGGCGGCGGTGGGTGCTGGCCGCCGCCGCGGTCGCCGGGACGCTCGCGGCCGCCTACCTGGCCCTGGCCGGCACCTCCGTCGGGCGGAAGGTCGCCGCCGACGACCTGTGGTTCTTCAACGTCGAGGCGCTCACCCGCACCGGGCTGGGCGCCCGGCCCGCGCTGGTGCTCTGCGGCCTGGCCCTCGCCCTGCTGGCCGGTGCGTGGCTGCTGCTCGGCTGGGCGCTGCGGCTGGGGGCGGGCACCCGCGCCGTCGCCGTCGTCGCGACGCTCTGGGCCGTCCCGTTCGCCGTCGGCATCCCGCTGTTCAGCCCGGACGTCTACCACTACGCCGCCGTCGGCTCGAGCATGCAGCACGGCGTCCAGCCGTTCGTCGACGGCCCGGCCGCCGCCGGGGACATCCCCGGCATCCGCGGCGGTGAGCAGATCTGGCTGGAGAACGCCTCCCCGTACAGCCCGCTGTTCGTCCGGCTCATCGGCGCGCTCGGCTGGCTGCTGGACGAGGACGTGCGCGCCATGGTGGTGGCGCTGCGGGTGCTGACCGTGCTCGCCCTGGTGGTCTCGGCGGTCATCGCGCTGCGCATCGCGCGGCTGTGCGGCCTGGACCCCGCGCTGACGCTGTGGCTGGTCGCGGCCAACCCGCTCGTCCTGATCCACGGCGTCTCCGGCAGCCACAACGACGCGCTCATGCTGGTGTTCGCGCTGGCCGGCGCCTGGGCCGCCCTGCTGCACCGGCCCTACCTCGGCGTCACGCTGTGCGCCCTCGGGGCCGGGGTGAAGATCATGGCCCTGGCCGTCGTCGCGGTCATCGCGGTCGACGCCGCCTGGCGGCACCCGGACACCCGCCGCCGCGTGCGCACGCTGCTGCAGGTCGGCGGGACGGGCCTGGCCGTCTTCCTCGTGGCCGTGACCGCCTGCGGCTACGGGCTCACCTGGGTGCGGAACCTGTCGGTGCCGGGCCTGGCCGTCGAGCCGCTGTCGCCGCCCACGGCTCTCGCGGTCGTCCTCCACCCCGGCGACCCGCCGGTGGACCTCGTGCGGGCCGTCGCGCTCGCCGTCGGCGCCCTGGTCTGCCTGGTCCTGCTCACCCGGGTGCCCCGGTGGGGAGTGCTGCGGAGCACGGCCTGGATCTTCGTGACCATCGTCCTGACCGGCGCCGCGGTGTGGCCCTGGTACCTGGCCTGGCCGCTGGCGTTCCTGGCCCTCACGGGGGTCCGGGCCGACCGCCTCGTGGTGGTCGTCGCCTCGGTGGGCGGGGTCTTCCTCGCCCTGCCGGGCGGGCAGGCGACCCTGCCGCTGCTGGGCCGGCCCCTGGCCGACGCCCTGGTCGTGGCCGCGCTGGTCGCGGTGGGGGCGGGCGTGCTGTGGCACCGCCGCCGCCGGCCGACCGTGCCCGCCGGTGCGCCGGCGTAACGACACCCGTCCGTCCGCGCGCCTCCGCGCGCGTCCCGACGGGGGTGGCACCCTCTCCGCCGTGGTCGAGGGGACGGGCGCGACGCAGGCCCGCCCGGGGCCGCCCCTCGTCGGCGCGGCCGTGGCGGGGACGGCGGCCACGGGCTGGCTCGCGCTGGCCGGGAGCGAGCTGGGCCGCAGCGGCCGGACCGAGGACCTGTGGTTCGACTCCGTGCCGGTGCTGCCCCGGGGCACGCTGGCCGAGCCCGCGGCCGTGGTGCTCACCATGAGCGCGCTGGCCGTGCTCGCCGCGGCCTGGCTGGTGCTCGGGACGGCGCTGCGCCGCGGTGCGGGCCCGCGCGCGGTCCTGCTCGTCGGCGCCGCGTGGTCGGTGCCGCTGCTGGCCGGCCCGCCGCTGTTCAGCCCCGACGTCTACGCCTACGCGGCCATCGGCTCGGCCATCCAGCACGAGGTCGACCCCTACGTCCAGGGCCCGGCCGCCGCCGGGGACGTCCCGGGCACCCGCGGTGCCGAGCCGTTCTGGCGGGACTCGCCGACGCCGTACAGCCCGCCGTTCGTCGTCCTGCTGAACCTCGTCTCGCGGCTGCTCGACGAGGACATGCTGCTGGTCGTGCTCGCCCTGCGGCTGCTGGCCGTCGGGGCCTGGGCGCTGCTCGCCGTCCTGCTGGTGCGGCTCAGCCGGTGCCGCGGGATCGACCCGGCGCGGACCCTCTGGCTGGTCGTCGCCAACCCGCTGCTGCTGGTCCACGCGGTCTCCGGAGCGCACAACGACGCCCTGATGACGCTGCTGGTCGTCGCCGGGATCGGCGCCGCGCTGGTCCGGCGCCCGTACCTGGGGGTCGCGCTGCTCGCCGCGGCGGCGTGCGTGAAGGTCACCGCGCTGGCGCTGGTCCCGGTGGTGGCGGTGCACGCCGCCGTCCGGCAGCCCACCTGGCCCCGCCGGCTGGGCGCCGTCGCCGGCGTCTCGGCGGTCGGGTTCGGCGCGTTCGCCGTCGTGGCCCACGCGGCCGGCTACGGCTGGCGGTGGCTGGACAACCTCGACGTGCCCGGGCGGGCGGTCGAGCCGCTGTCCCCGCCCACGGCGCTGGCGGTGCTGCTGGACGCCGACGACCCGCCGCTGGACGTCGTCCGCTCGATCGGGCTCGCCGTCGGCGTTCTCGTCTGCCTGTTCCTGCTCACCCGGGTGCCGCGCTGGGGCCTGCTGCGGGTCGCCGCGTGGGTGTCGCTGACCGTCGTCCTCTCCGGCGCGGCGGCCTGGCCGTGGTACCTCACCGCGCCGACGGCGCTGCTCGCCCTCACCGGGTGGCGCGGGCACGCCCGGCTGATCGCGGGTTGGTCGGTGGCCGGGCTGTTCCTGGCGCTGCCCGGCGGGCGGCCGACGCTGTCGACGCTCGGGCGGCCGTTCGCCGACGCCGCCGTCCTGGTCGTCCTCGCCGCCGTCGGCGCCGTCGCGGCGCGCACCCGGTCGCGCTCGCCGCGGGAGGGGGCCGCCGTCCCCCCGGCCGCTCAGACGCCGGTGGAGCGGCACTCCCGGGAGCGGAGCTCGCGGACGTAGTCGTCGGGGGCTCCGGCCGCCTGCGCGGCGTCGGCCAGCGCGCCCAGGTAGCGGGCGGAGGGCAGGCCGCCCTCGAACGCGTCCAGCGCGTACACGTAGGCCACCACGTCGCCGGCGAGCGTGTGCGCCCGCAGGTTGAGCTTGCGGTACAGCCCCAGGTCGGCGCCCTCCCAGGCGTCCAGGGCCCGCTCGTCGGCCTCGGTGAGGTCGTACAGCGCGACGAAGACGCCCGGCGCGTCCGGGTCGTCGGCCGGCACGAGCGTCGCGAGCGCGCCCTCCCAGCCGAGCTCCTCGGCGCCGAAGGTCAGCCGCCAGCCGCGGATCCACCCGGTGCCGGTGTGCGGGGAGGCGGGGCAGCGGCGCAGCATCTGTGCCGGGTCCATGTTCGATCCGTAGGCGGCGTAGAGGCCCATCGCGGTCGAGCCTACGGCGGCTGTGGCCGGCCCGACCCCGCGGCTGCCGACGCGGCCCCGGCCGACCGGGGACAATGGGCCCCGCACGTCGCCCGGGCACCCGGAGCCCAGGCACCCCGAGCACCGCAGGAGCTGACCCATGACCCGCATCGTCATCATCGGCGGCGGCCCGGCCGGCTACGAGGCCGCGCTGGTCGGCGCGTCCCTCGGCGCGGAGGTCACCGTGATCGAGCGGGACGGCGTCGGCGGGGCGAGCGTGCTCACCGACTGCGTCCCGTCCAAGGCGTTCATCGCCTCGGCCGGGGCGATGACCGGCGTCCGCGACTCGGCGGCGCTCGGCGTGCTGGGCAGCGACCTGCGCACCGCGGGCATGGACCTGGCGGCGGTCAACCACCGGGTCAAGGGCCTGGCGGTCGCCCAGTCCGCCGACATCCACGCCCGGCTGACCGCCGAGGGCGTGCGGATCGTCGCGGGCCAGGGGCGGCTGGCCGACGACGTCCGGGGCCTGGTCGAGCACCGGGTGGAGGTGCTCGACCGCGAGGGCGCCGTCGCCGAGGTGCTCGAGTGCGACGTCGTCCTCGTCGCGACCGGCGCCGACCCGCGGGTGCTGCCCGGCGCCGAGCCGGACCACGAGCGGATCCTCGACTGGCGCGACGTCTACGAGCTCGAGGACATGCCCGAGCACCTCGTCGTCGTCGGCTCCGGCGTCACCGGCGCGGAGTTCGCCTCCGGCTACCTCGAGGCCGGCGTCCCGGTCACCCTGGTCTCCTCCCGCGACCGCGTGCTGCCCGGGGAGGACGCCGACGCCGCCGAGGTCCTCGAGCAGGTGTTCCAGTCCCGCGGCGGCAAGATCGCCCAGCGCGGGCGGGCGGCCACGGTCGAGCGCACCGAGAAGGGCGTGCTGGTCACGCTGACCGACGGCCGCACGGTCGAGGGGTCGCACGCGCTGATGACCGTCGGCACCGTGCCCAACACCGAGGGGCTCAACCTCGAGCAGTGCGGGGTGGAGCTGGCGCCCAGCGGGCACGTCGTCGTCGACCGGGTGTCGCGGACGTCGGTGCCCGGCATCTACGCCGCCGGCGACGTGACCGGCGTCTTCCAGCTGGCCAGCGTCGCGGCGATGCAGGGCCGGATCGCGATGTGGCACGCGCTCGGCGAGGCCGTGCAGCCGATCCGGCTCAAGACCGTGGCCGCCAACGTGTTCACCCACCCGGAGATCGCGACCGTCGGGGTGCAGGAGGGGTCGTTCCCCGAGGGCATGCCGCTGGACAGCATCCGGCTGCCGCTGGCCACCAACGCCCGCGCCAAGATGGCCGACATGCGCGACGGCTTCGTGAAGCTGTTCGCCCGCAAGTCCACCGGGGTGGTCGTCGGCGGCGTCGTCGTCGCGCCCGGCGCCTCGGAGCTCGTGCTGCCGATCGCGCTCGCGGTCACCAAGGGGCTGACCGTCACCGACCTGGCGCAGACCTTCGCGATCTACCCGTCGCTGTCAGGGTCGATCACCGAGGCCGGCCGCCGGCTGATGGGCGCCGACGCCCTGGCGTAGCCCGGGCCGGGATCAGGTCCCCTGATCATCGAGCGTCCTCCCTCACCTCCCACCGTGAGGGAGGACGCTCCACGATCAGGTGGGCTGATCGTGGCCCGTGGGGCGGCCGTGACGGGGCGTCCGGGGCGGGGGAGGGCCCCGGGACGGATGTGACGGGAGTTCGGCTCAACACCGCCGATCCGGTGCCGACGCGCGCGCGGGCCGCCGATGCAGGAGGGGATGTCTCCCCGCCTGCCGCTGACCGGCCGCCGTCCCCGCCTGCTGCGCGCGACGCTGGTCGCCGCCGCCGCGGCGCTCGTGCCCGTCGCACTCCCGGCCGCGGCCTCCGCCGAGGGCCCGGCCGCCGAGACCGTCGTCGGCGAGCTGGTGCAGGCCTGGCCGGAGGACGTGCTGGCCGGCGAGGACGCCGCCGGGCACGACCACGCCGGGGATGAGCACACCGGGGCCGAGCACACCGGGGCCGGGCATCCCGAGCAGCCGCTGAGCTGGGTGGAGACCGCCGCGGGCGACGCCGTCCGGGTGCCGACCGAGGACGTCGCCGGCCTGCCCGTCGGGTCGACCGTCGAGCTCACCCTCGGTGCCGCCGTCGACGACGAGGCCGGGGTCGCCCACGAGCTGGACCCCGCACGGGAGGTCCTGGCCGGCGAGGTGCGCGACAGCGCGCCGGCCGCCGCGGGGACGCCGAGCAACGCCGTCACCGTGGTCCGGGTCGTGCCGGCCGGCGGCCGGCCGGACGGCACGAGCGTCGCCTCGCTGGTGGCCGCCGTGGACGGCCCGGTCGCCGGCTTCTGGGCCGGGCAGACCGGCGGCGCGGTGCGCTTCGGCGTCACCGCCGCCGCCCCGGACTGGGTGTACGCCACCGCGAGCTGCGCCGACCCGACGGCGCTGTGGGCCGAGGCCGCCGCGGCGGCCGGCTTCACCGCGGGCCCGGGCCGGCACCTGCTCGTCTACGTCAGCAGCCTGCCCGCCGACCTGCCGGGGTGCGCGGTCGCGCTCGGCCAGGTGGGCACCGGTCCAGGCGCCGGCGGCCGCGCCTACGTCCGCGCCGTCCTGCCGACGCTCATCGCCCACGAGCTCGGCCACAACCTCGGGCTCGGCCACTCCTCGGCGCGCCAGTGCGACGCCGCCGTCGAGACCGGCAGCTGCCGCACCGCCGGCTACCGCGACTACTACGACGTCATGGGCGCCTCCTGGGAGCGGGTCGGGTCGCTCAACGCGGCGCAGGCCGACCGGCTGGGCGTGCTGCCGGCCGGCGCCCGGCAGGTGCTGGCCGTCGGCGACCCGGACACGACGGTGACCCTGGCGCCGCTGGGCGGGAGCGCCGGCACGCGGGCGCTGCGGCTGGACGCCGCGGACGGCGGCACCTACTGGCTGGAGTACCGCGCGGCCGCCGGCGTCGACGCCTGGCTCGCCTCGGCCAACCGGTTCCGGCTCGACACCGGCGTCCTGCTGCGCCGGGCCGGTGACGCCACCGACTCCTCGCTCCTGCTCGACGGCACGCCCAGCGCCGCCGGCCGGTGGGACGACGACCTGCAGGCGGCGCTGCCCCTCGGCGTCCCGGTCCCGGTCGGGGGCGGCTTCACCGTGACCGTCCAGGCCACCGGCGCGGTCGGCGCGACGGTGCTCGTCCAGCCCGCCGCCCGGCCCGTCCCGGCGCCGCCGGCCGGCACGGACCCGGGCGCCGCGCCCGACGTCCTCCCCGGCGCCGCCGCCGCGGCGCCCGCCGCCGGGTCGGACGCCCCGGCCGCACCCCCGGGGGAGGCGGGCACCCCGGCCGAGCCGGCGCCCGTCGCCGCCCAGGCCGCCGCCGCCGACGAGCAGACGACGCTCGCGCCGCGGGCCCGCACCACCTCGACCCTGTGGCTGCTGCCGCTGCTCACCGGTCTCGGCGTGACCGGCACCGTCCTCGCCGGCTGGCGGGCGCTGGCCCGGCGCCGCGCCGTCGCCCGCTGACCCCCGTCCGGCTCCAGTCCGGCCGCTCGCGGCCGATGACAGAGGCGGATCCCTACGCCCTGGAGTCGGACGTGCCCGCTGCTCCCCGACCGCCTTCGATGCGGTCGCTGGCCATCGCCGCGATCGCGGCGGCGGTACTCCCCGCGCTCGCGACGCCGTCCCCGGCGTCGGCCACCCCGGCCGACGGGCAGCCGGCGGCCGGGACCACGCTCGTCGGCGAGCTGGTGCAGGGCTTCGCCGACCCCTTCCCCGAGTCCGCCGACGACCCGGCCGCAGCCCCGACGGCCGGTGAGGAGCACCCGGACGACGTCGTCAGCTGGATCCGCCCCGCCAGCGGTGCGGCGGTCCGTGTGCCCACCGAGGACGTCGATCACATCGACCCCGGCGCCACCGTCGAGGTGACCCTCGGCGCGACGGTCGAGGACGAGGTGGCCGCCGCCGACCTCGCCCCGGCGCACGAGGTCCTCGCTGCGGACGTCCTCGCGGAGCCGGCCGCTGTGACCGCGCCGGCCGTCGGTCCCGTCAACCACCCCGTGGAGGTGGTCATGGTCGCGCCGGCCGGGACCAGCGCCAACCGCGCGGCCGACTCCACCACCATCGAGGACGTGATCGCCGCGGTCGACGGTCCGGTGGCCGACTTCTGGTCCGAGCAGACCGGCGGGAACGTGCGCCTCGGTGTGGTGGACAGCCGCCCTGGGTGGCACACCAGCTCCGCCTCCTGCGCCGATCCCTGGGGGATCTGGCAGACCGCCGCCACGGCGGTGGAGTGGACGGGGGACAGCGGCTCGCATCTGTTGGTCTACGTCCCGGCCGACTCGCCGGGCTGTGCCTACGGGCTGGGGACGATCGGGAGCTGGCTGGGCGACGGGGGTCTGGCCTACGTGCAGGACACCGCGACCTCGGTGATCGCCCACGAGTTCGGGCACAACCTCGGTCTCGGGCACTCGTCGCTGCGGCAGTGCGACACCGAGCCCGACGCCGGGGCGTGCCGGACCTCGGCCTACGACGACCTCTACGACGTCATGGGTGGTTCGTGGGACCGCGTCGGCACGTTGAACGTCGCGCAGGCGGACCGGCTGGGCCTCCTGCCTGAGTCCGACGTGTGGCGCGTCGACTCCACGACCACCGTGTCGACGGGCGCCCTGGCGCCGGTCTCGGGCGGCACCGGTGTGCGCGCGCTCCGGCTGGTGATGCCCGGTGGCGGCGACTACTGGCTGGAGTACCGGCCGGCCCTCGGGCGCGATGCCTGGCTGGCGCCCGGTCAGAACCGCTACGGGCTGACCCCCGGCGTCCTGCTGCACCGTTCCGCCGCGGGCGACGACAGTTCCCTCCTGGTGGACGCCACCCCGTCTCTCGTCGCCGACTGGGTCCGGGACGGATCGCAGGTGTTGCCCGTCGGGGTGCCCACCGTCGTCGGCGGCGGGTTCGAGGTCACCGTCCAGGCCACCGGCGCGACCGCAGCCGTCTCCGTCTCGCGTGACGTCACCGGCTCCGGCCCCCTCGCGGTCGCAGCGGCCTGGCGCGCGACGGGAGCCACGGGCGGACCGCTCGGCTCCGCACGGACCCCGCTCCGCTGCGGACTGGCGGCAGGCGGCTGCGTGCGGGACTTCGCCGGAGGCGCGATCGCCTGGTCGCCGTCGACGGGGGCGCACGTCGTCCGCGGGGCGCTGCTCGACATGTGGCGCCGGCTCGGCGCGCAGGACGGGCCGATGGGCTACCCGACCGGCGACGACGCCGGGGTGCCGGGTGGGTTCAAGACCGACTTCGCCGGCGGGTCGATCTACTGGTCGGCGGCCACGGGCGCCACCGGGGTGCGCGGTGCCCTGCGGGACAAGTACGAGGCGGCCGGCGGTCCGGCGGTGTTGGGCTTCCCGGTGGCGCACGACGGGCCCACCTCCGACGGCCGGGGTGCGCTGGTGCGGCTGCAGGGCGGGTGGATCGTGTGGTCGCAGGCGACCGGGGCGCACGTCGTGCGCGGGGCGATCCTGCAGACCTGGCGGGACCTGGGCGCGCAGGGCGGGCCGATGGGCTTCCCGACCGGGGACGACACGGCCGTGCCGGGTGGCTACAAGACGGACTTCGCCGGCGGGTCGATCTACTGGTCGCCGGCCACCGGGACGGCCGGGGTCCGCGGTGCCCTGCGGGACAAGTACGAGGCCGCGGGCGGTCCGGCGGTGTTGGGCTTCCCGGTGGCGCACGACGGCGCGACCGCGGACGGCCGGGGTGCGCTGGTGCGGCTGCAGGGCGGGTGGATCGTGTGGTCGCAGGCGACCGGGGCGCACGTCGTGCGCGGGGCGATCCTGCAGACCTGGCGGGACCTGGGCGCGCAGGGCGGGCCGATGGGCTTCCCGACCGGGGACGACATGGCCGTGCCGGGTGGCTACAAGACGGACTTCGCCGGCGGGTCGATCTACTGGTCGCCGGCCACCGGGACGGCCGGGGTCCGCGGGGCGCTGCGGGACAAGTACGAGGCCGCGGGCGGTCCGGCGGTGTTGGGCTTCCCGGTCGCGCACGACGGCGCGACCGCGGACGGCCGGGGTGCGCTGGTGCGGCTGCAGGGCGGGTGGATCGTGTGGTCGCAGGCGACCGGGGCGCACGTCGTGCGCGGGGCGATCCTGCAGACCTGGCGGGACCTGGGCGCGCAGGGCGGGCCGATGGGCTTCCCGACCGGGGACGACACGGCGGTGCCCGGTGGCTACGAGACCGACTTCGCGAACGGCTCGATCTACTGGTCGGCCGCGACCGGCGCCCAGGGCGTGCGGGGAGCGCTGCGGGCGAGGTACGAGGCCGCGGGCGGTCCGGCGGCGCTCGGCTTCCCGATCGCGCACGACGGGGCGACGGCGGACGGCACCGGCGCGCTGGTGCGGCTGCAGGCTGGCTGGATCGTCTGGTCCCCGGCGACCGGGGCCCAGGTGCTGCGTGGCGCGGTGCTCGACCGGTGGCGGCAGCTGGGCGCCCAGGGCGGCGTCCTGGGCTACCCGACCGGGGACCCGGTCACCGGCGGGGACGGCCGCACGACCAGCCCGTTCCAGCGCGGCACCATCGTGCAGGCCCCCGACGGCACGCTGACGGTGACCACCGGCTGACCGGAGGCACCACGGCGGCACCACGCGACGAGGCCCGCCCCCGGGTACCGGGAGCGGGCCTCGTCGCGCGTGTGGGGACTACTCGGCGTCGGCGATGGTGCAGATGACCGCGCCGCTGGTGACGGTGGCGCCGACCTCGGCCGACAGGCCGGTGACCGTGCCGGCCTTGTGCGCGGTGATCGGCTGCTCCATCTTCATCGCCTCGAGGACGACGACGAGGTCACCGGCCGCGACGGTGGCGCCGTCCTCCACCGCGACCTTGACGATCGTGCCCTGCATGGGCGAGGTCAAGGAGTCGCCGGACGCCGCCGAGCCGCCGTGCCCGCCGCCGCGCTTGCGCGGCTTGGCGCCACCACCGGCGGCCACCGGGGCGCCCCCGCCCAGGGCCAGGCCCGCGGGCAGCGACACCTCGAGCCGGCGCCCACCGACCTCGACGACGACGGTCTGCCGCTCGCCGGGCTCCTCGCCCTCGGCCGGCGCGGCCGAGTACGGCGGGACCTGGTTGTCCCACTCGGTCTCGATCCACCGGGTGTGCACGGTGAACGGCGCGGACGTGAACGCCTCGTCGCGGACGACGGCGCGGTGGAACGGGATGACCGTCGGCATGCCCTCGACGACCAGCTCGTCGAGCGCGCGGGCGGCCCGCTGCAGCGCCTCCTCGCGGGTGGCGCCGGTGACGATCAGCTTGGCCAGCATCGAGTCGAACGCGCCGGCGACCTCGCCGCCGGTCTCCACGCCGGAGTCCCAGCGCACGCCGGGGCCCTGTGGGATCTCCAGCCGGTTCACCGGGCCGGGCGCCGGCATGAAGTTGCGGCCGGCGTCCTCGGCGTTGATCCGGAACTCGATGCTGTGCCCGCGCGGGGTCGGGTCCTCGGTGATCTCCAGCGGCAGGCCCTCGGCGATCCGGAACTGCTGCCGGACCAGGTCGATGCCGCTGGTCTCCTCGCTGACCGGGTGCTCGACCTGCAGCCGGGTGTTGACCTCGAGGAAGGAGATCGAGCCGTCGACGCCCACGAGGTACTCGACGGTGCCGGCCCCGTGGTAGCCGGCCTCGGCGCAGATGGCCTTGGCGGAGGAGTGGATCCGCTCCCGCTGCTCGTCGGTGAGGAACGGCGCGGGGGCCTCCTCGACCAGCTTCTGGTTGCGGCGCTGCAGCGAGCAGTCGCGGGTGCCGACGACGATCACGTTGCCGTGGGTGTCGGCCAGCACCTGGGCCTCGACGTGGCGGGGCTTGTCGAGGAACCGCTCGACGAAGCACTCGCCGCGGCCGAAGGCCGACACGGCCTCGCGGACGGCCGAGTCGAACAGCTCGGGGATCTCCTCCTTGGTGCGGGCGACCTTCAGCCCGCGGCCGCCGCCGCCGAACGCGGCCTTGATGGCCACCGGCAGGCCGTGCTCCTCGGCGAAGGCGATCACCTCGTCGGCGCCGCCGACCGGGTCCTTGGTGCCGGGCACCAGCGGGGCGCCGGCCTTCATGGCGATGTGCCGGGCCTGCACCTTGTCGCCCAGGGCGATGATCGCCTCGGGGGAGGGGCCGATCCAGGTGAGGCCGGCGTCGAGCACGGCGCGGGCGAAGTCGGCGTTCTCCGAGAGGAACCCGTAGCCGGGGTGGATCGCGTCGGCGCCGGACTGCTTCGCCGCGTCGAGGATCTTGTCGATCACCAGGTAGGAGTCGCCGGGCGTCGTCCCGCCGAGGGCGAAGGCCTCGTCCGCGGTGCGCACGTGCAGGGCGTCGCGGTCGGGCTCGGCGTAGACGGCGACGCTGGTGAGCCCCGCGTCCTTGCAGGCGCGGGCGACCCGGACGGCGATCTCCCCCCGGTTGGCGATCAGGACCTTCTGCACCGTGTCTCCTCCGCATGGCCGGCCGCCCCGTGGTGGTTCGCCCACGCGGCGGATCGGTCGGACTCTAGCCAGGTGCCACTCCGGCCCCGGCGACAGGTCGGGAGCCGGGGCTCAGCGGCGCCAGAGGTCGGTCAGCGTGACGCCGCGCGCCGCCAGCTGCAGGCGCAGCGTCGCCAGGGAGAGCCCGACCACCGCCGCGGGGTCGCCCTCGACCCGGCGGACCAGCGGCGCGCCCAGCCCGTCCAGGGTGAAGGCCCCGGCGACGGCCAGCGGCTCACCGGTGGCCAGGTAGGCCTCCAGCTCGGCCGGGGTGGGCCGGGCGAAGTGCACCGTCGTCGACACGACCGCGACGTCCCGGCTGACCACGGCGCCGTCGCGCACCTCGAACAGGGCCTGCCCGGTGTGCAGCACGCCGGAGCGCCCGCCCATGTGCTGCCAGCGGTCGCGGGCCTCGTGCACGTCCGCCGGCTTGCCCATGGCCTGCCCGCGGTACTCGAGCAGCGAGTCGGCCCCGATCACCAGGGCGTCGGTCTCCCGCTCGGCGACCGCGGTGGCCTTGGCCGCGGCCAGCAGGGCCACGCGCTCGGCGACCCGGGGCGCGGTCACGGTGGTCTCGTCGACGTCGCTGACCACGACGGCCGGCGCCAGCCCGGCCTGGCGCAGCAGCGCCAGCCGGGCCGGGGAGGCCGAGGCCAGGACCAGCCGGCGGGGCTCGGGACCCGAGCTCACGCGAGCCTCCCGGACGCCGCCCAGCCGCCCGGCCCGGCGAGCAGGGGACGGCGGTGCTGGTGCACCGGCGAGCCCCACGCGCCGACCGGGACCGGCCGGCGCCGGGGGGCGCGGCGCTGCGCGAGCGCGGCGACGACGACGGTCAGGGCGGCGAGCTCCTCGGCGGTGGGCTCGCCCTTCACCACCCGCAGCAGCGGGCGCTGGGGCTCGTTCGGCTCCGTCACAGGGGGATGTTCCCGTGCTTCTTCGGCGGCAGGGTCTGCCGCTTGTTGGCCAGCAGGCGCAGCGCCTTGGTGACCTCGACGCGGGTCTCGGAGGGGCGGATCACCTGGTCCACATACCCACGATCCGCCGCGATGTACGGCGACAGCAGCGCGTCCTCGTACTCGGTGATGAGCTCGGCGCGGCGGCTGTCGGGGTCCGCGGCGTCGGCGAGCTCCCGCCGGTAGAGGATGTTCACCGCGCCCTGCGCGCCCATGACGGCGACCTGCGCGGTCGGCCAGGCGAGGTTCAGGTCGGCGCCCAGGTGCTTGGAGCCCATGACGTCGTACGCGCCGCCGTAGGCCTTGCGGGTGATCACGGTGATCTTCGGGACGGTCGCCTCGGCGTAGGCGTAGATCAGCTTCGCGCCGCGGCGGATGATCCCGTCCCACTCCTGCGAGGTGCCGGGCAGGAACCCGGGGACGTCGACGAAGGTCAGCACCGGGATGTTGAACGCGTCGCAGGTGCGCACGAACCGGGCGGCCTTCTCGCTGGCGTCGATGTCCAGCGTGCCGGCGAACTGCGTCGGCTGGTTGGCCACGACGCCGACCGGACGGCCCTCGACCCGGCCGAAGCCGACGACGATGTTCGGCGCGAACAGCTGCTGGACCTCGAGGAACTCGCCGTCGTCGAGGATGTGCTCGATGACGGTGTGCATGTCGTAGGGGGTGTTCGCCGAGTCCGGGATGACCGTGTCGAGCTCGCGGTCCTCGTCGGTGACGCCCTCCGGGCTCGCGTCGACCGGCCCCACCTCGACGGCCGGCAGCGGGTCGAGGTTGTTGCTCGGCAGGTAGGACAGCAGCGCCTTGACGTAGTCGAGGGCGTCGGTCTCGTCCTCGGCGAGGTAGTGCGCGACGCCGGACTTCGTGTTGTGCGTGCGGGCGCCGCCCAGCTCCTCGAGCGTGACGTCCTCGCCGGTCACGGTCTTCACGACGTCGGGGCCGGTGATGAACATCTGGCTGGTCTTGTCGACCATGACGATGAAGTCGGTGAGCGCGGGGGAGTAGACGTGCCCGCCGGCCGCGGCGCCCATGACCAGAGAGATCTGCGGGATGACGCCGGAGGCGTGCACGTTGCGCAGGAAGATCTCGCCGTAAAGGCCGAGGGAGACCACGCCCTCCTGGATGCGCGCGCCGCCGCCCTCGTTGATGCCGATGATCGGGCAGCCGTTGCGGATGGCCAGGTCGAGGACCTTCACGATCTTCTCGCCGTAGACCTCGCCGAGGCTGCCGCCGAAGACGGTGACGTCCTGGGAGAAGACGCAGACCGGCCGGCCGTCGACCGTGCCGTAGCCGGTGACCACGCCGTCCCCGAAGGGGCGGCGGGCGTCCATGCCGAAGTTGGTGGACCGGTGCCGGGCGAACTCGTCGAGCTCGGTGAACGAGCCCGGGTCCAGCAGGGCCTCGATGCGCTCGCGGGCGGTCATCTTCCCCGCGGCGTGCTGCTTCTCCACGGCCCGCTCCGAGCCGGCGTGGGTGGCCTCCTCGACCCGCCGCTCGAAGTCCGCCAGCTTGCCGGCGGTGGTGTGGATGTCGATGTCGCCGGGGACGCCGTCGCCCGCGCTCTCCAGTTCAGCCGCGCTCACAGGCCCTGCTCCGCTCCGCTCGGGAATCCTCTCGCCGGCCCTCCGGGGGGCCGGGCTCGCGGCCGTAGCGTAGGGGAGTGGCCGGAGACCCCTCGTCGTCGCCGTCGGACTCGCGTTGGTCGGACCTCGAGCGCCCGGCGCTCGACGCGGGCGCGCTGACCGCCGCGCTCACCCGGGACAGCAGGCTGTGGCGTGCGGTCGAGGTGGTCGAGCGGATCGGCTCGACCAACGCCGCCCTCGCGGCCCGCGCCGCGGACGACGCCCCCGAGGGGACGGTCCTGGTCGCCGAGCACCAGGAGGCCGGCCGCGGGCGGCTGGACCGGACCTGGACGTCGCCGCCGCGGGCCGGGCTGACCGTCTCGGTGCTGCTGCGCCCGGACGTGCCCGCCGCGCGCCGCGGCTGGCTGCCGCTGCTGACCGGCGTCGCGCTGGCCGAGGCGGTGGGCACGGTGCCGGGCATCCGCGCGGCGCTGAAGTGGCCCAACGACCTGCTCGCCGCCGACGGCAGCAAGCTCGCCGGCATCCTCGCCGAGGCGGCCGGCGGGGCCGTCGTCGTCGGCACGGGCGTCAACGTCTCGACCCGGCCGGACGAGCTGCCCGAGGGCGCCTCGTCGCTGGCCATGGAGGTCGGGCGCACCGTGGACCGGGCGCCGGTGCTGCTGGAGTTCCTCCGCGCGCTGGAGCGCCGCTACCTCGCGTGGACGGCGGTGCTCGGCGACCCGGTGCAGAGCGGCCTGGCGCACGACTACCTCGCCTGGAGCGCCACCGTGGGCACCGACGTCGTCGTGACGCTGCCCGACGGCGGCCTGATCGAGGGGACGGCGGAGGCGGTGGACTGGGACGGCCGGCTCGTCGTCCGCAGCGCGGGCGGCCCGGTGGAGCTCGCCAGCGGGGACGTGAGGCACGTGCGGCGACGCGTGTGACGGATGGGTCCGGCCGCGGCACGTCGGGCCGGGCGGCGGCCGATGCAGACCCTACGGTCACCGCGTGCACACAGAGCGCGACGGGACGGGATCGGCGGCCGCGGGGCGGGGCGGGGAGATCCGCGCGCTGACCGGGCTGCGGATCGTCGCCGCCGCGTGGGTGGTCGTCTACCACTTCCCGTGGCGGGAGGACGCCGCGTTCGCCGGCGTCTGGGACACCTTCCGCTGGCTGATCGCGCCCGGCTGGCTGGGCGTCGACGTCTTCTTCGTGCTCAGCGGCTTCGTCATCGCGCACACCTACCTGGACACCCTGGGCCCGCGGCTGCGGCTGCGCCCGGCGGTCGAGTTCCTCTGGGCGCGGATCTGCCGGATCTGGCCGCTGTGGGCGCTGGTGACCGTCGGGTTCTGGCTCTGGCTGCTGGCCAAGAGCACGGTCGTCGCCGACGGCGCGGTGGCCTACCAGCGGGTGCAGCCCGACCTCGGCGTCCTGGACCTGGTCGAGCAGCTGCTGATGGTGCAGCTGTGGCACGGCCCGAGCCTGTTCGGGACCTCCTACGTCGGCCCCGGCTGGTCGGTCAGCGCCGAGTGGGCCGCCTACTGCGCCTTCCCGCTGCTGGTCCTGGCCGCGTGGCGCTGCCGCCGGCTGCCCGCCTGGGTGAGCGGGGCGCTGGCGGTCGGCGCGATGCTGCCCTTCGCCTACCTCTGCTACCGGACCGGGACGCCGACCCACGACTGGATCGGCCTCGGCCGCATCGCCGCCGGGTTCGCCGCCGGCGTCCTCACCTGCCTGGCGGTGCGGCGGCTCCCGCGGGGGCCGCGGACCGCCCGGGCGGCCACCGTCGTCGTCTGGGCCGTGCTCGTCGAGGCGGCGATCGTCGTCGTCTGGGCGACCTGGCGCGCCCAGGACGTGCCCGGCGTCGACCACTACGGCGTCCTGGTGCCGCTGATCCCGGTCCTGGTCGGCGCCCTGGCGCTGAGCCAGGACGGCGTGGCCGGCTTCCTGGCGCGGCCGGCGATGGTCCTCGGCGGCCGCATCTCCTACGCCCTCTACCTGGTGCACATGTGCCTGTTCGAGGTGGGCCGCACCGTGATGGACCGCGTCCCCGCCTTCGCCGACGGCACGGCGCTGGGCACCCTGCTGCTGCCGCAGCTGCTGTTCGTGTCGGTGGCGCTGGCCTACGTGCTGCACCGCTGGGTGGAGGAGCCGGCGCGCCGCCGGCTGCGCGGCCGCGGGCCCGGCCGCTGGGCCCAGGGCCCCCGGGTGCCGGCCGACGGGGCGGACCGCCCCACGGTGCTGCTCCGCCACGAGGGGACGGCGCGCCGCGTGCCCGCGCCGCGGGCGCGGGAACGGGTGGGGACCGTGGGGCCGGTGCGCGTCCCCGAGGACGTCGCAGCGCCCTGAGCGCCCCGGGCTGGGTCATCCTGTGCGCCATGGGCTACCCCGACAAGCTGCTCGCCCGCGACGAAGAGGTCGTGCGTCACCTGCACCCGCACTGGCTGACCGTCTTCTGGCCGGTCGTCGGCTTCCTGGTGATCGTCGGTGCCGCGTCGTTCGGGGCCGCGCTCGTGCCGTCGGACAGCGAGCGGGCCGGCCTGTACCGGCTGCTCATCGCCGGCGCGGCCCTGGTCCTGCTGCTCGTGCTCGTGCTGGTGCCGCTGCTGCGCTGGCGCACGACCCACTACGTGATCACCAGCCACCGGCTGCTGTTCCGCGAGGGGATCCTCGCCCGGAAGGGGCGCGACATCGGGCTGTCGCGGATCACCGACGTCTCCTACAGCCAGAACATCTGGGAGCGGCTCATCCAGTCGGGGACGATCACCATCGAGTCCGCCGGCGACAGCGGCGCCACGGTGCTCCGGCAGATCCCCGACAGCGACGGCGTCCAGCAGCTGATCAACCACATGATCGAGGAGGACGCCGACCGGCGCGGCCGGGAGAACGCCGGCTACCTGCGCGGCGACGACCAGGCCTACGGCGCGCCCACCCACTGACCCGCGGTCGCCCCGCGGAGTGTGACGGATCGGTCACGGCGAGCCTGGCCGGTTCTGTCGGTGGGGCGACCTACCGTCCCGGTCCATGCGGCTCCTGCACACCTCCGACTGGCACGTGGGGCGGTCGCTGCACGGCGTCGACCTGCTCCGCGAGCAGGAGGCCGTGCTCGGCGGCCTGGCCCGGATCGTGACCGACGAGGGCGTCGACGTCGTGGTCGTGGCCGGGGACGTCTACGACCGGGCGGTGCCCTCGGCCGACGCGACCGCGGTCCTCGACCGCGTGCTCACCCGCCTGCGGGCCGCCGGCGCCACCGTCGTCCTCACCCCGGGCAACCACGACTCCGCCCGCCGGCTGGGGTTCGCCGCCGGCCTGCTGGCCGTCTCCGGGGTGCACGTGCGCGCCGCCACCGCGGGCGTCGACGAGCCGGTCCTGCTGGCCGACGAGCACGGCGAGGTCGCCCTCTACGGGTTGCCCTACCTCGAGCCGGAGATCGCCCGCGACGAGCTCGGCGTGACCGGCGCGCGCTCCCACGAGGCCGTGCTCGCCGCCGCGATGGAGCGCGTCCGCGCCGACCTGTACATGCGCCCGGGGGCGCGGTCGGTGGTGCTCGCGCACGCCTTCGTGGGCGGCGGGCTGCCCAGCGAGAGCGAGCGCGACATCAGCGTCGGCGGGGTGGACCGGGTGCCGGTGCCGGTGTTCGACGGCGTCGACTACGTGGCGCTGGGCCACCTGCACCGCCCGCAGACCCTCACCGAGCGGCTGCGCTACAGCGGCTCGCCGCTGGCCTACTCCTTCGGCGAGGCCGGCCAGCAGAAGCAGGTGTGGCTGGTCGACCTCGACGCCTCCGGGCTGGCCGGGGTCCGCGCCGTGCCGCTGCCGGTGCCGCGGCCGCTGGTCGTGCTCGCCGGCACCCTCGACGAGCTGCTCGCCGACCCCGCCCACGCCGCGGCCGAAGAGGCGTTCGTCTCCGCCCGGCTCACCGACCCGGTCCGCCCGGTGGACCCGATGCGGCGGCTGCGCACCCGCTTCCCGTACTGCGCGCACCTCGAGTGGGCCGGCAGCGGCCGGGTCGGCGACGGCCGCAGCTACACCGAGCGGCTCGCCGGCCGCGGCGACCTCGACGTGGTGGGGGAGTTCGTCAGCCACGTCCGCAGCGGCGTCGGCGCCACCCCGGCCGAGCGGGAGCTGCTCGTCCGGGCGCTGGGCGCCGCCGCCCGCGCGGAGGCCGCCGGATGAGGCTGCACCGGCTGTCGCTGACCGCCTTCGGCCCCTTCCCGGCCACCGAGGACGTCGACCTCGACGACCTGGCCCGCGACGGGCTGTTCCTGCTCTGGGGGCCGACCGGCGCGGGCAAGACCACGCTGCTCGACGCGGTCGTCTTCGCCCTCTACGGCACGGTGCCGGGCGCGCGCGGCGAGGAGAAACGGCTGCGCAGCGACCACGCCGACGCCGCCACCCGGACCGAGGTCTCCTGCGAGCTCACCCTCGGCGCGGAGCGGCTGCTGGTCACCCGCCGGCCCGAGCAGACCCGGCCCAAGAAGCGCGGGGCCGGCACCACGACCGAGCCGGCCCGGCTGCTGGTCCAGCGGCAGGGGCCCGACGGCTGGGAGGCGGTGAGCACCCGGATCGACGAGGGCAGCGAGTACCTGCGCGGCCGGCTGGGGCTCGACGTCCACCAGTTCTGCCAGGTGGTGCTGCTGCCGCAGGGCGACTTCGCGCGGTTCCTGCGCGCCGAGCCCGAGCACCGCGCCGAGCTCCTGCGCACGCTGTTCGACGTCGGCCGGTTCGCCCGGGTGGAGGACTGGCTGGCCGGAGAGCGCCGGGCCGCGGAGGAGGCGCTGCGCGGGGAACGGCTGAACCTGTCCACCCTGCTCGCCCGGGTCGCCCAGACCGCCGACGCGGCCGTGCCCGAGGAGCTGGCGCCCGAGCTGGTCGGGGCCGATCCCGGCGGCCCGGTCGACGCGTGGGTCACCCGGCTGCGCACCGGCGCCGCGCGCGACCTGGCCGGCGCCCGGGAGGCCGCCGACGCCGCGGCCGCGGCCGCGACGGCGGCGACGCGGGAGCTGGCCGCCGCGCGCCTGCTGGCCGACCGGCACGCCCGGCGGGCCCGCGCCGAGCAGGAGCTGGCCCGCCTCGCCGCGGCCGAGCCGGCCCTCGCGCCGGTCCGCGCCCGGCTGGACGCCGGCCGGCGCGCCGAGGCGCTCCGGGACGCGCTGGAGGCCGCCGGCCGCGCGGCTGCGGAGGCCGAGCGCGCCGAGGCCGGCCTCGACGCCGCGCGGCGCGCGTGGGCGGCCACCGGCGAGCCGCACGACCCCGCCACCGACGTGGCCCGCCGGCTGCGCGACGCCGCCGCGGAGGCCCGGGCGCTGCAGCCGGAGGCCGGCCGGGCCGCCGAGCTGGCCGACCGGCTCGCCCGGCTGACCGCCGACACCGCCCGTCTGGCCCGGCGCTGCGCCGCCGCCGAGGAGGCCCTCGGCGGGCTGCCGGGGGCGATCGCCGCGGCGCAGACCCGGGTCGACACGGCCGCCGCGGCCGTCGCCGGGCTGCCGGCCCGCGCCGCCGACGCCGAGGCCGCGCGGGACGCGCTCGCCGCCGGGCGCGGCGCCGAGCGGGCGGCCGCGCGGCTGGAGCGGGCCCGCGCCGCCGCCGACGCCGCGCGCGAGCGCCGGCTGACCGCCCGGGAGGAGCTGCTCGACCTGCGCACGCGGCGGCTCGACGGCATGGCCGCCGAGCTCGCCGCCGGCCTGGCCGAGGGCGCCGACTGCCCGGTCTGCGGCTCCGTCGAGCACCCCCGCCCGGCCACCGCCGCCGGCCCGGCGGTCTCGGCAGAGGACGAGGACCGCGCCCGGGAGGCCGCCGACGCCGCCGAGGCCGCCGCCACCGCCGCGATCGCCACCGCCGAGGAGCGCGCCCGCGAGCTCGCCGTGCTGCGCGCCCGGGCGGGGGAGCGGCCGCTGCCCGAGCTCGAGGCCGCCGCGGCCGCCGCCGAGCGGGCCGAGGCCGACCTCGACGCGGCCGCCGCCGACCTGGCCCCGGCCCGCGCCGAGCTCGCCGGGCTCGTCGAGGAGCGGGACGGGCTGACCGCCCGGCTGGCCGCCGACCGCGAGCAGCTGGGCGGCCGCACCGCCGAGCGGGCCACGCTGGAGGCCGAGCTCACCGCGCTCACCGGCCGGCTGGACGCGGTCCGCGGGGAGGACGCCGACCTGGCCGCCCGCGCCCGCCGGCTGACCGCCGCCGCGGAGCGCTGCGAGGCGGTGCTCGACGCCGCGGCCGCCGAGCTGCGGGCCCGGGTGGCGGCCGACGCCGCCCGGCGGGCCGCCGAGGAACGGGCCGCCGGCGCCGGCTTCGACGACGTCCTGGCCGCCGCGGACGCGCTGCTCGACCCGGCCGAGCTGGCCGGGCTCGAGCAGCGGGTCACCGCGCACGAGCGGGCCCGGGACGCGGTCCGCCGCGTGCTGGCGGACCCGGAGCTCGGCGACCTCGGGCCGGCGCCCGACCCGGCGGCGGCCGAGGCCCGCTGCGCCGCCGCCACCGCCGCCCGCGAGGACGCCGTCGCCGCGCTGGACCGGGCCGCCCGGTGCAGCGCCGAGCTCGACGCCCTGGCCGGGGACGTCGTCGCCGCCGAGGTGCGGCTGCACGAGCGGCGGACCGTCGCCGACCAGGTCGCCGGGCTGGCCGACCTGGTCAACGGCCGGGGCGCCAACACCCTGCGGATGCGGCTGCAGTCCTTCGTGCTGGCGGCGCGGCTGGAGCAGGTGGCCGAGGTGGCCGGGCGCCGGCTGCTGGAGATGTCCGGCAGCCGCTACACCTTCCGGCACAGCGACGCGCAGGGCCGGCACGGCGCCCGCGGCGGCCTGGGGCTCGAGGTCTTCGACGAGTACACGGGCACCCTGCGGCCGACCAAGACACTCTCCGGCGGGGAGAGCTTCATGGCCTCGCTCGCCCTGGCGCTGGCCCTCGCCGACGTCGTCACCGCCGAGAGCGGCGGGGTGCAGATGGACACCCTCTTCGTCGACGAGGGGTTCGGCACCCTCGACGCCGGGGCGCTGGACGCGGTGATGGACGTCCTCGACGAGCTGCGGCGCGGCGGCCGGACCGTCGGCGTCATCAGCCACGTCGAGGAGCTGCGCACCCGCATCCCCACCCGCCTCGAGGTGATCAGCGGTCGGTCGGGCTCCCGGCTGGCGGGCTGACCCCGGCCCGGCGGTCGACGGCGGGGAAGACCCAGCTGCGGTAGGCGGTGAACCGGACCAGCGTGCCGACGGCGATCGCCGTGACGTTGGCCGCCTGCAGCTGCAGCGGCCCGGTCAGGCCCAGCCCGTAGCGGGCGACGCCGACGATCGCCACGCCGATCAGCAGGGTCACCACGTTCACCGCGGCGAACAGCAGGCCCTCGCGGGGCAGCCCGGTGCGGGCCCGCCGGGAGAACGACCACCACCGGTGCCCGACGAACGCGACCGCGGCCGACACCGAGGCCGAGGTCGCCTTGGCGAGGACCGGGCTCCAGCCGAGCCCCGAGGCGCACAGCTGGAACAGGCCGACGTCGAGGGCGAAGCACGCCGCCCCGACCACGCCGAAGGCGCCCAGCTCCCGCAGCAGCGACCGCCAGGACCGGCGCAGGCGCACGGTCCACGGGCGGGCGGGCGGCACCCGGTCGATCCTAGGAGGCGACGAGCGGGGGCCGGCCCGGCCCCGCCGGTCAGACGATCCCGGTCAGGGCCTCCTGCAGCGGGCCGGCCAGGCTCAGCGCGAACGTGTCGGTCATGTGGTTGTCCCGGTAGACCAGCACGTTGCCGATGACCGCGGGGCAGACCTCGCTGTTGCACAGGTGCGCCGTCAGGTCGAGCACGTGGACGCCGTCCATGCCCTCGGCGGCGGCGACCAGCGGGTCGGGCTGGTCGTCGACCCCCTCGGCGCGGGGGATGACGCACTCGCTGCTGTCCGGGCCGTGGCGCTCGACGCACTCGGGGCCGACGAAGGACGGCGTCGGGTTGTCGCGGATCACCAGGATCGGGATGCCGGCGGCGACCAGCGGACCCCACAGGTCGCGGTAGCCCTGCACCTGCTGGTCGAAGGACTCCCACCGCCAGGAGTGGTCCTGCGCGTAGCCGGCCGGGTTCATCGCGGAGGTGACCACGGCCCGCGGGTGGATCTCCAGGATCTGGTCCCGGGTGATCGCGTTGGCCTCGGTGCAGTCGACGTCGACCCGCTCGCCCTGGATCGAAGGCGCGGCACCGAAGGGGCACCCGTTGCGGGCCATGCTCTGCAGCCGCCAGCCCTGCGCCTGGGCGATCTCGTCCAGCGGGGTGCTGTACTGCCCGGCGTGCGAGTCGCCCGTCAGGACGACCGTGAACCGGGAGCTCGTGTCGCCGTAGACGCAGGCGTCGCGGTCCATCGTGCGCGGGTCGTAGACCGGGCACTCCTCGTCGTCGACCAGCGGACGGTCGGCGTCGGCGACCGCGGGGTCGGGGATGATCGGGGCGCTCGCGGCCGGCAGGTCCTCGGGCAGGACCTCGGCGCCACCCGGGTGGTCGGCGTCGAGCCGCTGGTCGGCCAGCTGCGCCTGCCGGTGGTCGACGTACAGCCACGGGCCGAGCCCGGCCGCCACGCTGGCGGCGACCAGCAGCGCGCCCAGCCGGAAGGCGCCGCGCGTGGGGGAGCCGCCGTGGCGGGTGCTCCGGCCGCTGCGGAACGGGGCCTCCACGAACCGGGTCGACACCCAGGCCAGCGCGATCGAGACGCCGAGCAGCACCAGGCACTCGACCTTGGTCGGCGGGTGCAGGACGAGGAAGCCGTGGAAGACGATGACCGGCCAGTGCCACAGGTACAGCGAGTAGCTGATGTCGCCGACGAACGTGGCCGGGCGGGTGCTGAGCAGCCGGGACACCGAGGTCTGCCCGGCGGCGTCCGCGGGCGTGCCGACCATGATCACGAACACGGTGCCGAGCACCGGGACGACGGCGATCCAGCCCGGGAAGGCCATCTCGGTGGTGAAGAGGTACGCCGACGCGGCGATCGCCGCGATGCCGACCCAGCCGGCGGCCTCGCGGACGGCGCGCGGCAGCCGCAGCCGGGTGCCCGCCAGGGCGAGCAGGCCGCCGGCGGTCAGCTCCCACATGCGGGTGGTGGTGGCGAAGTAGGCGACGTCGTGGTCGGTGACCGAGAACCACACGGAGTGGACCAGCGAGGCGACGGTGACCAGGACCATCCCGGCGACGATCAGCGCCATCCGGGGGCGGGCCAGGCGGCCGGCCAGCCAGACGAGGGCGATGATCAGCACCGGCGCGACGAGGTAGAACTGCTCCTCGACCGCCAGCGACCAGAAGTGCTGCAGCGGCGAGACGGCCTCGGTCGCGGCGGCGTAGCCGTCGCTGAGCGCCAGCGCCCAGTTCTGGACGTTGAGCGCGGAGGTGATCAGGTCCCTGCCGGTGTCGCCCCACCGGCTCAGCGGCATCAGGACGATCGTCGCGGCCATGACGGCGAGCAGGACCAGCGCCGACGCGGGCAGCAGGCGCCGGATGCGCTTGGCGTAGAAGGACCGCAGCGAGATCGTGCCGGTCCGCGCCGCCTCGCGGCCGAGGGAGCCGACGATGAGGAAGCCGGAGATCACGAAGAAGACGTCGACGCCGACGAAGCCGCCGCGCAGCACGTCGGGCCGCAGGTGGTAGACGACCACGAGCAGGACGGCGACGGCGCGCAGGCCCTGGATGTCCAGCCGCGGCGCGTGGCCGGCGGCCTTCCGCGGGGCCTCGGCCCGGGGTGCCGTCGGAGTCGGGGCGGCCGTTGAGGCCTCCGGCGCGCGGGGCGCCGGGACGGCGGGGAGCGGCCGGGTGGACGGATCGAGGACCTGGGTGTCGTGCACGCGCGTCTGAGCCCCCGTCGGGAAGTGGTCGGCAGCCGGCGGAAGCGCGGCCCAGTATCGGCAGTGACGTGCAGTATCTGAAGGCGTGCGTTCCGTTGCTTCTGCCGAAAATTAGCAGCCGCGGCGCGCGTCGCCCGTGGTGAAACGCTCCGTCACCGGTGCCCCCCACCACCAGCCACACGAGTCACAATCCCGCGCGGCTGACCTCGGCATATGGCGCCAACGAGCCCGGCCGGGACGGGCTCTCGCGGCGTGTCGCGGCCGCCCGCGGCGCTCCCGGACGGCCAGGTGACGCACAGCTGATCGGTCGCGACTCCCCGTCGCGGGCCCGACGCTGGACGGGTGACCGCACCGCTGCCCGCGCTCGTGCCCCGCCGGATCCGGGCCGTCGCGGGCGTGCTCGCGGCGGTCGCCCTGCTTGCGGGGCTCACGGCCTGCGCGCCGGCGGCCGCGGAGCAGGCGGCGGCCACGCCGGACGCCTCGCCCGCGGCCGCCCCCCGCGAGGCCACCGGCGCGGCGGGGACCGCGCCGACCGACGCGCTCGCGTCGACCAGCCGGCCGCCGAAGCGGGTGGCGCCGGTCCTCACGTCCTTCGCCGTGGTCGGCGACTCGATCACCGCCGGCGGCGCGGTGATCGACGGCGCCGTCGTCGCCGGCGGGGCCTCCTGGGTGCCCGCCGCCGACGCCGCCACCGGGCTGCGGCTGGTCGACGGCTGGGCGGTCCCGGGCGCGAGGACGACGGACATGCTCGCCGGGGTTCCCCCCATGGCCGCCGACGTGCTGGTCGTGATGGCCGGCACCAACGACGTGATGCAGGTCCGGCCCTGGGAGGAGTCCGCGGCCGCGCTGGAGGGGATCGTGGCGACCGCCGGGGCGCGGCGGGTGGTCGTCGTCGCGATCGCCCCCAACGACGTCGTGACCCCCGCGCGGCAGCAGTACGACGCGGCGCTGGCCCGGCTCGCGGCCGCGCGGGGCTGGACCCACGTCGACCCGTGGGGCGCCGCCGACGCCGGGGACGGCACGTGGGTCCCCGGCGCCTCGGCCGACGGGGTCCACCCCGAGGCCGCGGTGGCCGCCGAGGCCGGACGGCGGATCGGCGCCGCCCTCGCCGCTCTGCGCTGACCGACCGCGTCCCGGCACGGCCGGCCGGGTGGATCGGGCCGCCGACTAGCCTCGCGGGCGCCATGACTGCCCGCTCCGCTGCCGCCGCCCCGGTCGACGCCCGCACCGGCCTGCCCGTCGTCGCCATGGTGGGCGGGGGGCAGCTGGCCCGCATGACCCACCAGGCCGCGATCGCGCTCGGCCAGTCCCTGCGGGTCCTGGCCACCGACCCCGCCGAGTCCGCGGCCCTGGTCGCCGCCGACGTCCGGCTGGGCGACCACCGCGACCTCGACGCGCTGCGCGCCGTGGCCGAGGGCGCCACCGTGGTCACGTTCGACCACGAGCACGTGCCGACCGGGCACCTGCAGGCGCTCGAGGCCGACGGCGTCCGCGTCGCGCCGGGGTCGGCCGCGCTGGTGCACGCGCAGGACAAGCTCGTCCTGCGGCGGGCCCTCGCCGAGGCGGGGGAGCCCCAGCCGGCCTGGGCGGAGGTGGCCACCGACACCGGGATCGCCGACTTCGCCGGCGCCAACGGCTGGCCGGTGGTCCTGAAGACCCCGCGCGGCGGCTACGACGGGCACGGGGTGTTCGTCGTCGACGACGTCGCCGCCGCGCTCCCGCTGCTGGAACGGCACGGCACCCTGCTGGCCGAGGAGCGGGTGGACATGGTCCGCGAGCTCGCCGTGCAGGTGGCCCGATCGCCGTTCGGGCAGGTCGCGGTGTGGCCGGTGGTGGAGACGGTGCAGCGTGACGGGATCAACACCGAGGTGCTCGCGCCGGCGCCGGGCCTGGACGACGCCACCGCCACCGCCGCCCAGGAGCTGGCCATCCGGATCGCGCAGCGGCTCGGCGTCGTCGGCCTGCTGGCGGTCGAGCTGTTCCAGACAGCCGACGGCGTGGTGGTCAACGAGCTCGCGATGCGGCCGCACAACTCCGGGCACTGGACCATCGAGGGCGCCCGCACCAGCCAGTTCGAGCAGCACCTGCGCGCCGTCCTGGACTACCCGCTCGGGTCGACCGCGATGACCGCGCCCGTCGTGGTCATGGCGAACGTGCTCGGCGGCGACGCCGCCGAGCCCGGGTGGGCCGGGCCCCCGCTCGACGAGCGGGTGCACCACCTCATGGCGCACTGGCCCGACGTCAAGCTGCACTGGTACGGCAAGGGGCAGCGGCGCGGGCGCAAGCTCGGCCACGTCACCGCGCTCGGCGAGGACCTGGCGACCGTCCGGGCCCGCGCGGTCGCCGCGGCCCGGTACCTGGCCGACGGCGTCGTCGACCCGGCGTTCGCGTTCCCCGAGGAGCACTGAGAGAGGAGCGCTGAGGAGCAGCGTGAGCGATCCCCTGGTCGGCATCGTCATGGGCAGCGACTCGGACTGGCCGATGATGCAGCCGGCCGCCGAGGCGCTGGCCGAGTTCGGCGTCCCCCACGAGGTGCACGTCGTCTCCGCGCACCGCACCCCGCGCCGGATGCTCGAGTACGCCGAGTCCGCCGCCGGCCGCGGGCTGCGCGTGGTGATCGCCGGCGCCGGGGGAGCGGCCCACCTGCCCGGGATGGTCGCCGCCGCCACGCCGCTGCCGGTGATCGGCGTGCCGCGCCCGCTGGACCGGCTCGACGGCCTGGACAGCCTGCTGTCGATCGTGCAGATGCCGGCCGGGGTGCCGGTGGCCACCGTCTCGATCGGCGGCGGCCGCAACGCCGGGCTGCTCGCCGTCCGCATCCTGGCCGCCGCCGACGACGCGCTGCGCGCCGCCGTCGAGCGCTTCCAGGCGGGCCTCGCCGAGTCGGTGCTCGCCCGGGACGCGGCGCTGCAGGAGCGGCTGGCGAGCGAGGTCACCCCCCGCTGAGCGGCCGCACCGGTCCGTGGAAGTCCTAGCATCGACGCCGTGAGTGGCACCGGGCTGTACCAGCTGACCGAGGAACACGACGCGATCCGGACCGCGGTCCGCGAGATCGCCGAGCGGGAGATCAAGCCGTTCGCGGCCGAGGTGGACGCCGAGTCGCGCTACCCGATCGAGGCGCAGAAGGCGCTGACCGCCGCCGGGTTCCACGCCACGCACATCCCCGAGGCCTACGGCGGCGAGGGCGCCGACGCGATCGCGACCTGCATCGTGATCGAGGAGGTCGCCCGGGTCGACGTCTCCGCCTCGCTCATCCCGGCGGTGAACAAGCTCGGCTCGATGCCGATCATCCTGTCGGCGTCGGAGGACCTGAAGCAGAAGGTGCTGCCGAGCATCGCGTCGGGCCAGGCGATGATCAGCTACGGCCTGTCCGAGCGCGAGGCCGGCTCCGACGCCGCGGCGATGCGGACCCGCGCCCGCCGCGACGGCGACACCTGGGTGCTCAACGGCACCAAGGCCTGGATCACCAACTCCGGCGTCTCCGAGTGGTACACGGTCATGGCCGTCACCGACCCGGAGAAGCGGGCCAACGGCATCTCCGCCTTCGTCGTGCACCGCGACGACCCGGGCTTCGAGGTCGGCCCGAAGGAGAAGAAGATGGGCATCAAGGGCTCGCCCACCTGCGAGCTCTACTTCACCGACTGCACCATCCCGGCCGACCGGATCATCGGCGCCGAGGGCACCGGCTTCAAGACCGCGCTGCGGACCCTGGACTTCACCCGCCCGACCATCGGCGCGCAGGCGGTCGGCGTCGCCCAGGGCGCGCTGGACGCCGCCGTGGAGTACACCCGCGAGCGCAGGCAGTTCGGCCGCGCGATCAGCGACAACCAGGGCGTGCAGTTCATGCTCGCCGACATGTCCATGCAGATCGAGGCCGCCCGGCACCTGGTCTACGTGGCCGCCGCCCGCGGCGAGGCCGCCCACGACGGCGGCAAGGTCGACCCCGACCTGGGCCGGCTGTGCGCCGCGGCCAAGGCGTTCGCCTCCGACGTGGCGATGAAGGTGACCACCGACGCCGTCCAGCTGTTCGGCGGCGCCGGCTACACCTCCGACTTCCCGGTCGAGCGGATGATGCGCGACGCCAAGATCACCCAGATCTACGAGGGCACCAACCAGATCCAGCGCATGGTGATCGCCCGCAGCCTCCTGAAGTAGCCGGGACCCCACCGGGCGGGGCGGACGGCGGCGTCACCGCGCCAGCGGGACCACGGCGATCGGGCAGGCGGCCCGGTGCAGCAGCCCGTGGGTGGTCGACCCGATCCGCGCGAGCCGGCCCCGCTGCCGGTGCCCCACGACCAGCAGCTGCGCGGTGGCCGCCGCCGCGAGCAGCGCGGCGGCGGCCCGGTCGTGGGCGAGCGTCCCGGTGATCCGCACGCCGGGCTCGCGGTCCCGCCACGGGGCGACGGCGTCGGTCAGCTGCTGCCGTTCCACCTCCTCGACGCCGCTCCAGTCGACGAGCGGCCCGAATCCGCCGACGGCGGCCTCGATCCGCGGCTCCCGCCACGCGTGCACCGCCGCCACGTCGGTGCCGCGGGCGGCGGCCTCGGCCACGGCGAAGGCCAGGACCTCGTCGTCCCCGGGGCGGCCCTCGACCCCCGCGACGACGGGCCCCGTCTCCGCTCCCGTCCCGCCCCACTCGTCGGGCAGGGCGATCACCGGGCACCGCGCGCCCTGGACCACCGCGCCGGCGGTCGACCCGAGGAGCAGCCCGGGCAGCCCGTCCATGCCGCGCCGGCCGACCACCACGAGCGCGGCGTCCGCCGACAGCGCCAGCAGCCCGTCGACCGGGTGGTCGTCGACCACCGCCGCGCTCACGTCGGGCAGCCCGGTCCGCTGCCGCACGGTGCCGGCGGCGGCCTCCACCAGCAGCGTCGCGCTCTCCGCGAACCGTTCGCTGACCTCGCGCGAGGCGATCGGCAGCGCGTCGCCGGACCCCTGCCACGGCGTCACGTGCACGACGAGCAGGCCCACGCCGCGGCGGCGGGCGGCCTCCGCGGCGTAGACCGCGGCCTGCACCGACGGCTCCGACCCGTCGACGCCCACGACCACCCGCCCGCCCGCCGTCCCGCTCCGCCCGGTCACCCGCCGCCTCCGTCCGCACGCGCCGCGCCGTCGTCCGCCGCCGGCCGCAGCACCGCCAGCACCTGCCGGCGGATCTCCAGGTCCTCCCGCGCCGTGACGACCACGGTGCGCACCGCCGCACCCGGCGCGGTGACGTCGGCGTCGGCGCTCGCGGCGCGGTTGCGTTCCCGGTCCACGTCGACCCCGAGGTGGACCAGCCCGTCGGCGGCGGCCTCCCGCACCTGCCAGGCGTGCTCGCCGACGCCGCCGGTCAGCACGAGCAGGTCCAGCCCGCCGGCGGCCGCGGTCATCGCCGCGATCTCGCGGACCAGCCGGTGCCGGTAGACGTCGAAGGCCAGAGCGCAGTCGGGGTCCCCGGCCGCCCGGCCGGCCAGCACCTCCCGCAGGTCGCCGGAGGTGCCCGACAGCCCCTTCAGCCCGGCGTGGTGCTCGAGGACGTCGGCCAGCTCGGCCTCCGGCACGCCGCCGCGCTCCAGCAGCCAGAGCAGCAGTCCGGGGTCGAGGGTGCCGGGGCGCGTGTTCATGACCAGCCCGGCCAGCGGGGTGAACCCCATGGTCGTGTCGACCGACCGCCCGCCGACCACGGCGGCCAGCGAGGCGCCGGCACCGAGGTGGGCCGACACGATGCGCAGCTCCTCGACCGGCCGGCCGACCAGTTCGGCGCCCCGGCGGACGGCGTGGGCGTGGCTGAGGCCGTGGAAGCCGTACCGGCGCAGCCCCCAGCGGGCGTTCCACTCCCGGGGCAGGGCGTAGGTCCGCGCCGCGGGCGGCAGGCCGGCGTGGAAGGTGGTGTCGAAGCACGCCACGGCCGGCGCGCCGGCGAGCAGGTGGCCGGTGGCCCGCATGCCCGCCAGCGCCCGCGGGTTGTGGATCGGCGCGAGGTGGCTGATCGCGCCCAGCTGGGCGACCAGGTCGTCGTCGATCCGCGCGGGGCCGGTGTGCCGGGGCCCGCCGTGCACCACGCGGTGGCCGACGGCGTCGACCGGGCCGCAGGTCGCGAGGAACGTGGCCAGCGGTGCCAGGTGCTCCTCGCCGGCCCAGCCGTCGACCGTCGTCCCCGCGGTCACCGCGCCGTCCTCGTCCAGGCAGCTGAGCTTCAGGCTGCTGGAGCCGGCGTTGACCACGAGCACCCTCATCCCGCCGACGGCTCCCGCAGCGGATCGGCACCGGGGGTCTGCGGACCGCGGACCGGGGACCACTGCCAGTCGCGGATCTCGGGCAGGTCGATGCCGTGGGTGCGCACGTACCGCCGGTGCTCGATGAGCCGGTTGGTCAGCGCCTCCCGCGCGTGCCCGGCGGTGTCGCGCAGGCGCGGGATCCGGTCGATCGCGCTGATCGCGAGGTTGAAGCGGTCGATCCGGTTCATCACGCAGATGTCGAACGGCGTGGTGGTCGTGCCCTCCTCGACGTAGCCGCGGACGTGGACGTTCGCGTGGTTGGTGCGCCGGTAGGTCAGCCGGTGGATGAGCCACGGGTAGCCGTGGTAGGCGAAGACCACCGGCTTGTCCCGGGTGAACAGCGAGTCGAACGCGGCGTCGGACAGGCCGTGCGGGTGCTCGCGCTCGTCCTGCAGCCGCATCAGGTCGACCACGTTGACCACCCGGATCCGCAGGTCGGGGAAGAAGCCGCGGAGGACCTCGACCGCGGCCAGCGTCTCCATCGTCGGCACGTCGCCGGCGCAGGCCATGACGACGTCGGGCTCGCCGCCGGCGTCGGTGCTGGCCCACTCCCAGATGCCGATGCCCTTGGTCGCGTGCACCACGGCCGCGTCGGCGTCCAGGTACTGCAGCTGCGGCTGCTTCCCCGCGACGATCACGTTGACGTACTGCCGGGTGCGCAGGCAGTGGTCGGCCACCGACAGCAGCGTGTTCGCGTCCGGCGGCAGGTACACGCGGATGACGTCGGCCTTCTTGTTGACCACGTGGTCGATGAAGCCGGGGTCCTGGTGGGAGAAGCCGTTGTGGTCCTGCCGCCACACGTGCGAGGTCAGCAGGTAGTTCAGCGAGGCGATCGGGCGCCGCCAGGGGATCCCGTTCGTGGTCTTCAGCCACTTGGCGTGCTGGTTGACCATCGAGTCGACGATGTGGACGAACGCCTCGTAGCAGGAGAAGAACCCGTGCCTGCCGGTGAGCAGGTAGCCCTCCAGCCAGCCCTGGCAGGTGTGCTCGGAGAGGATCTCCATCACCCGGCCGCCGGGCGCGAGGTGGTCGTCGCCGGGCAGCCGCTCGGCCATCCAGGCGCGGTCCGTGGCCTCGAGCACCGCGCCGAGCCGGTTGGAGTTGTTCTCGTCCGGGGCGAACACCCGGAAGTTGCTCGTGTTCGCCCGCACGACGTCGCGGAGGAACTCCCCGAGGACCCGCGTGGACTCCACCGCCCCGGTGCCGGGGGCGGGGACGTCGACGGCGTAGTCGCGGAAGTCCGGCATCCGCAGCGGGGTCAGCAGCTGCCCGCCGTTGGTGTGCGGGTTCGCGCTCATCCGCCGCGGGCCTGCGGGGTGCAGGTCGCGGACCAGGGGGACCGGCGCCCCGGACTCGTCGAACAGCTCCTCGGGTTGGTAGCTGCGCAGCCACTCCTCGAGGACCGCGCGGTGGCCGTCGTCGTCCCGGGCGTTCGCGAACGGCACCTGGTGCGACCGCCAGGTGCCCTCGACCTGGAGGCCGTCCACGACCGCGGGGCCGGTCCAGCCCTTCGGCGAGGCGAGCACGATCATGGGCCAGCGCGGCCGGTCGCGGACGCCGTCCTCGCGGGCCCGGCGCTGGATGTCGGCGATCCGGTCCAGGCAGCGGTCCAGGGTGGCGGCGAACTGCTGGTGCATCGTGGCCGGGTCGTCGCCCTCGACCAGGTACGGCTCGTGGCCGTAGCCGCGCATCAGGTCCAGCAGCTCCTCCCGCGGGATGCGGGCGAGCACCGTCGGGTTGGCGATCTTGTAGCCGTTGAGGTGCAGGATCGGCAGCACGGCGCCGTCGGTCACGGGGTCGGCGAACTTGTTGGCGTGCCAGCTGGTGGCCAGCGGGCCGGTCTCGGCCTCGCCGTCGCCGACGATGGCCGCGACCACGAGGCCGGGGTTGTCGAAGGCCGCGCCGTAGGCGTGGGACAGCGCGTAGCCGAGCTCGCCGCCCTCGTGGATGGAGCCCGGCGTCTCCGGCGCCACGTGGCTGGGGATGCCGCCGGGGAAGGAGAACTGGGTGAACAGCCGCTCCATCCCGGCGGCGTCCTGGGAGACCTCCGGGTAGACCTCGCTGTAGGTGCCCTCCAGCCAGGCCGCCGCGACCGGACCCGGCCCGCCGTGCCCGGGGCCCATCACGTAGAGCATGTCCAGGTCGCGGGCGCGGATGGCCCGGTTGAGGTGTGCGTAGACGAAGTTCAGCCCGGGCGTGGTCCCCCAGTGCCCCAGCAGGCGCGGCTTGACGTGCTCCGGGCGCAGCGGCTCCCGCAGCAGCGGGTTGCCCATCAGGTAGATCTGCCCGACCGAGAGGTAGTTCGCCGCCCGCCACCAGGTGTCCAGTGCGGTCAGCTCGTCGGCGGGCAGCGGATCGGTCACGGCACCGGGGCGTGCCGTCGCGACGACGTCCATGGCGCGATCCCACCGGACGTCGTCCTGCCTCGGCAACCGAGGACGACGCGGGCGCGCCGAGGTGGCTGCCGCGGACGGGCGCGCTCGGCCCAGCCCGGATCCGCGGCCTCTGTGGCGTGCCGGCGGCGAGGCGGATGCCCTGGCGTCCCGTCCCGTCCCGTCGCGATGCGGGCCGAGCACGGACAGGCTCAGCGTGGGCGTTGGCCGGGGGCGGCGGGCCGTGCCAGGCTGAGACGCCCGTCCGCCGTCCGACCGGAGGCCGCGCATGGACTCGACCCGTCCCCCCGACCCCGCCGAGCCCGCGTCCCGCCGAGGTGCCGTGGTCGGCTTCGGCGAGCCCTACGAGCAGGACGGCCTCAGCGTCATCACCGCGACGGTCTCCCGGGCGCACACCGCGACCCGCCGCGCCGGCCGGCCGCAGGAGGCGGGCCTCGACGCCGAGATGGCCGGGACCCGTCCCCTGGGGGCGTTCGTCGTCCGGGGTGGACGGGTGCGCTGGCAGCCGGCGGTCGACCTGACCCGGGTGATCACCACGGCGGAGTGGGTGGTCGGGGGCGTGCTCGTCGCCCGGCGGCTGGCCGCCCGCCCCAGCGGGGCGAAGGCGGTGGTGCAGATGGGCCCCGGTGGCTGGGTCAGCATGAAGGGCGGGGCCATGGCGGTGCGCCCGGCGCGTCGCCTGTGGCGGCGCACCCGGCCCGCCCCGCCGGCTCCCCGGCGGCCGTGGTGGGCCCGGCTGCTCTCGGCGAAGGCCCTCCAGTCCCTGGTGGGGTGACCCCTGCCGCCCCGCGGGTCAGCGCAGGGGCGCCGCGCCGCCCTCCGTCACGGACACGGTCCGGCCCAGCGGGTGGCGGTGCCAGTGCGTGCACGCGCCGGGCGTGACGTGCACGAGGTCGGCGCTGACGTGGCGGGTGTCAGACGGTCAGCAGGGTCTTGATCGCGCGGCGCTCGTCCATCGCGCGGTAGCCCTCGGCGGCCTGCTCCAGCGGCAGGGCGAGGTCGAAGACCCGGCCCGGGTCGATCGCGCGGTCGGTGATCCGGCCGATCAGGTCGGGCAGGAACCGGCGCACGGGCGCCGGCCCGCCGTGCAGGTGGACGCCGGAGAGGAACAGCTCGTCGCCGGGCAGCGCGACGTCGTGGGCGACGCCGACGTAGCCGACGTGCCCGCCCGGCCGGGTGGCCCGGACGGCCTGCATCATCGACTCCTGGGTGCCGACGGCCTCGATCACCGAGTGCGCGCCGAGCCCGCCGGTGAGCTCCCTCAGCTCGGCGACGCCCTCGTCCCCGCGCGTGGTGATCACGTCGGTGGCGCCGAACTCGCGGGCGAGGCGCTGCCGGTCGGCGTGCCGGCTGAAGACGACGATGCGCTCGGCGCCGAGCTGCTCCGCGGCGAGGACGCCGAGCAGGCCGACGGCGCCGTCCCCGACGACCGCGACCGTCTTGCCGGGCCCCGCCTCGGCGGCCACGGCGGCGAACCAGCCGGTGCCGAGCACGTCGGAGGCGGCCAGCAGGGAGGGGACCAGGTCGGCGTCCGGCGTCTCCGGGGTGGCGACGAGCGTGCCGTCGGCCAGCGGGACGCGGGCGTACTCGGCCTGCGTGCCAATGGCGCCCATGGGGTGGGCGTGCACGCAGCGGGACTGGTAGCCGGCCCGGCAGATCTCGCAGGTGTTGTCGGAGGCGAAGAACGAGCCGACGACGAACTGGCCGGGCCGCAGGGTCGACACCTCGCCGCCGACCTCCTCGACCACGCCGACGTACTCGTGGCCCATCGGCGCCGGGCCCGCGACCGTCTCGGCGCCGCGGTAGGGCCACAGGTCCGAGCCGCACACGCAGGTGGCGGCCAGCCGGATGACGGCGTCGGTGGGCTGCTCGATCCGCGGGTCCGGGCGGTCCTCGACGCGGACGTCGCCGGGGGCGTGGAGAACGGCTCCTCGCATGGGTGGGTGCTCCTCGTGCTGTGGGCTGGTGGTGCGTCGGTGCCCACGGAACGCCCCGGGACGCGTGCGCGGGAGGTCGGGTCCCTGGGGGTACGGCCACGCCCCCCACCGGCGACAGGCGGCCGCACCACACCGCCGAGCCGGGCACCCCGGCCGAGGACGGGCGCGCGCTGCTGGCCGGCTGGGCGGCCACCGCGCAGCAGGTGCGCGACGCCGCCGACGCGACCTGGCCGGCGCCCGCCGCGGGACGACGACGGCCGCCCGGTCCAGGGACCGGGCGGCCGTCGTCGCGCAGTGCTGCCGGGCTCAGCCCCGGTAGTTCACGTGCACGTGGTCGAAGTGGTTGGCGGTCGCGCTGCCGCGGTTCTCCATCGCCTTCCAGGCGCCGCCCGGCGAGGTGATGATCCGCTGCTGCCAGATGACGTACTCCACGCCGAGCTCGTCCCAGTGGTCCAGGTGGTACTGGGCGATCGCGTCGCCGAGGCCGGCGTTCGACATGACCATGTAGTCGATGGCCAGGCCGGAGGGGTGGCCGCCCGGGTCGACCGCGCTGGCGCGGGTGCCGCCGAGGGTGATGGACGCGGCGCCCGGGACGTTGGACACCACCGCGTTCGCGGCGTTCTGTGCCTGCGGCTTGATCGCGCCGGCGGTGTTGCTGATGTGCGCGATCGCCGAGGCGACCTGGGCGACGGGCGCCGGAGCGGGCTCCGGAGCCGGCGCGGGGGCCGGGGCCGGGGCGGGCGCGGGGACCGGCGCCGGGGCGGGCGCGGGGGCCGGGGCCGGCGCCGCCTCGGGGGCCGGAGCCGCCTCCGGGGCCGGCGCGGCCTCGGCGGTCGTCTCGGCCAGCGGGGCCGAGTCGCCGGCGGGGCCGGTCGTCGCCGGGGCCTCGGGCGCCGCGCCGGTCAGGGCGAGCACCTGCCCGGGGTAGATCCGGTTCGGGTCGGCGCCGATGACCACGACGTTGCGCTGGTAGAGCTCGCGCCACGGCTGGTCGAAGGAGGCGGCGATCCGCGAGACGGTGTCACCGCGCTCGACGGTGTAGGTGCCGTCGGGGGCGGCGTGCCGGCCGTAGGTGTCGGTGGTGTCCCGGTAGGTCTCCGGGGAGGCCGACGACGAGTCGGCCCAGGTGTGCGGCCGCTCGTGGGTCTCGCCGCCGGTGTGGTCGGGGGTGGTGGGGGAGGCCTGGGCCGCCGGGGTGCCGAGGACGCCGAGCCCGATGAGGGTGGCGCCGGCGGCGATGGGCGCCCGGGAGAGGGCCTTCTTGGTGCGGACATAACGGGCTGCGCGGTGCTTGGACACGGGTGCTGTGATCTCCGATCACCGCCGGTGAGGTGAGCTGTCGGGTTCGGGCGATCGGTGCCCGGCCGCGTGCTGCGGCTTCACCCCGAGGCGTGCGTGCACGCCGTGGAACCGGTGGGTCCCCCACCCCTGCCCCAAGGGATGTCGGAGACGGCCGGTGGGCAGGGTTGGGCGGCCCGGCCGTCACGCCCTCTGTGCGGAGCGCAGCCAAGACGCTACGAGTCGTCATGTCGACTGTCGTCGTGACGCAGATCACTTCTGGCGAACCGGGCAGTTCGACACGGCGTGTTGCCAAACCGTGATGAAACCCACCGGCCACGCGTTCGGGCGCGGCGGGTGACCCACCTCACCCGACCGCTTCGGCCGGTTTACCGACCGAATCGGTCGGTCACGCCTACCGTGGAGGCGTGGCGCGACCGTTCCGGCAGCAGGTGGACGAGGGGATCCTCGACCGCGCCGCGGCGCTGTTCGCCCGCCGGGGCTTCGCGAAGACGTCGGTGCAGGACGTGGCCGCCGCCGTGGGGCTGTCCAAGGCGGGGCTGCTGCACCACTTCCCGAGCAAGGACGCGCTGTACGAGGCCGTGCTGTCGCACGCCGAGGGGATGGGGCGCCGGGTCGGGGGCGCGGTGGCGGACCTCCCGCCGGGCCGCGAGCGTGACCTGCGGGCCCTCGAGATCCTCGTGGACCTCGCCCTGGCCCACCCCGGCATCGTCGCGCTGATGCTCGCCCCGGCCACCGACCCCAGGCCCGCTCCCGAGGAGCCGGCGGCGGCGAGCGCGGAGGTGCTGCGCGCCTTCGGCGTCGATCAGGAGAGGGCGGAGCCCGAGCGGCTCGTCCGCGTCGTCGGAGCCCTCGCCGCCCTGGCCGTGCTCACGCTGGCGGCCCACGCCGAGGACGCGACCACCGCGTGGCGGCCGCACATCGTCGCCACCTGTCTCGACGCGCTCGGCCACCGCCGTCCCGCCGCCCCTCTCCCCGCACCCCACCAGGTGGAGGCCTGATCCCGCATGGCTGTCCTGTTGTCCCGACTCGGGGCCCTCTCGCACCGGCACCGGCTGCCGGTCGTGCTCGTCTGGCTGGTGCTGCTCGTCGGGGGAGGCGTCGGTGCCGTGACGCTCTCCGGCGAGACCACCGGCAGCTTCTCCATCCCCGGCCAGGAGTCGACCAACGCCCTGGAGCGGATCGACGAGCGCTTCGGCTCCGCGGCCGGCGGCGCCACGGCCCGGGTGGTGTTCGCCGCCCCGGACGGCGAGACGCTGGCGACGCCGGACAACGCCGCCGCGGTCACGCAGACGGTCGCCGCGCTGGGGGAGCTGCCCGGCGTCACCGGGGCCACCGACCCGTTCGACCCGCAGAACCCGGCTGTGAACTCGGCGCAGCCGACCATCGGCTACAGCACCGTCAGCTACGACGCGCAGCCCGGCGAGGTGACCCCCGAGCAGCGGGACGCCCTGCTGGCCGCCGTCGCCGACGCCGCGGACACCGGGCTGGCCGTCGAGGTCGGCGGTGAGGCGGTGCAGGCGCCGCCGCACGTCGGCGGCCCGGCCGAGGTGGTCGGCGTCGTCGTGGCCCTCGTGGTCCTCGCGGTCACCTTCGGCTCGCTGCTCGTCGCCGGGATGAACCTGCTCACCGCGGTGGTCGGCGTCGGCATCGGCGTCCTGGGCGTCACGATCGCCACCGGGTTCGTCGACCTGTCCTCCACGACGCCGATCCTGGCCGCGATGCTCGGCCTGGCCGTGGGCATCGACTACGCCCTGTTCATCATCACGCGGTACCGGCAGGAGCTGCGCCGCGGCGCGGACGTCGGCAGCGCGATCGGCACCGCCGTGGGGACCGCGGGCTCCGCGGTCGTCACCGCCGGCCTCACCGTCGTGATCGCCCTGGCCGGCCTCTCGGTCGTCGGCATCCCGTTCCTCACCCAGATGGGCATCGCCGCGGCGGCGACCATCGTCGTCGCCGTCCTCGTGGCGCTCACACTCGTGCCCGCCGTGCTGAGCCTCCTCGGCATGCGCGCGCTGCCCCGCCGGCAGCGCGCGGCCGGCGCCGGGGCCCCGCCGCGCGGCCGCGGCGCGCTCGCCCGGTGGGTCGCCGCGGTGACCCGGCGGCGGGTGCTCTCCCTGGTGGTCACCGTGCTGGCCCTGGGCGCGATCGCGATCCCGTTCGCCTCCATGCAGACCACGCTGGTCCAGGACCCGCCGGAGGGGTCCACCGAGGCCCGCGCCCAGGAGCTGCTCGCCGAGGGCTTCGGAGCCGGTTTCAACGGCCCGCTCGTCGTCCTCTTCGAGGGCGACGGCGCCGCGGCGGCCGCCCAGCAGGCGGTGGAGACGGTCGCCGGCACCGACGACGTGGCGCGCGCCGTCCCCGGGCAGGCGACGACCGACGGCACGGCGGCGACGCTGAACGTCATCCCCGAGTCCGGCCCGTCGGACCCGGCGACCGAGCAGCTGGTCGCCGACCTGCGCGCCGAGCTCGGCGACCTGGACGGCGTCGAGGTGTCGGTGACCGGCCAGACGGCGGTCAGCGTGGACGTCGCGCAGGCGCTCGACGAGGCGCTGCCGGTGTACCTGGTGCTGGTCGTCGGCCTCGCGCTGGTGCTGCTCGTGCTGGTCTTCCGCTCGCTGCTGGTGCCGCTGGTCGGCGTGCTGGGCTTCCTGCTCACCGTCGGCGCCTCGCTCGGCGCGACGGTCGCGGTCTTCCAGTGGGGCTGGCTGGCCGACGTCGTCAACCTCGACGACACCGGCCCGCTGATCAGCCTGGCCCCGATCCTGGTGATCGGGATCCTGTTCGGCCTGGCGATGGACTACCAGATCTTCCTGGTGTCGCGGATGCACGAGGCGCACAGCCACGGCGCCCGGCCGCTCGACGCGATCCGCACCGGCTTCCGGCAGGCCGCCCCCGTCGTCGTGGCGGCCGCGCTGATCATGTTCTCGGTGTTCGCCGGCTTCGTCCCCGCCGGCGAGGCGACGATCAAGATGATCGCCTTCGCGCTGGCCATGGGCATCCTGTTCGACGCCTTCGTGGTCCGTATGGTGCTGGTGCCCGCCGCCCTGGCGCTGCTGGGGGAGCGGGCCTGGTGGCTGCCGCGCCGGCTGGGCTGGCTGCCGCAGCTCGACGTCGAGGGCGCCGCGCTGGAGCGGACGGCGCCGGCCGAGCCCGTGCGCGCCGGCCGCAGCTGACCGCGGCCCCGCCGCGGACGAGGAGGGGGACCGATGGGGCGTTCCGGCAGGGGCGGGTGGCGCGCGCTCGTCGCCGTCCTGGCCGCCGCGGGGCTCGCCGGCTGCTCGGCGGCGTCCGGGGCGGCGACCGGGTCGCCGCCGGCCGGGTCGAGCCCGGCGGCCGGTGAGCCGACCGCGGAGCCGCAGGCGTCGGTCGACGCCGGCCCCGGCAGCCCGGTCGCGGTCTTCCTCGGCGACTCCTACACCGTCGGCCTCGGCGGCCAGGGGTACGTCACCCTCGCCGCCGAGGAGCTCGGCTGGTCGGCGCGCGGCGCCGGCCAGTCCGGCACCGGCTACGTCGCCCGCGGGGTGGCGTACTGGATGGAGCCCTTCGGCGGGCGGGTCGACGAGGTCGCCGCCGCCCGGCCCGACGTCGTGGTGGTGCAGGGCAGCACCAACGACGTCGGCCAGGCCCCGGACGAGGTGCGGGCCGCCGCCGCGGACCTGTTCGCCGAGCTGGCGCAGGCGCTGCCCGACAGCCGGCTGGTCGTGGTGGGCCCGGTGGCCGCGCCGGTCGTCGACCCCGCCGGGGTGCGGGCGATCCGCGACGCCGTCCGCGACTCCGCGGTCGCGGCCGGCCTGCCGTTCGTGGACCCGGTCGCCGAGGAGTGGCTGCAGCCCTCCGACGGCCTGTTCGCCGACGGCCTGCACCCCGACGACGACGGCTACGCGCAGATGGCGGCCGAGCTCGCCGCCGCCCTCGCCGAGCTCGGGTTCTGAGCGGGCCGCCCGATCAGTCGAGCAGCCGGGTGACCGCGGCCAGCCGCCCGTCGCCGGCCATCGCGCTGAGCCACGCCGACCAGCCCGGCCGCGACCGCATCGCCTCCAGCGCGCCCCGGGCGGCGGCCCGGTCTCCTCGGCGGGAGGCGGCCAGCGCCGCGTAGAGGTCGCGGGCGCCCTCGGGGGCGAACAGCGCCAGCAGGTCGTAGTCGCGGTCCTCGTAGGCCCGCTGCAGGTTCCGCAGCATGCGCAGCTGCGCCACCGGGTCGCCGGAGTCGTCGACGCGCAGGTCCACGCGCACGCCGTCGTCCTCCTCGGTCTCCGGCTCGCCGCCGACCACGAGCAGCGCCGCGGACTGCCGGCCGCGCAGGTCGCCACCGGCGTCCTGGCCGGCGGAGAGGGCCGCCAGCAGCCGGTCGGGCAGCGCGCCGGCGGTGACCGTGAAGGCGTGCAGCATCGCGGGCAGCACCGCGTCGGAGGCGAGCATGTTGCCCTGCACGCTGACCGCCTCGGCCACGATGTGCCCGCTGACCGGGAAGGCGCCGGGGCCGGTGTCGGCGGCGACCTCGCCGGTCACCGAGAGCACCGCCAGCTGCCGGTCGGCGTCCTCGGCCGGCGCGTGCGCCGCCCGCCGGACCAGGTCGGCCGGGGGCGTGCCCTCGGCGAGCCCGGCGAGCAGCACCCCGCCGAGCCCGCGCGGGCTGCGGGCCTGGACGGCGACCACGCCGACGCCCGGGCGGGCCCGCGGCACGGCCCGGCCGACGGCGAGGATGCAGGAGGAGACCGCGATGCCGACGTCCCCGGTCGCCGGGTCGCGCGCGACGACGGAGAAGGTCACCGGCGGGCGCCCGCTGGTCAGACGGAGGCGGGGAGCGACATCGTGGCCACGTCGTCGGCGACCGCGAGCGGGGCGCCGGTGGCGGCGACCACCTCGTCGACCTCGACGCCCGGCGCGGTCTCGCGGAGCACGAAGCCGCCCGGGGTGACGTCGACGACGGCCAGGTCGGTGACGACCCGGTCCACGCAGCCCTTGCCGGTCAGCGGCAGGGTGCACTCCTCGACGAGCTTGGGGGACCCGTCGCGGGCGACGTGCTCCATCATGATGATCACCTTGCGGGCGCCGTGGACGAGGTCCATCGCGCCGCCCATCCCGTTGACCATCTTGCCGGGGATGAGCCAGTTGGCCAGGTCGCCGCGGGGGTTGACCTGCATGGCGCCGAGGACGGCGACGTCGAGGTGCTTGCCGCGGATCATCCCGAAGGACATGGACGAGTCGAAGAAGCTGGCGCCGGGCAGGATCGTCACCGTCTCCTTGCCGGCGTTGATCAGGTCCGGGTCCTCCTCGCCCTCGAACGGGTAGGGGCCCACGCCGAGGACGCCGTTCTCCGAGTGCAGCACCACGTGCACGCCGTCGGGGACGAAGTTGGGCACCAGCGTCGGCATGCCGATGCCGAGGTTGACGTAGGAGCCGTCGGTGAGCTCCTGGGCCACCCGGGCGGCGAGCTGGTCGCGGGTCAGCGTCATCGGGCCTGCTCCTCGGTTGCTTCCTCGCCCGCCGCGGCCGGCGTGCCGGCCGAGGGGCGGGGCCGGGTGGTGCGCTTCTCGATGCCCTTGCCCTCGGTGCCGACCTCGACCACGCGGTCGACGAAGACGCCGGGCAGGTGGACGTGCTCGGGCCGGATCTCGCCGGGCTCGACGAGCTGCTCGACCTCGGCGATCGTGATCCGCCCGGCCATGCCGGCCAGCGGGTTGAAGTTGGCCGCCGACTCGTGGAACACCAGGTTGCCGTGCCGGTCGCCGATCGCGGCGCGGACCAGGCCGAAGTCGGCGGTCAGCGCGGTCTCCAGCACGTACTGCTGGCCGTCGAACTCGCGCACCTCCTTCGGCCTGGAGGTGGCGACGACGTTGCCGTCGGCGTCGTAGCGCACGGGGATCCCGCCGTCGGCGACCATCGTGCCGACGCCGGTGGGGGTGTAGAAGGCCGGGATGCCGACGCCGCCGGCGCGCAGCCGCTCGGCCAGCGAGCCCTGCGGGGTCAGCTCGACCTCCAGCTGGCCGGTCAGGTACAGCCGGGCCAGCTCCTTGTTGCCGCCGACGAACGAGCTGATGGTCTTGCGGATCCGCCCGGCGTACAGCAGGACGCCGAGGGCCTGGTCGTCCACGCCGCAGTTGTTGGAGATCGTGGTGAGGTCCCGGACGCCGGCCTGCAGCAGCGCGTCGATCAGGTTGATCGGGACCCCGCAGAGGCCGAACCCGCCGACGGCCAGCGTCGCGCCGTCCCCGACGTCCGCCACGGCCTCGCGCGCGGAGGCCACCACCTTGTCCATGCGCCGATCCACCGTCCGTCGGATGGGAGCCGGCCGGCACCCGCGTCAGGCGGGGCGGCCCAGCTCGCGGATGCCCTCGATCTTGGTGCCGAGCGTAGCCGTGACGCGTTCATCCGTGGCCCGCCGGGGCAGCCGCGAGACGTCGGGCGCGGTCACCAGGACGACGGAGGCCTGCGCGGCCAGCGGCGCCAGCAGCCACGCCACCGGACCGGCCTCGGCGGCGGTGCGGGTGTCCACGAGCACCCGGTCGCCGGCCTGCAGGTCCAGCCGGCCGGCCAGCTCGGTCGCGGTCTCCACCAGGCCGGCGAGGGTGAGCTCCAGCCCGCCGACCACCAGGCCGAGCGCGGCGGGGTCGGGCTGCTGCCAGGGGGTGAAGACGTCGCCGTGGGTGCGGACCTCGACGGCGTAGTCGCGGGCCGGCCCGGTGTAGCCGGCCATCCCCAGCCCCAGCGGGTGCAGCGACAGCCCGACGAGCTCGGGCAGGTCCAGCTCCTCCAGCGGGGGCAGCCGGCCCTGGTCGGCCAGCACGACGTCGGCGTCGGCGAGGGCGCCGTCGTCCTCGGCGGCCGGCTCCAGGACGGTGGCGCCGCAGCCCCAGGCGGCCATCAGCACGGCGGCGGTCTGCCAGTGGGCCGGCAGCACCACGGCGACCCGGCTGCCCGGCCCGACGTCGAACTCCTCCTGCAGCAGGTTGGCGGTCTTGGCCACCCAGTTGGCGAAGGTGGCCGCCGACAGCTCCACCCGGGAGGCGGCGACGTCGTCGTAGTGCGTGAGCAGCGGCGCCGCGCCCGCGCGGCGGACGGTCGCGTCGAGGAGGCCGGACGGGGTGGGTGGTCGCGAGGAGCTCACCGCACGAGAGTGCCCCGGTCGGGCCGGAAGCGCCTCCGAGCCGCCGGTGGCGGGGTCACGACACGGTTACAGTTCCTCGCGATGACTGCGACACCCGGCGGCGGTGGGTCCCCGCTCGCCCGCCTGGACCACGCGCTGCTGCGCAGCACCCGGCGGACGCTGGGGTCGACCCCCGCCGTCCCCCTGGCCCAGGGCCTGTCCCACTTCGGCGAGCACGCCCTGGGCTGGCTCGCGCTGGGCGCGGCCGGCTGGCTGTCCGGCCGGCGCCGCGCCGAGTGGGCGGCCGGGACCGCCGGGGTGGTGGCGGCGCACGCCGCCGGGGTCGTGGTGAAGCGCGTCGTCCGCCGGGTGCGGCCGCAGCTGGAGGACGTGCCCGCCCTGGTGCGCACGCCGAGCCGGCTGTCGTTCCCGAGCGCGCACAGCTGCTCGACCGCCGCGGCCGCGGTGGGCTTCGGGCCGATGGTCGGCCGCCTCCCGATGGCCGGCGTCGCGGGCGCGATGCTGGTGTCGCGGGTGCTGCTGGGGGTGCACTACCCGTCCGACGTCGTCTCCGGGGCGGCGCTGGGCGCCGGCACCGCGGCCGTCGTCCGGCGGCGGCTGGCCCGGCTCGACGGCAGGAAGGCGTGACCGTGACGATCTCCCAGCCCGGCCCCCCGGGGTCCGCCCCGCCGGACGCCGTCGTCCCGGCCGGCGCCCCGGCGCCGCCGGCGACTCCCGCGCAGCCGCCGGCGCCCCCCGCGCAGCCGGCGTCCCCGCCGCCGCTGGCCCCGCGCCTGCCCGGCTGGCGGGGCACCTTCGCCTGGGGCGTCGTGCGCTCCTGGCGGCCGCGCCAATGGGCGAAGAACGTCCTCGTGCTGGCCGCGCCGCTGGCCGCCGGCAAGGTCCTCGAGCCCGACGTCCTGGGCCCCACGGCGGTCGCGTTCGTGCTGTTCTGCCTGGCCGCCTCGGGCGTGTACCTCGTCAACGACACGATCGACGTGGAGGAGGACCGGCGGCACCCGCGCAAGCGGTTCCGGCCGATCGCCGCCGGCGTCGTGCCCAAGGCGCTGGCGATCGCGATGGCGGTGGTCTTCTTCGCCGTCGCGCTGGTCGTCGCCGTGCTGCTCACCCGCCCGGCGCTGGCCTGGGTGCTGGGCAGCTACGTGGTCATCCAGCTCGGCTACTGCCTGTTCCTCAAGAACCAGCCGGTCATCGACCTCGCGGTCGTGGCCTCGGGCTTCCTGCTGCGCGGCATCGCCGGCGGCGTCGCCGCCGGGCTCGCGCTCTCCCAGTGGTTCCTGCTGGTCGCCGCCTTCGGCTCGCTGTTCATGGTGGCCGGCAAGCGCTACTCCGAACTCGTGCTCATCGGGGACGCCGCCGCCACCCGCAAGACGCTGCAGGAGTACTCGGCCAGCTACCTGCGCTTCGTGTGGAGCCTGTCGGCCGGGGTGGCGCTGACCGCCTACAGCCTGTGGGCGTTCGAGATGGGGGAGACCCAGGAGGGCGCTCCCTGGTCGCTGATCTCGATCGCCCCGTTCGTGCTGGCCTTCCTGCTGTACGCCCGGGACGTCGACAAGGGCGCGGCCGGGGCGCCGGAGGACATCGTCCTCGGCGACCGCGTGCTGCTCACCCTCGGCGTGATCTGGGCCGCGACGATGGCCCTGGGGGTCTACGGTGTCTGACCTCGAGCCCACGACGCTCACCGGCTGGGGGCGCACCGCGCCCACCCCGGCCCTGCTGGACCGGGTGCACGACGAGGCCGAGGTCCGCAAGGTGCTCACCGAGGCGCGCGGCTCCGGCGCCCCGAGGGGCGTGGTGGCCCGCGGGCTGGGCCGCAGCTACGGCGACGCCGCGCAGAACGCCGGCGGCCACGTGCTCGACATGACCGGCTCGGACCGGGTGCTGGACGTCGACCTGGCCGCCGCGGAGGTCGAGGTCGAGGCGGGCATCTCCCTCGACCGGCTGATGAACCTCTTCGTGCCGCTCGGCATGTTCGTGCCCGTCACCGCCGGCACCCGCTACGTCACCGTCGGCGGGGCGATCGCCGCGGACATCCACGGCAAGAACCACCACGTCGCCGGCAGCTTCTCCCAGCACGTGCGGTGGCTGGACCTGCTGACCGCCGACGGCCAGGTGCGCCGGGTGGGCCCCGACGCCGACCCCGACCTGTTCTGGGCGACCGCCGGCGGCATGGGCCTGACCGGCGTGATCCTGCGGGCGCGGGTGCGGATGAAGCCGATCGAGACCTCGCGGTGCCTGGTCGACACCGACCGCACGCCGGACCTCGACGCGCTCATGACGCTGCTCGCCGAGACCGACCACCTCTACGACTACTCGGTCGCCTGGATCGACTGCGTCGCCAAGGGTGCCCGCATGGGCCGCTCGGTGCTCACCCGCGGCCGGTTCGCCCGGCGCGACGAGCTGCCCGCGCGCCGGCAGGCCGACCCGCTGCGCTACTCCGGCTCGGTGAAGCTCTCGGTGCCCGACGTCTTCCCGCCCGGCCTGCTCAACGTCGCCACGGTGTCGGCCTTCAACGAGCTCTGGTACCGCAAGGCGCCGAAGCGGAAGCGGGACCAGCTGCAGAGCATCCCGACGTTCTTCCACCCGCTGGACGGGGTGGGCGCCTGGAACCGGATCTACGGCCCCCGTGGCTTCGTGCAGTACCAGGTCACCGTGCCGTTCGGGCACGAGGAGACGATGCGCCGGGTGCTCGAGCGGATCGCCACCTCCGGGCACGCCTCGTTCCTGGCGGTGCTCAAGCGGTTCGGCGAGGGCAACCCCGGCATGCTGTCCTACCCGTCCCCGGGCTGGACGCTCGCGCTGGACATCCCCGTCGTCGCGGGCCTGGCCCGGCTGCTCGACGAGCTCGACGAGCAGGTGGTCGAGGTCGGCGGGCGGACCTACCTGGCCAAGGACTCCCGCGTCCGGCCCGAGGTCTTCGCCCGCATGTACCCCCGGCTGGCGGAGTTCCGGGCCGTCCGCGCCCGCGTGGACCCCGACGGCGTCTTCACCTCCGACCTCGCCCGCCGACTGGAACTGTGAGGCTCCCGCTGTGATCGACGCGCTCGGCTCCGTCGGCTCCCTGCTGCTCGTCGGCGGGACGTCGGACATCGCGGTGGCGACCGCCCGCCGCTACCTGCAGGAGCGGCCGCTGCGGGTCGTCCTCGCCGCGCGCGACAGCGCCCGGCGCACCGCCGTGGCCGAGGAGCTGCGCGCCGCCGGGGCGACCGTCGAGGTCGTCGACTTCGACGCCGACGACCCGAAGTCGCCCGAGCGGATGGTCACCGAGGCCACCGCCGGCGGGGACGTCGACGTCGCCGTCGTCGCCTTCGGGCAGCTCGGCGAGCAGGAGCGGCTGGCGCACGACCCCGACGCCGTCGCCGCGCTGGCCCGGGTCAACTACGTCGCGCCCGTCGTCGTCGGCACCGTCCTGGCCGAGCGGATGCGCGCGCAGGGCCACGGCGCGATCGTCGCGCTCTCCTCCGTCGCGGGGGAGCGGGCCCGGGCGTCGAACTTCGTCTACGGCTCGACCAAGGCCGGGGTGGACGCGTTCTTCAGCGGCCTGGCCGACTCCCTGGCCGGCACCGGCGTCTCCGTGCTCGTCGTCCGGCCCGGCTTCGTGCGGTCGAAGATGACCGAGGGCCTGCCGGAGGCGCCGCTGGCGACGACGCCGGAGGCCGTGGCCGAGGCGATCGTCACCGGCGTCCGGAAGGGGCGGCACACCGTCTGGGTGCCCGGCGCCATGCGCTGGGTCATGAGCGGGCTGCGGCACACGCCCCGCGCGGTCTTCCGCAAGCTGCCCATCTGAGGCGAGGACCACGTCCCCCTCCCGCCTCGCTCCGCTCGGCGCGAGCCTCTGGACGTGGCCGAGAACGCCCCCCCGTTCGCGGGCTCGCGGCGGGCCCCCGCGAGGGGGACGGCGCCGGCCGTCCTACCGGATGCAGCTCGTGTCGTCGGCGGTGCGCACGTCCTCGCCGACGACCTCCTCGGGCGCCGGCTGCGGGGTGGTGGCCACCCCGACGCCGTTGAAGTCCGAGCCGAGCACGAGCTGCACGGTGCCGGCCTCCAGCGACCCGTCGAGCCGGGTCACGGCGCCGGGCACGGCGGCGGCGACCGTGGCCGCCGCGGCCTCGTCCCCGGCGGCGTGCAGCACCAGCGTCTGGGTGTGGTCGCTGTCGTCGGCGTTGCCGGTCTCGGCGATCCGGAACCCGGCCGCGGCGAGCTCCTCGGACGCGCTCGCGGCCAGGCCGGAGACACCCGAGCCGTTGAGCACCGCGACGCTCACCGTGGCGGGGTCGACGGTCGCCGGCGGCTCCGCGGGCTCCCCGCCCGGCTCCTCCGGCTCGGCCGACAGCTGCGCGAAGAACCGGTGCAGCGTCTCCTCGTCCTCGAGCCGGATGATCGACCGGTCCTGGTCGTCGCGCTCGTTGCCGATGTAGGGCACCGTCTGGAAGACGATCCGGTCCAGCTGCACGGACTGCATCTGCTGCGCGAGCTGGAACAGGTCCAGGTCCTGGTCCACGGTCAGCGCCCGGGAGGCGGCCTCCACGAGCTGCCGCTGCCGGCCGAGGTCGAACAGCACGTTGCTGGACACCATGTTGCGCAGCACGCCGGCCATGAAGACCTGCTGGCGGATGATCCGGTCGTAGTCGCCGCGGCCGTCCTCGCCGAGGTTGTGCCGCTGGCGGACGAACGCGAGCGCGTCGGCGCCGGAGATGGTCTGCGGGCCGGCGGGGAAGTAGGCGCCGGAGTACTCCCGGTCGTCGACGGCCTCGCACAGGTTCACCTGCACGCCGCCGACGATGCTGGTGAGCTCGAAGAAGCCGAGCAGGTCGACCTCGGCGTAGTGGTCGATCTGCAGGCCGGTGAGGTCGCTGATCGTCTGCACCAGCAGCTGCGCCCCGCCGGCCTGCCGCTCGCTCTCCGGCAGCGTGTCGTCGACGGCGCCGTACCCGTAGGCGTAGGCGGCGTTGAGCTTGTCCCAGCCGTAGCCGGGGATCTGCACGTAGGAGTCGCGGGGGAACGACACGAACGACGCGCCCGACCCGTCGGCCGGCAGGTGCACCAGGATCATCGTGTCGGTGTTGAGCCCGGAGTCGGTGCCGGCGTTGAGCTCGACGAGCTGCTCCTCGGTCAGGTCCGCGCGGCTGTCGTTGCCGACCAGGAGCAGGTTCATCGCCTCGGGCGCGTCGCCGGACTGCTCGTTGCCCGAGTCGGGGATCGCGTCGGTGCGGTTGACCGAGGCCTCGGCGATCTGGCCGAGGTACCAGCTCCACCCCGTGGTGGCCAGCAGCGCCAGGGAGAGCAGGCCGGCCAGCACCCGGGCCGCGACGGTGACCGGCCGGGTGCGGGGCCGGCCGTCGGCGCGGACGGCGTCCCGCCGGCTCCCCGCCCGGGGCTCGGGCCGGGAGTCGCGCCCGGAGCCGGACCGGCCCAGCCGCGGGTCCAGGTGGGCCGGCAGCGAGCGGTCGCCGGACCCGGCGGGCTCTCTCGGGCTCACGCAGGTCTCCTCCCGTGTCTCCCCGTGTCCTCCCGCCGGCAGCGGCCGGAGCCGGCGGGGCGGCGGGAGGTGTCGGCAGGCTAGGGGGCCCGCCGCGGCGGCGGGGCCTCCGCGCGCGCGACACGGGACGGTTGGGACGCACGGGACACCGGCGACCCGGGAGGCCCGGACGCCGCCGGAGGGGACGGCGTCCGGGGGGAGCGCTGCGGTCAGGGGGCGGCGGTCAGGGGACGGCGGTCAGTTGATGCAGGTGGTGTCCTGCGCCGTGCGCAGGTCCTCGCCGGCGACCTCGCCGGGCGCGGGCTGCGCCGTGGTGGCGACGCCGACGCCGTTGAAGTCCGAGCCGAGCACGAGCTGGACGGTGCCGGAGGTCAGCGTGTCGTCGGCCTCGAGCACCGAGCCGGGGACCTGCGCGGCGACCGTGGCCGCGAGCGCCTCGTCGCCGGAGGCGTACCGGACGAGGGTCCGGTCGTGGTCGGCGTCGTCGGCGTTGCCGGTGCCGGCGACCTGGAAGCCGGCCGCGGTCAGCTCCTCGGCCGCGCCGGCCGCGAGGCCCGGGGTGCCCGAGCCGTTGAGCACCTCGACGCTCACCGTGGCGGGGTCGACGGTCGCCGGCGCCTCCGTCGGCTGGGGCTCGGGCTGCTCGGGCTCGGCCGACAGCGCCGCGAAGAACGCGTGCAGCGTGTCCTCGTCCTCCAGCCGGATGATCGCCCGGCCGTCGTCGTCCCGGTCGTCGCCGACGTAGGGGACGGTCTGGAACTCGATGCTGCCCTCGGTCACCGACTGCATCTGGTCGGCGAGCGCGAACAGGTCCAGGTCCTGGTCGACGGTGAGAGCCTGCGAGGCGGCCTCCACGAGCTGGCGCTGCTTGCCCAGGTCGAGCAGGACGTCGTCGGAGAGCATCTTGCGCATCACCCCGGCCATGAAGACCTGCTGGCGGATGATCCGGTCGTAGTCGCCGCGGGGCAGGCCGTGCCGCTGCCGGACGAACCGCAGCGCGTCGGCGCCGGAGATGGTCTGCGGGCCGGCCGGGAAGACGGCGCCGGAGTAGGCGCGGTCGTCCACCGCCTCGCACAGGTTCACCTCGACGCCGCCGACGACGCTGCTCAGCTGGAAGAAGCCGAGCAGGTCGACCTCGGCGTAGTGGTCGATCTGCAGCCCGGTGAGCTCGCTGATGGTCTGCACCAGCAGCTGCGCCCCGCCGGCCTGGCGCTCGGCCTCGGGCATCGACTCGTCGGTCGCGTTGTAGCCGTAGGCGTAGGCGGCGTTGAGCTTGTCCCAGCCGTGACCCGGGATCTGCACGTAGGAGTCGCGGGGGAAGGAGACGAACGACGCCCGGGAGCCGTCGGCCGGGACGTGTACCAGGATCATCGTGTCGGTGTTCAGCCCCGAGTCGGTGCCGGCGTTGAGCTCCGCCAGCTGCTCCTCGGTGAGGTCGGCCCGGCTGTCGCTGCCGACCAGCAGCATGTTCATCGCCTCCGGCGCCTCGCCGGCGTCCTCGTTGCCGGAGTCCGGGATGGCGTCGGTGCGGTTGACCGAGGCCTCGGCGACCTGACCGAGGTACCAGCTCCAGCCCGTGGTGGCGAGCAGCGCGACGGAGAGGACGCCGGCCAGGACGCGCGCGACCACGGTGACCCGCCCGGTGCCGCGGCGGGGAGCCCCGCGGCCGGCGGGCCGGTCGGCGCCACGGTCGGCACGGTGGTCGACGGCACGGTGGTCGGAAGCGCGGTGGTCAACGGCGCGGCGGCCGCCGGCGTCCCCGTCGGCGCCCTCGGCCCGGGAGGAGCGGCCCGACCCGGCTCGGCCCAGCCGCGGGTCCAGGCGCGCCGGCAGCGGCCGGTCGCCGGGATCGCCGGGCGGAACGGGCTTCTTCGGGCTCACGGATGCGTCCTCCCCTGTGCTGGTCACCCGCGCGCCCCGGGACGGTCACGGGTGCGCGGGACCCCTCCGTCACCCGCGGCGGCCGGGACGGGCCGCGGACGTGTGGGGGCCCGTCCAGGCTAGGCGCGCCCGCGGCGCCCCAGCGGGAGCGCGGGCTCCGACACGGGACGCCTGGGACGAGCGGGGCAGCGGGGGACCCGCGCCGCCGTCAGCGCGGGCCGCCGGCCGGGACGTGCCGGGCGAACAGGTGGTCGGCCAGGGCGCGGAAGGCCCCGGCCCCGCCGGCGGCGGGCAGCACGACGTCGGCGACGTCCTTCGCCTCCGGCCGGGCGTCGGCCGGGGCGGCGGCCACCCCGGCGGCGACCATCGCCGGCACGTCGTGGACGTCGTCGCCGACGTAGGCGATCTCGGCCAGCGGCACCCCGTGGCGCTCGCCGAGCGCGACCAGGTCGGCGAGCTTGTCGGTCGAGCCCAGCACGCAGTCGTCGACGCGGAGCTTCTGCGCGCGCTCGCTGACGCTGGGGTGGCGCTCGGAGGTCAGCAGCGCGGTGCGCACCCCGGCCTCGCGCAGCAGCTGGAAGCCCTTGCCGTCGCGGGCGGAGAAGGTCTTGGTCTCCGTGGCGACCGTCCCGTAGGTCAGGCCGTTGTCGGTGAGCACGCCGTCGACGTCGGCGACGACGAGGCGCACCGGCCCGGGCACCGCCTTCGCCGGGCGCAGGCCCCGCGCGCGCAGGAGGGCGTCGGCGACCACCAGGTCGGTGGGCGTGTCGATCTCGGCGGACTCGGCCTCGCCGGTCTCGACCAGGCCGATCCGGCCGCTGATCCGCACGCCCGTGGCGAGCAGCCGGTCGACCGACGTCGCGTACACCGCGCCCGTCTCGACGAGGTCGCCGGACCAGTCCTGCCGGCGCGGGCGCGCCGCCGGGTCGTAGTTCAGCGCGCGCCCGGCGCCGTCCTCGCCGACCCAGCGGAACGCGTGCCGGCGGACGACGGTGAGCGCGCTGTCGTGCGTGGCCAGCCGGGCCGCGACCTCGTCCAGGACGGCGCTGGTCAGCAGGGGGCTGGTCGCCTGCACCAGCGCCACGTCGCCGGTGACCGCGAGGTCGCGCACGGCCTCCACCAGCACCGACTCGCTGCTGGCGGTGTCGGTGGCCGACTCCGCCGAGCGCTCGTGCACCTCCACCCGGCGCCCGCCGTAGAGGGCGGCGACGGCGGCGATGTCCGCGGAGTCGGTGGAGACGACGACCCGGTCCACCGCGGCCCCGCACGCCGCGGCGACCGTCCACGCGATCAGCGGACGGCCGCCGACGACGGCGAGGTTCTTGCGCGGGATGCCCTTGCTGCCCCCGCGCGCGGGGACGACGACGGTCAGAGGCCGTCGGTCCACTTGAGCTTCTCCCGCGTCGCCTTCTCGACCTCGAGCAGCTCCTCGGCCTTGTAGGTCAGCGCCTTGCTGACGTTGACCGTGTCGCGCTTGAGCTTGCGCAGCCCGTCCGGCTCCAGCGAGGCGGAGTGGTCGGTGCCCTTGGAGGTGCGGTCGAGGGTGAAGTGGCGCTCGATGGCCGTGGCGCCCAGCGCCATCGCTGCGACGTCGGCGGCGATGCCCAGGTGGTGGCCGGAGAAGCCGATCCGCTGCACCCGGTCGCCGTAGGCCTCGCACAGCCGGCGGATCTCCAGCAGCGCCAGCTGGTCGAAGGGCACCGGGTAGCCGGAGGTGCAGGCGTAGAGCGTGACGTCGGCCAGCCGGCCGCGGCCGTCGAGGAAGGAGACGATCTGCTCCTCCTCGGCGCGGGTGGTCATGCCCAGCGAGAGGTGGATCCCGCCGCCGTACTCGTCGGTGAGGATGCCGAGCACCTCGAGGTTCAGGTTGGTCGCCGAGGGGACCTTGATGAACTCCGGGTCGAGCTTGGCGACCTCGCGGGCGGAGTCGGGGTCCCACACCGAGGTCGAGTAGACGACGCCCTCGGCCTCGCAGTGCTCCTTGAGCTCCTCGTGCTGGGCCATGTCGAACTCGAGGAACTCGCGGTGCGCACCGTAGGTCTCGCCGAAGCTGTGCATCGGGTTGGGGTGCGGCGCGTCGTACTGCTCGGGGGAGAGCAGCTGCCGGTTGTTCCGCTTCTGGAACTTGACCGCGTCGACCTCGCAGAACTTGGCCGCGATGGAGACCATGCGCTTGGCCAGCTCCAGGTCACCGGCGTGGTTGCAGCCGATCTCGGCGACCACCAGGGGGGCGTTGGGCACGGGGGAGTTCCCTTCCTCGTCGTCCGCGGGTGCGCGTCGAGAGCGCGTCGGACACGTCGTCGCGGGCCGGCGGGGACGGGCGGAGTCGCCAGAGGGGGGCCGGCCCCGCCCCTACACGCTAACCGGGACAGCCGTGACGCCGCGGGCCCGTGGGGCGGGTGGGACGGCCGTTCCGCACGGGGAGCGGTGCGCGACCCGGCTCACCCGCGGACGGCCCCCGTCGTCGGCCGCCGATCACCCGGCCGCCCGGCTCAACAGTCAGGGCCGGCCGGTCGATCCTCCCGGGAGCGGGAGCCACCGCGCCCGCTCCCTCCTCGCTCCCCCCGGAGGACCCTCGCTGTGCGTCGTCTCGTCGTCGGACTCCTCGCGTTCCTCTGCATGAGCGCGGTGATCCTCGTGCTGCCGGTCTACGCGGACCCCGGTCCGCAGCCGGAGCCCGTGGAGACCTCCACCGAGGAGGTGCCGATGGGGTCGGTCGCCGACCCCGCCCCCGAGGCCGAGGTGCAGCAGGGCACCACCGACCCGGTGGCCGGCGTGCCGCCGACGACGCCGGCGCTCACCGTCAGCGCCGTCGACGTCGAGGAGTTCTCGCTGGTCGGGGTGACCTGGGCGAACGACCCGGCGGTCACCGACACGGTCGTGCAGATCCGGGTCCGCGGGGCCGACGGCGCCTGGGGCGAGTGGACCGAGGTCGCGATCGACGACGCCGAGCAGGAGCCCGGCGCCGACGGCGGGGAGGTGCGCGGCGGCAGCGCGCCGCTGTGGACCGGCCCGAGCACCGCCGTCGAGGCCGAGGTCGTCACCCGGTCCGGGGCGCAGCCCACCGACGTCCAGCTCGACCTGGTCGACCCGGGGGAGAGCGCCGCCGACACGTCGCTGACCACCCCGGAGATCCAGGACACCGCCGACGCCGCCATGTCGATGCCCGCCGTCTACTCCCGGGCGCAGTGGGGTGCGGACGAGACGATCATGGGCTGGGACCCCGAGTACGCCGGCACGACCCGGGCGGCGACGCTGCACCACACCGCCGACACGAACAACTACACCGCCGACCAGGTGCCGGCCATGATGCGGTCGATCTACCGCTACCACGCGGTCAGCCGCGGCTGGGGCGACATCGGCTACAACGTCGTCGTCGACAAGTTCGGCCGGCTGTGGGAGGGCCGCTACGGCGGGCTGGCCCGTCCGGTCGTCGGCGCCCACGCCATCGGCTTCAACACCGGCACGTTCGGCGTCTCGATGCTCGGCACCTACGAGACCGTCGCCGTCCCGCAGGCGGTGACCGACGCCGTCGCCGGGATCATCGCCTGGAAGTTCTCGCTGCACGGCGTGGACCCCCGCGCGACCACCACGTTCACCGCCGGCGGCGGCGGGACCTCGCGCTACCCGGCCGGCGCGCGGGTCACCCTGCCGACGATCTTCGGCCACCGCGACGTCGGCAACACCTCCTGCCCGGGCGCCCAGGGGTACTCCCGCCTCGGCGAGATCCGCGAGCAGGTCGCCTCCCGGCTGGCCTCCTCCCGGGGGCCGATCGGGACCCGCTACGACAGCGACCCGGGCCTGCGGGCCTTCCTCGGCGCGCCGGTCGGCACGGAGCAGACCGTCAACGGCGTCACCTGGCAGGAGTACCGCAACGGCCGGATCTACTCGTCCGCGGCCGGCGGCGTGCGCGTGGTGGTCGGGGCGATCCTGCAGGCCTACCTCGCGGCCGGCGGGCCGGCCGGCATGGGCCCGCCGGTCTCCGACGACACCCAGACCGCCGGCGGCGCGTACGTGCGCTTCCAGGACGGGCACGTGTACTGGTCGCCGGCCACGGGGGCGCGTGTCGTCCGCGGCTCGATCCTGCAGAGCTACCTGCAGCAGGGCGGCCCGACCGGCTACCTCGGCTTCCCGACAACGGGCGACGCCGCGACCAACGACTCCCGCGGGGCGTTCGTGCGCTTCCAGGGCGGCGAGATCTACTGGTCGCCCGGCACCGGCACGCAGACCGTGCGCGGCGCGATCCTGGCGACCTGGCTGCAGACCGGCGGGGCGATCGGGTGGCTGGGCTTCCCCACCTCGAGCGACGCGGCCACCCCTGGGGCCAACGGCTTCTACACCCGGTTCGAGCGCGGCGACGTGTACTGGTCGGCGGCCACCGGCCCGCGGATCGTCCGCGGGTCGATCCTCGAGGCCTGGCGGGCGGCGGGCGGCGCGGCCGGGTGGATGGGCTTCCCGACCACCTCCGACGCCGCGACCAACGACAACCGCGGGGCGTTCGTGCGGTTCCAGGGCGGGGAGATCTACTGGTCGCCGACGACCGGCACCCGCATCGTGCGCGGCTCCATCCTCACGACCTGGCTGCAGACCGGTGGGGCGATCGGCTGGCTGGGCTTCCCGACCACGTCGGACACGCCGACCGCCGACGGCCGCGGCGCGTACGTCCGCTTCGAGCGCGGGGACGTGTACTGGTCGCCGTCCACCGGCACCCGCATCGTGGCCGGCTCGATCCTGACCACCTGGCTCGGCCAGGGCGGGGTGTCCGGCTGGCTCGGCTACCCGACGACCTCGGACGCGGCGACCGCGGACGGGCGCGGGGCGTTCGTGCGGTTCCAGGGCGGCGACGTCTACTGGTCGCCGACGACCGGCACCCGGTACGTGCGGGGGGCGATCCGCGACACCTGGCTGGCCACCGGTGGGGCCACCGGCCCGCTCGGCTTCCCGACGACCTCGGACACCCTGACCTCCGACGGCCGCGGCGCGTTCGTCCGGTTCGAGCGCGGCGACGTCTACTGGTCGCCGTCCACCGGGACCCGGGTCGTGATCGGCTCGATCCTCGCCACCTGGCTGGGGCAGGGCGGGGCGACCGGCTACCTGGGCTTCCCGACCACGTCGGACACGCCGACCGCCGACGGCCGCGGCGCCTACGTCCGGTTCCAGGGCGGCGACATCTACTGGTCGCCCACGACCGGCACGCAGATCGTGCGGGGCTCGATCCTGTCGACCTGGCAGTCGATGGGCGGCGCCACCGGCGTCCTCGGCTTCCCGACGACCAGCGATGCGGCCACGGCCGACCGGCGGGGTTTCGTCGTCCGGTTCCAGGGCGGGGACGTCTACCACTCCGCCGCGACCGGGACGCGCGCGGTGGTCGGGCCGACGGCGGCGGCCTACTGGGCCCGCGGCGGCAGCGCGTCGCCGCTGGGCTTCCCGACCCGGTCGACCTACGCCGTCCCGGGCGGGCAGCGCACCGACTTCCAGCACGGCTCCCTCACCTGGAACAGCGCGACGAACACCGTGTCGTGACCCGGCGCGGCGCCGTGTCGCGCCGGGTCCCCGAAACAGACGATCACAACCCGTAGCCTCCCCGATACAGAACGGCAGGGGGCCGGTCGAAGGCCGGCCCTGCACCCCTCCAGCAAGTCGACCGGGAGTCGCCCCATGTCTCGTGCCCGTGCCCGCAAGGGCCCTCGCCGCGGTCGGGTGGTCGCGGTCGTCGCCCTGGTGGCGGCGGCCGCCGTGGCCGGCGGTGCCGTGTTCCTGACCTCGCGCTGGGACGACGACACCTCCGAGTCCGCCTCGTCGACGACGCCCCCGGCGGCCACCTCGCCGACCGCGGCGGAGGAGACGGACGAGACGGACGGCACGGGACAGACCGTGCCGGCGACGGACGGCGCGGACGACAGCAGCTCGGCTGCCCCCAGCACGCCCGCGGGCCCGGTCGAGGTGACGGTCGTCCCGACCTACTCCGCCTGGGACCCCATCGCCTCGGCGTTCGTCGCCGGCGGCTACGTGCCCGACGTCATCGAGGACGGCGGCACCTGCACGCTGACCTTGAGTCACAACGGCGTCGTCCTCACCGGTGAGTCGGTCGCCTCCGCCGACGCCACCACGACCGACTGCGCGGAGGTGCGCATCGCGGCCGAGGAGCTCGCCCCCGGCCCCTGGGAGGCCGTGCTCGGTTACGCGTCCGCCGGGGCGACGGGGGAGTCCGCGCCGTTCTCGGTGGTCGTGCCGTGAGGGCCCGGCTCCGCCTGCCCCGGCTGCGCCTCGTCCTCGTCGGCCTGCTGGGCCTCGGCCTGGCGCTGACCCTGGTCACGGGCTCGGCGCCGCGACCGGACGAGGACGTCCGCGAGATCGCCGACATGGCGCAGTTCAACCCGGGCAACATCATCACCGACGGCGTCTTCTACGACACGTCGACCATGGACGCCGGCAAGATCCAGGCCTTCCTCGACGCCCAGGACGGCCGCTGCACGTCCAACTGCCTCTCCGGCTACCGCGAGAACACCCAGAACAGAGCGGCCGACCCCCGCTGCGCCGGGTACACGGGCGCGCCGAACGAGAGCGCCGCGACGATCATCTACAAGGTCGCCCGCTCCTGCGGCATCAACCCGCAGGTCATCCTGGTCATGCTCCAGAAGGAGCAGGGGCTGGTCACCGGGACCCCCAGCGGAAACGCCTATCGCTCGGCGATGGGCTTCGGCTGTCCCGACACCGCCGCCTGCGACAGCCTGTACTACGGCTTCTCCAACCAGGTCTACAGCGCCGCCAACCAGCTGCAGCGGTACCGCCAGAACCCGGGCAACTACAAGTACCGGGCCGGTATCACCAACAGCATCGGCTACCAGGTCGCGCCGTCACGGCCCGAGGACTCGCAGAAGTTCAACTACCTGGACAGGGACTGCGGGCGGGCCTCGATCTACATCCAGAACCAGGCCACGGCGGCGCTGTACATCTACACGCCCTACACGCCGAACGCGGCGGCGCTCGCCAACCCCTACGGCCTCGGCGACAGCTGCTCGGCGTACGGGAACCGGAACTTCTTCCGGTACTTCGTCGACTGGTTCGGCAGCACCCAGACCTCGGGCGGCGCGGCGGTGCTGGACAAGTACGACCAGCTCAAGGCCTCGGGCGTGGACCTGGGTGCGCCGATCTCCGAGACGGACTGTGGCCTGCCCGGTGGGGGCTGCTGGCGCAACTACCAGGGCGGGGCGATCCTCTGGTCCAAGGCGACCGGGGCGCACTCCGTCCGCGGCGCGATCCTCGCCAAGTACCTGTCGATGGGCGGCACCTTCGCGCTCGGCTACCCGACGAACGACGACACCGCGGCCGCGTTCGGCACGGGCTTCTACAACGACTTCCAGGGCGGGGCGATCTACTGGTCGCCGTCGACGGACACGCACCTGGTCCGCGGCGCGATCCTGGACATGTGGCGCTCCCTGGGGGCGCAGGCCGGCGTCCTCGGCTACCCGACCGCGGACGACGAGGGCGTGCCCGGCGGCTTCCGGACCCGGTTCTCCGGCGGCACGATCTACTGGTCGGAGGCGACCGGGGCCCGCGTCATCCGCGGCGCGCTGCTGCAGAAGTACGAGGCGTTCGGCGGCCCGGCGAAGCTCGGCTTCCCGACGGTCCACGACGGCGCGACCAGCTCCGGCGACGGCGCGTACGTCGACCTGCAGGGCGGCTCGCTCTACTGGACCGAGGCGACCGGGGCGCACGTCGTCCGCGGCGCGGTGCTGACCACCTGGCGCCAGCTCGGCGCCCAGTCCGGGCCGATGGGCTACCCGACCGGTGACGACACGGCGGTGGCCGGCGGCTTCGAGACGCGCTTCGTCAACGGCACCCTGTACTGGTCGCAGGCGACCGGCGCCCGCGGTGTCCGCGGTGCCCTCGACGCCCGCTACCGGGCCGCGGGCGGGCCGGCGGCGCTGGGCTTCCCGACCATGCACGACGGGCCGACCCGCACCGGCAGCGGCGCCTACGTCGACCTGCAGGGCGGGGCGATCTACTGGTCGCAGGCGACCGGGGCGCACGTCGTCCGCGGGGCGATCCTGACCACCTTCCGCCAGCTCAACGCCGAGGGTGGCCCGATGGGCTTCCCGACCGGCGACGACACGGCGGTGGCCGGGGGCAACGAGACGACGTTCGCCAACGGCACCATCTACTGGTCGCAGGCCACCGGCGCCCGCGGCGTGCGCGGGGCCCTGGACCAGAAGTACCGGGCGCTGGGCGGGCCGGCGGCGCTGGGCTTCCCGACGATGCACGACGGGCCGACCCGCACCGGCGGCGGCGCGTACGTCGACCTGCAGGGCGGCTCGCTCTACTGGTCGCAGGCGACCGGCGCGCACGTCGTCCGCGGGGCGATCCTGGCGACCTGGCGGGAGCTGGGCCTCGAGGGCGGGCCGATGGGCTTCCCGACCGGCGACGACACCGCGGTGGCCGGCGGCTACGAGACGACCTTCGCCAACGGCACCGTCTACTGGTCGCAGGCGACCGGGGCGCGCGGTGTCCGCGGTGCGCTCGACGCCCGGTACCGGGCCGCGGGCGGGCCGGCGGCGCTGGGCTTCCCGACCATGCACGACGGGCCGACCAGCTCGCGTGACGGCGCCTACGTCGACCTGCAGCGCGGCTCGATCTACTGGTCCCAGGCCACCGGTGCGCACGTCGTCGCGGGCGACGTCCTGACCCGCTGGCGGCAGCTGGGCGCGCAGGGCGGGTCGCTCGGCTACCCGACCGGCGACGACACCGTCGTCGGCAGCGGGCGGTCCACCGCCTTCAGCAACGGCAGCATCTACTGGTCGGCCGCCACGGGGGCGCGCGTCGTCATGGCGCCCGCCGCCGCCACCTACGCGCAGATGGGCGGGCCGGCGTCGGCCCTCGGCTTCCCGACGGCGGACACCCGCACCGTCCCCGAGGGGCGCCGGACCGACTTCCAGGGCGGCTACCTGCTCGCCGCGGCGGACGGGACGGTCACCACGCACACCGGCTGACCGCACCCCGGAACGGCCACGGGCCCCGCTCACGACACGTGAGCGGGGCCCGTGGCCGTTGCAGGACTCAGGCGGAGCCGGCGCCGTCGGCCTCCGCGTGCCCGTTCCCGTTGTCGGTACCGTTCCCGGCGCCGGGCCAGCGCGCGGCCTCCAGCCGGCGGAGCCGCTCCTCGTAGAGCGCCAGCCCGCTGAACCGGACCCGGATCCGCTCGTGCTCGCGCAGCACCTCGTCGACCAGCCGGCGGGCCTCGACCAGCTCGTCGGCCGAGCCGGCCTCCAGCGGGACGTCGGGTCGCGCCTGGTCGGCGACGCGGACCTCGAGGGCGGCCAGCTGCGGGCCCAGCCGGTTGAGGTCGAAGGTGACCTCGCCGTACTGGTCGCGCAGGGCGCCCACCGCCTCGTGCACCTGCCGCACCTCGTCGGCCAGCCGCTCCTCCAGCCGCCGGACGTCGGCGGCCAGCGCCTCGGCGCGCTCCGCGACCGAGCGCCGGACCTCGTCCAGCTCCGCCCGCAGTCCGGCGTCGGCCCGCTCCAGCGCCTCCAGCCGGGCGGCGACGGCGTCGCGCTCGGGCTGGGTCCGCACGTCGACGACGTGGTCGAGCTTGCGCTGCAGCGAGCCCCAGGCCCGGTGCCCGCGGGCCGCGCCGAGGACCGGGTCCACGACCCGGCGTACGCGGCTCACGGGAGGAACTCCGCCCGGTCGTCGTCGATCCAGCTGCGCAGCAAGGCGGCCTCCGCGTCGATCACGTGGTCGTCGGTCAGCAGCGCCGTGCCGCCGTAGGCGTGGTCCCACCCGTCCGGCGCCGCGGCGCCGAGGAAGGAGAAGCCGGCCAGCAGCAGGCGCGCGTCGGGGAAGACGGTGCGGGCGAGGTACGCCGCGACCGTGCCGGTCGTCGCCCAGCGCGGCTGGGCCAGGTCGAAGCCCAGGGCGCGCGACAGCGGGCGGGTGATCTCCCGGTTGGGCACGGGGAGGAGGCCGAGGTCGGCCGGCCACCAGCGGGGCAGCCGCTCGCCGTCGAAGTACATGGCACCCGGCTCGTTGTAGAGGTAGAGCCGCGACCGGTAGTCCTGGAAGACCCACGGCGTGGCGTGCAGCAGCCACTGCACGACGACGACGTCCGCCCGGGTGCCCAGCCCGCGGGGGACCGCCGGCGTGTCGAGCGCGAAGCCGTTGACCCGCACGACCAGGTCCGCCTCGTCGATGGCGCGCGCCCGGGCGGGGTCGGGGGTCACGGGCGCGTTGCCCACGACCGCGACCCGGCGGACGGGGCGGCGGGCCGCGTAGGCGGTCATCAGCCGGCCCACGAGGTCCAGCGATCCCGGGAGCGGGGGCGCCGAGGTGTCCTCCCGCACAGTCACGCGGCGCACGGTAACAAGGGGGCCGGGTCGCCCCCGCGCCCGCGTCGGGGCCCGCCGAGGCACCCCTGGGCAGCATGTGACGGATGGGGTGTCGAACCGCTCCGTCACCCCGTCCGGCACCGCCGCCGCGGTTATGCTGCCGTTATCAATGCCGGCCGGGGGTTGTCGATCCCCTGACCGGCGGAAGTCCACGCCCGGCGCCACGCCGTGCGAGTGGGCTCGTCATGCCGTCGTCAGCGAGGACCGCACAACCTATGACCACGACCTCCATCGAGCCCGCCGTCCCGGCGACCGAGCCCCGGCTGGACCGCGCGAGCCTCGCGCAGCGCGTCCTCACCCTCCCGCCGGCGCTGGGGCTGCCCGGCGAGCTGTACGCCAAGAAGGTCCAGGGCCGGGTCCACCTGCAGCGGACCTCGTTCACGCTCGACCCGCACTCGGCGCTGAGCACCAACACCTACTTCGGCCGGGTCCCCGCCTCCTACTGGCAGCGCTGGACCGGCGTGACCGAGATGACGTTCGAGGCCTCGTTCGAGGGCGAGGGCGTGGTCGAGCTGTTCGCCAGCGACGTCAACGGCGAGCCGCGGACCATCGGCGGCCAGGAGATGGTCGGCTCCGGCGAGGTCTCGCTGACCGTGGCGATCGACAAGTTCGTCGACGGCGGCGCCATCTGGGCCGACTTCCGCGCCGGCGAGAACGCCGTGACCGTCCGCGACGCCCGCTGGACGATCCCGCACCCGCCCCGGCCGCGGAAGACCGCCGTCGTCATCTGCACCCACAACCGCCCCGCCGACTGCGTCAAGACGCTGCAGTCCCTCGCCGCGGACCTGCCGGCGCTCGACGAGCTCGACGTCGTCTACGTCATCGACCAGGGCGACAAGCGGGTCGCCGACCGGCCCGAGTTCCCCGCCGTCGAGGCCGACCTGGCCGGGCGGCTGCGCTACATCACCCAGGCCAACCTCGGCGGCGCCGGCGGCTTCACCCGCGGCATGTACGAGGTCACCGAGGTCGAGGCCGAGCACCACGCCAACGTCCTGTTCATGGACGACGACATCGTGCTCGAGCCCGAGTCGATCGTGCGGCTCACCGCGTTCGCCAACTCGGCCCGCCAGCCGGTCATCGTCGGCGCGCAGATGCTCTACGCGCTGCACCCCAAGCGGCTGCACACCGGCGCCGAGTACGCCGACCTGCGCACGCTGGAGGCCGGCAAGGTCGTGCCCGGCGCGCTGTGGAACGCCGACATGACCGAGCAGAACCAGGAGGTGCGGGTCGACGCGGTCTACAACGCCTGGTGGAGCGCGATCCTCCCGTCGGAGATCGTGTCGGCCACCGGCTACCCGCTGCCGGTGTTCTTCCAGTGGGACGACATCGAGTACGGCTACCGCGCCAGCGAGGCCGGCTTCAACACCGTGACGCTGCCCGGCGCCGGGGTGTGGCACGCCGACTTCACCTGGAAGGACCAGGACGACTGGTCGCGCTACTTCAGCGTCCGCAACAGCCTGATCACCTCGTCGCTGCACACCGACTTCGACGCCAAGGGCGCCGCGCGGGCCCAGTTCGGCCGGATGGTTGCCTACGTCACCTCGATGCAGTACGGGCTGGCCGCCACCGCGATCAAGGGCATCGAGGACTTCCTCGCCGGCCCGGAGATCCTCGCCGACGGCGGCCAGAAGGCGCTGAGCGAGATCCGGGAGCTGCGCCAGAGCTACCCCGAGACCGTCAAGCACCCCGCCTCCGACGTCCCCGGCCTGCCGCTGCGCGGCGAGTCGATCGAGCGGGCGGCGCCGCACCCGTCGGCGCTGAAGGCCGTGCTGGCCAAGCGGTTGCTGTGGCAGCTGACCGGCCGCAACGCCGGCGCGGTGTCGATCACCCTGGACGACGCCCAGTGGTGGCACGTCTCCCGCTTCCGCAAGGCGATCGTCACCGACGCCTCGCAGGAGGGCGTGCGGATCCGCGAGTTCGACCGCGAGCAGACGATCCGCCTGCTCAAGGAGAGCGCCGCGGCGTGCCGGCGGCTGGCCCAGGAGGGCCCGGCGGCCGCGCAGCAGTACCGCGACGCGCTGCCGCAGCTCACCAGCCGCCAGAACTGGCGCCGGCTGTTCACCGGCCAGGCGGAGTGACGTCGATGTCGTCCACCCGCACCCCCGAGGGCGGGGTGGCCGAGGCCGCCGCGCCCGCGGCCGCCGCGCCGCTGCGGCCGCCCGGCCGGGACTTCCGGTCGGCCTTCCGCGACCTCTCCCAGGGGTGGGGGCAGCGGGAGCTGTGGTTCCACCTCGGCTGGCAGGACATCCGGCAGCGCTACCGCCGCTCCGTCCTCGGGCCGATCTGGATCACCATCAGCATGGCCGTCACGGCCATCGCGCTGGGCATCCTCTACGCCGGCCTCTTCGGCAACCCGCTCGAGACCCAGCTGCCCTACATCCTCGTGGGCTTCATCGTCTGGGCGTTCGTCTCCGGGTGCATCTCCGAGGGGTCGGAGGTGTTCGTCGCCAACTCCGGGCTGATCACGCACCTGCCGGCGCCGATCAGCATCCACGTGTACCGGCTGGTGTGGCGGCAGACGCTGTTCTTCGCCCACAACCTGATCGTCTACGCGGTCATGCTCGTGGTGTTCCCGCAGCCGCTGACCTGGATGAGCCTCGCGGCCATCCCGGCGTTCGGGCTGCTGATCCTGAACGGCGCCTGGGTCGCGCTGCTCATCGGCATCGTGAGCACCCGCTTCCGCGACCTGCCTCCGGTCACCCAGAGCCTCGTCCAGCTGCTGTTCTTCCTGACGCCGATCGTCTGGATCTACGACGACCTGGCCAACAACCCGGCGGTGGCCGAGCGGGCGCGGATCGTGCAGATCAACCCCGTCTTCCACTTCGTCGAGATCATCCGCCGGCCGATGCTCGGCGAGGACCAGCACCTGTCCAACTGGGTCGTCGTCTCCGTCATCACCGTCGTCGGCTGGGTGCTGTGCCTGCTGGTCATGCGCAGGTACCGCGGCCGCGTCTCCTACTGGGTCTGAGAGGGGACACCCCATGGTCAGCATCGACGTCGACGCCGCGAGCGTCGACTTCCCGATCTTCGACGCCAAGTCCCGGTCGCTGAAGCACACGGTGCTCGGCGTCGTCGGCGGCAACGTGGCGGCCAACGCGCGCAAGGTCGTCGTCATCGAGGCGCTGCGCGACATCGACCTGCACCTGCGCGACGGCGACCGGCTGGCGCTGGTCGGGCACAACGGCGCGGGCAAGTCGACGCTGCTGCGGCTGCTGTCGGGCATCTACGAGCCCACCAGCGGGCGGGCCCTGGTCAACGGCCGGGTCGCGCCCGTGTTCGACCTCGGCGTCGGCATGGACCCGGAGATCTCGGGGCTGGAGAACATCATCGTCCGGGGCCTGTTCCTCGGGATGACCCGCAAGCAGATGGAGGCGCGGGTCGACGACATCGCCGAGTTCACCGAGCTCGGCAACTTCCTCCAGATGCCGCTGCGCACCTACTCCACCGGCATGCGGGTGCGGCTGGCGCTGGGCGTCGTCACGAGCATCGACCCCGAGATCCTCCTGCTCGACGAGGGCATCGGCGCGGTCGACGCGGCGTTCCTCGAGCGCGCCAAGGACCGGCTGAAGGACCTCGTGGCCCGCGCCGGGCTGCTGGTGTTCGCCTCGCACTCCGACGACCTGCTCAAGCAGCTGTGCACCTCCGCCATCTGGATGGAGCACGGCCGCATCCGGCAGCACGGCACGCTGACCGAGGTCCTGGACGCCTACAAGGGCCGGACCCCGGCGCCCGCCGGGCAGGGGGGATGAGCGCGACCGACACGGTGACGGGGAGCCGCCCGGCGGCGCCGGACACCGACGTGGTCGTCGCGGTCATCGTCACCCGGCACCGGCCGGGCCCGCTGGCCTCGGCGCTGGCCACCTTGGCGGCGCAGAGCCGGCCGGTCGACCACGTCGTCGTGGTCGACAACGGGCCCGACCAGCCGGCCGAGGAGGTCGTGCGCGCCAGCGGGCTGCCGCACACCTACGTGCTCTCGCGCGCCAACCTGGGCGGTGCCGGCGGCTTCGCGCTCGGCATGCTCGAGGCCCTGGCCCGCGGCGCGGACTGGGTGTGGTGCGCCGATGACGACGGCCGCCCCGCCGACGAGCACGTGCTGGCCACCCTGCTGGGCGTCGCCCGCGACCGCGGCCTGGCCGAGGTCTCGCCCGTCGTCGCCGACATCGAGGAGCCCGAGCGGTTCGCCTTCCCGGTCCGCTCCGGGCTGCGCTGGCGGCGGGAGCGGTCGTCGCTGGACGGCGACTTCCTGCCCGGCTACGCCTCGCTGTTCAACGGCGCGCTGTTCGCCGCCGAGACGCTGCTGCAGGTCGGCGTCCCGGACCTGCGGCTGTTCGCCCGGGGCGACGAGACCGAGCTGCACCGCCGTCTCGTCCGCTCCGGGCTGCCGTTCGGCACCAGCCTGCGGACCACCTACCTGCACCCCAACGGCAGCGCGGAGTTCAAGCCGATCCTCGGCGGCCGGCTGTCGGCGCAGTACCCCGAGGAGGACTGGAAGCGGTTCTACACCTACCGCAACCGGGGCTACCTGATGCGGCAGCCGGGCATGCGCTGGCTGATGCCGCTGGAGGCGGTCCGCTTCTCCTGGTTCTTCCTCGTCACCCGGCGCGACCCCGCGGGCTTCCGCGAGTGGGTGCGGCTGGTCCGCGCCGGCCGCCGGGAGCGCTTCGCGCCCCGCTGACCGGCCACCCCGCGGGGACGGCGCGCCGTCCGTCCGGCACCAGAACGGCAGCAGGGCCCGGGAGGCATCGCCTCCCGGGCCCTGCTGCCGTTCGCGCGGGTCAGTCGTCCAGGTCGCCCTGCAGCTCCTCGCCCTCGGCGAAGAACGGCCGGATCCGGTTGTCGAACATGCTCAACGCCGACCCGATGGCCATGTGCATGTCGAGGTACTTGTACGTGCCGAGCCGGCCGCCGAACAGGACGCGCTTCTCGGCCGCCTCCTTCTTCGCCAGCTCGCGGTAGCGCTCGAGCTTGTCCCGGTCCTCGGGCGTGTTGATCGGGTAGTACGGCTCGTCGCCGGTCTCGGCGAACCGCGAGTACTCCCGGACGACGACCGTCTTGTCCTCGGGGTACTTGCGCTCGGGGTGGAAGTGCCGGAACTCGTGGATCCGGGTGTAGGGCACGTCCTCGTCGGCGTAGTTCATGACCGAGGTGCCCTGGAAGTCGCCGATCGGCAGGACCTCGGTCTCGAAGTCCAGCGTCCGCCAGCCCAGCTCGCCGGCCTCGTAGTCGAAGTACTTGTCGATCGGCCCGGTGAAGACGGTCGGGACGTCGCTGGGCAGCTCGTCGCGGACCTCGAAGTAGTCGGTCGACAGCCGCACCTCGATGTTCGGGTGGTCGGCCATCCGGGTCAGCCAGGCGGTGTACCCGTCGACCGGCAGGCCCTCGTAGGTGTCGTTGAAGTACCGGTTGTCGAACGTGTAGCGGACCGGCAGCCGGGCGATGACCGCCGCCGGCAGCTCCGTGGGGTCGGTCTGCCACTGCTTCTTGGTGTAGCCGCGGACGAAGGCCTCGTAGAGGGGGCGGCCGATCAGCGAGATCGCCTTCTCCTCGAGGTTGGTCACGTTGGCCGGGTCGATCTCGGTCGACTGCTCGGCGACCAGCGCCCGCGCCTCGTCGGGGGAGAAGCTCTTGCCGAAGTACTGGCAGATCGTCGCCAGGTTCATCGGCAGCGAGTAGGTCTGCCCCTGGTAGATCGAATAGACCTTGTGCTGGTAGTTCGTGAACTCGGTGAACTGGTTGACGTACTGCCAGACCCGCTCGTTGGACGTGTGGAACAGGTGGGCACCGTAGCGGTGCACCTCGATGCCCGTCTCCGGTTCGGGCTCGGAGTAGGCGTTCCCCCCGATGTGGTCGCGGCGGTCGATGACCAGCACGCGCTTGTCCAGTTGGCTGGCGACCCGCTCGGCGACGGTGAGCCCGAAGAACCCGGAGCCGACGACGACGAGGTCAGGACTGGCTGAAGTCACGCCTGCCGACTGTACCGGCGGCGGAGCGTGATCGACGGAGGAGTGGGACGGGACAGTCCCTCACGTCCCAGCAGTCCCACCGGGCCCGCGGAGCCCGGGTTCAGGCCCCGGGGCGGAGGACGGCGACCACCCACGTGCCCACCCGGGTGCTGGCGAACTGCGGGCCCTCCAGCAGCGACAGCGGCAGCCGGATCGACCACTCCACCGAGCCGCCGACCGAGGGGTCCCAGTCGGTCGACGCGTAGACGACGCTGCCGGGGTCGTTCTCGTCGAGGGCCAGCGCGAAGGCGGTGGGCGCATCCGGCGTCGTCCGCAACCGCGCCAGGACCTCGCCGTCGGGCAGGTCCTGCAGGCCCTCCAGGAAGGCGCGCCGCTCGGGGTACGCGCCGAGCGGGTTGGCGTACAGCGCCCACCACTGCTGGTAGCCGTGCAGCGGCGTGGTCGCCAGCAGCGGGACGTCGTCGGTGAGCACCGGCCCGGGCCCGTCCCGGCCGGCCTCGGCCGCGGTCGCCCGCAGCGCGGCGTGCAGGTCGTCGACCGCCGGGTCCTCGGCGCTCGCCGGGCGCGCGTCGGGCCCGGCCGCCTGCGGCAGGGAGCCGTCCGGGTAGGGGGTGTCCTGGGCCTGCCGGTGCAGGGCGATGGCCGTCTCGTCGGACAGCCACTCGCGGGCGTGCCCGCTCAGGCCGACGAAGAACAGGACGGTCAGGACGGCGACGAGCACGCGATGCGGCCGCCGCAGGACCTCCCGCCCCGCGAGCGCGGCGCGCAGCCGGGGCGCGAGGACGGCGAGGGCCAGCACGCCCGCGGCCAGCAGGGTCACGCCGAGGACGAGCAGCAGCCGGTGGAACAGCACGCCCCGGCCGGCCTGTCCGGCGACGGCCTGCACGACGCCGAGCGCCAGCACGGTGACCGCGAGCGCCTGCAGGCCGCGCAGCCGGCGGTGCGCGGCCGTGTCGGCGGCCATGAGCGCGACCGCCCCGGCCACGGCCAGCAGCAGCCACGGCGACGCCGCCGCGCTGAGCACCCGCCCGTAGGAGTCGTCCGGCTCGATCCAGGTCAGCGCGTCGGCCGTGGGCAGGCCGGCCTGCAGCCACCGGACCAGGAACGGGCCGAGCCACGGGGTGACCAGCACGACGCTGACCACGCCGGCGACGGCGACCTCGAGCAGCCGGCCCTCCCGCCGGCGCAGCAGCCCGACCACCGCCGCGGCCAGCGCCAGCACCAGCGCGTACAGCACGTACAGCCACGCGGCGACCCCGATGGCGACGCCCAGCGCGGCGCCGCGCCGCCAGGACCACCCGCCGCCGCTCGCGCCGAACCAGGCCAGCAGGGCAGGCGCCGGCAGCACGATGAGCCAGGCGTAGGGCTCGTAGGCCCCGGCGAAGAGCAGGGTCTGGCTCCACAGCCAGTCGTAGTCCATCGACGGCAGCCCGACGACGGTGACCGCCAGCAGCGCGGCCGAGCCCCGGGTGCCGCAGGTCCGCCGCCACAGGGCGAAGGCCACCACCGCGGCGAGGTACAGGGTCGCGACGGCCACCCACTTGTAGGCCTGCCAGCCGGCCAGGCCCGTGGCGCGCGCCGCCAGGCCGACCACCCAGAACCAGCCGGGGGAGTAGAAGGCCGGGACGTCGGCGTAGGTGTAGTCGGCCAGGGCGAGGTCGTCGGTGAAGCGGGTGGCGTACTCCAGCCGGAAGGACTGGTCGCCCGCCGGCCCGGAGAAGTACCAGTCGGTGCCGTGCAGCGCGACGAGCGTCATCGCGGGCAGCAGCGCGGCGACCAGCGCCGCGGCGGTGTGGTGGGCGAGCGCGCTGCCGCGGGTGAGCAGCCAGGCCAGCAGCGGGGCGGTGACCAGCACCAGCACGGAGATCTGGTACTGCGCCCGCAGGTCGCTGGCCGCGGGCAGCAGCGGGTACCCGGCGGCGAGCAGGACCGGGGCGGCCAGCCAGGGGACGAGGACGACGCGGGAGCCCGCGGGCCGGCGCCGCGCGGACGCCGATGCGGGCGCCTCCTCACCGGACGGGGCCGCCGGGGCGTCGGCCGCCGGGGCGTCGGCCGCCGGCGCGGCGGGGGCGGCGGCGGGGCCCGGGTCGACGGTGGCGGGGCCCGTGTCGACGGCGGCCGCTCCCGCCGGACGGTCCGGGCCGGGTCCGCGGACCATCTGCACCTCCGGGTCGTCGGCGCCCCGGCGTCCCTCGCCCGCGCGCGGGAGGGAGCTTCCCCCACCGCGGGCCGGACGGGCCAACCGGGCACGCCGTGCCCGGGTCCCGCCGGGGCCGCCGGTTACGTTCGTGCGCATGGACCCAGCCGTGCAGCCGGAGCCGCTCCGCGTGGTGGCCGTGACGTACTCCCCGGGCGAATCGCTCAAGGGGTTCGTCGAGTCGCTGGCCACGGCCACCACCCGCCCGACCGAGGTGGTGCTCGCCGACAACGGGTCCACCGACGGCGCGCCCGAGGCCGCGGCGGCCGCCCACCCGCACGTCCGGCTGCTGCGCACCGGCGGCAACGTGGGCTACGGCGCCGCGGTGAACGCCGGCATGGCCGGGCTCACCTCCGGCCACGCGCTCGTCGCCAACCCCGACGTCCGGTTCGAGCCCGGCTCGGTCGACGAGCTGCTCGCCGCCGCCGCCCGCTGGCCGCGCGCGGCGACCGTCGGCCCCGCCATCCGCACGCCGGAGGGCGAGCTGTACCCCTCGGCCCGGGACCTGCCGCGGCTGTCCACCGGGATCGGGCACGCCCTCGTCGGCTGGGCCTGGCCCAGCAACCCCTGGACGGCCCGCTACCGGCGCGAGCGGGAGGAGCCGCGCGAGCGGCCGGCGGGGTGGCTGTCGGGCTCCTGCCTGCTGGTCGACGTCGCCGCCTTCTGGTCGGTGGGCGGCTTCGACCCCGGCTACTTCATGTACTTCGAGGACGTCGACCTCGCCGAGCGGCTGGGCCGCCGCGGCTGGCTGCACGTCTACGCCCCGACCGCCGTCGTCGTCCACGAGGGCGGGCACGCGACCGGACGGGAGCCGCACCGGATGGCCCGGGTGCACCACACGAGCGCGCTGCGCTACCTGTCCTCCCAGCACCCGGGCCGGCGCAACGCCCCGCTGCGGGCGGCGCTGCGGGCCGGGCTGGGCGCCCGGATGCTCGTCTCCTACGTCAGCGGGCGGGTGGCCGCCGGCGCGCCGTTCCAGCGGCGGGCCGAGGGCGTGGGCCGCGCCGCCCGGGTGCCCGGGGCCGCCAAGCTCGCCCGCCCCGGGCGGGCCGCGCGCGGCGGGGCCGCCCGATGAGGCACGCGGTGATCATGGCCGGCGGCTCGGGGACGCGGCTGTGGCCGCTGTCCCGGGCGGGCCGGCCCAAGCAGCTGCTCGACGTGGTCGGCGACGGCGACGGCGGGGCGCACAGCCTGCTCGCCGAGGCCTTCGCCCGGCTGGAGGCGGTGCTGCCGGCCGAGCGGATCTGGGTGTGCACCGCCGCCCGCTACGGCGACCAGGTCCGCGCCGCGCTGCCGCGGCTGGACCCGGGCCGGCTGGTGCTGGAGCCCGTCGCCCGGGACACGGCCAACGCCGTGGGGCTGACGGCGGCGCTGGTCGCCGACGCCGACCCGGACGCCGAGCTGGCGGTCGTCAGCGCCGACCACGTCATCCGGCCGGTCGAGCGCTTCGCCGACGCGCTCCGCACCGCCTACGACGCGCTCGCGGCCCGGCCGCGCTCGCTGGTCACCCTCGGCATCCGCCCCACCTCCCCGGCCACCGGCTTCGGCTACGTGCGCCGCGGGGGGCCGACGGAGGTGCCGGGCGTCGCCGAGGCCGCGGAGTTCGTGGAGAAGCCGGACCGGGCCACCGCCGAGGGCTACCTCGCGTCGGGGGAGTACCTGTGGAACTCCGGCATGTTCGTGTGGCGGGCACGCACCGTGCTCGACGCGCTGGCCGACCACCTGCCCGCCAGCGCCGCGGGGCTGGCCCGGGTGGTGGCCGCGCCGGCCGGGTCGCAGCGGGACGCCGTCCTCGCCGAGGTGTTCCCGACCCTGCCGAAGATCAGCGTCGACTACGCCGTCCTGGAGCCCGCCGCCCGCGAGCCCGGCCGGGTGCTGGTCGCCGACCTCGACGTCGACTGGCTCGACGTCGGCTCGTGGCCGGCGCTGGCGCAGACGCTCGCGGTGGTGGGGGACAACGCCGTCCGCGGCATGGCGGTCACCCTCGACGCCGCCGGCAACATCGTGTTCAGCGACGACCCCGGGCACCTCGTCGCGCTGGTCGGCGTCCGGGACAGCGTGGTGGTGCACACCGCCGACGTCACGATGGTCTGCCCGGTCGGCGACGCCGAGCGGGTCAAGCAGCTGCTCGCCGAGGTCGAGGCGGGCCACGGCGACCGCTTCAGTTGAGCACGCCGGGCCTGGCTAGCCTCGGGGGCATGAAGAGCCTCGAGGTCGCCGCCGTCGTCTCCGGAGGGGCCTCGGGCCTCGGTGCCGCCACCGTCCGGGCGCTGGCCGCGCGCGGCGCCGCCGTCACGATCCTCGACCTCAACGCCGACGCCGGGCAGGCGCTGGCCGCCGAGCTGGGCGGGCACACGACGTTCGTGCGCACCGACGTCACCGACGACGACTCGGTGCAGGCCGCGATCGCCGAGGCCACGGCCAAGGACCTGCCGCTGCGGGTCGCGGTCAACTGCGCCGGCATCGGCTGGGCCGAGCGCACCGTCAACCGCGACGGCTCCGCGCACGGGCTGCCGCAGTTCACGAGGACGGTCATGGTCAACCTGGTCGGCACCTTCAACGTGCTGCGCCTGGCCGCCGCCGCGATGGCGCGGACCGAGCCGGGGGAGGACGGCGAGCGCGGGGTGATCGTCAACACCGCCTCGATCGCCGCCTACGACGGGCAGATCGGCCAGATCGCCTACGCGGCGTCGAAGGGTGGCATCGTGGGGCTGACCCTGCCGGCGGCGCGGGACCTGTCCAGCGTCGGCGTCCGGGTCTGCACGATCGCCCCCGGGCTGGTCGACACGCCGCTGCTGGGCAGCCTCCCCGAGGAGGCCCGCACGGCGCTGGCGGCCGGCATCCCGTTCCCGCGGCGGCTGGGCCGGCCCGACGACTTCGCCGAGCTGGCCCTGGCCATCGTCGAGCACGGCTACCTCAACGGGGAGGTCATCCGGATGGACGGCGCCCTCCGGATGGCGCCGCGCTGATCCACCCCGATCCACCAGCTCCACCCCGATCCACCAGCGAGGCGAGCACCGCTTCCCCTGCACCCCGGAGCACGCCCTGAGCACGCCGACCCTCCCGCGGACCCCGACCGCGCCGGCCTTCGAGTCGGCCTTCCGGCCGGACTGGCCCCTCGACGTCCGCCGCACGCTGTCCGTGCACCTGCGCGGCACCGGCGACCCGACCCTGCGCTTCGAGGCCGACGGCACCTGGCGGGTGACCACCACGCCGTGCGGCCCGGCGACCGTGCGGATCACGCAGGTGGGGGGCGAGGTGCGGATCGCGGCCTGGGGCCCCGGGGCGGCGTGGGCCGGCAGCCGGGTGCCGGCGTGGCTGGGAGTCGACGACGACCCGACCCTGCTCGACTGCGCCGGCCACCCGCTGGTGACCCGGCTGCACCGCACCACCCCGTGGCTGCGGCTGGGCCGCACCGAGCGCACCTGGGACTGCCTGATCCCCGCCGTCCTCGAGCAGAAGGTCACCACCATCGAGGCGCACCGCGTGTGGCGGGCGCTGCTGCGGCTGGCCGGCGAGCCGGCGCCGGGTCCCGCGCCCGAGGGGATGCGCGTGCCGCCGTCGCCTCGCCGGCTGCTCGACGTCACCGACTGGGAGTGGCACCGCTGCGGGCTGGACGGCGCCCGCCGCCGCGCGCTGCGGGCGGTCACCTCCGTGGCGGCCCGGATGGAGCCGCCCGAGGCGCTGGACTCCGCCGACCTGCAGCGCCGGCTGAAGACCGTGCTCGGCATCGGGGTGTGGACGGCCGCCGAGGTGGTGCAGCGGGTGTTCGGCTGCCCGGACACCGTCAGCTACGGCGACTACCACCTGAAGAACCAGGTCGGCTTCGCCCTGTCCGGGGCGGCCCGCACCGACGACGACGGGATGATGGCGCTGCTCGAGCCCTGGCGGGGTCAGCGGCACCGCGTCGTGCGGCTGCTCCTGGTCAACGGCGTGGCCCGGGCGCCGCGGTTCGGCCCGCGCAACGCGCCGACCGACCACCGCCGGATCTAGCCGGCGCCGGCCGGCCGGGTCTCAGCGCGACTCGGCCAGGAGCCCCAGCAGGTAGGCGCCGTAGCCGCTCTTGGCCAGCGGCTCGGCGATCGCGCGCAGCTCGTCGTCGGAGAGCCAGCCCTGCCGCCAGGCGACCTCCTCGATGCAGCCGATCTTGAGGCCCTGGCGCTCCTCGACCACGGAGACGAACTCCGTCGCCTGACGCAACGAGGCGAAGGTCCCGGTGTCCAGCCAGGCGGTGCCGCGGTCCAGGACGGTGACGGTCAGCCGGCCCTCGCGCAGGTAGTGCTCGTTGACGGCGGTGATCTCCAGCTCGCCGCGGGCGCTGGGGGTGATGCCCCGGGCGACCGCCACCACCGAGGACTCGTAGAAGTACAGCCCCGGGACGGCGTAGGAGCTCTTGGGCGCCGCGGGCTTCTCCTCGATGGAGAGCACCTTCCCGGCCCCGTCGAACTCCACGACGCCGTAGTCGGCCGGGTTGGCCACGTGGTAGGCGAACACGTGCCCGCCGTCGGGGTCGGGCAGCCGGCCCAGGGCGGTGCCCAGCCCGGCGCCGTAGAAGATGTTGTCGCCCAGCACCAGCGCCACCGACTCGCCGCCGACGAAGTCCGCGCCGATGAGGAAGGCCTGCGCCAGCCCCTCCGGGCGCTCCTGCGCGGCGTACTCGATCCGCATGCCCAGCCGACTGCCGTCGCCGAGCAGCGCCCGGAACGCGGCCTGGTCGCCGGGGGTGGTGATCACCAGCACCTCGCGGACGCCGGCCATCATCAGCGTCGACAGCGGGTAGTAGACCATCGGCTTGTCGTAGACCGGCATGAGCTGCTTGCTCACGGCCTGCGTGATGGGGAAGAGGCGGCTGCCCGTCCCCCCGGCCAGGATGATCCCGCGCATGGGCAGGGACGTTACCGAGTCCGCGCTGGTCAGGCCCGGTCCGAGCCGAGCCACAACCTCCCGACGAGTGAGGTGCCGCCGGCGGTGGCGACCGGCTCCCACCGGGTGGACCAGCCCTCGGCGTGCAGCTGGACGAGCACCCCGCCGAGCACCGCGCCGAGGTTGAGGGCGGCGGTCACGGTGGCCCGCTCGGGCAGGTGGACGTCGACCACGCCGTCGTCCTCCCCGCCGTAGCGGAGCACCACGGGGAACTCGGGCAGGGCGGCGACGGCGACGCGGAAGGCCTCGGTGACGGCCTCGAGGTGGCCCGGGCGCGGGACGAGCTCCGGCGCGGGGGCGCGGCTGGCGACCACGTCGCGGCTGCCCCAGCGGAACAGGTCGCCGGCGCCCAGCCGCACCAGGGGGCGGGTGCCGGTGTCCTCGGCCGGGCGTTCGGCCGGCCAGCCGCGGACGACGGCGACCGGCAGGCCGTCGAGCTTGCCCTTGACCAGGTCGGCGGCGGCGGCCAGCTCGTCGACGACGGCGACCTGGGTGGTCTCCAGCCGGTTGCCGTGCGCGTCGACGGCGCCGCGGTGGTCGACCAGCGGGCGGATGCCGGCCGCGCCGACGGCGACGTCGGTCAGCCCCTCCCGCCAGGTGCGGCCGAACGTGTCGCTGACGACGACCGCCACGTCCACGCCGAGCAGCTCGGCCAGCCGCGCGCGCAGCCCGCGGGCGGAGGCGTCGGCGTCCTCGGGCAGCAGGACGAGGGCGTCGCCGGGGACGTTGGAGGCGTCGATGCCGGCCGCGGCGACCACCCAGCCGTGCCGGGTCTCCACGATCCGCAGCGGCCCGCGGCGGGCCACCACCCGCACGGTCTCGCCGTCGATCGCCTTCTGCCGGGCGACCTCCCGGTCCTCCCCGGGGGCCACCGGTACCAGCCGGCCCTCCGCCTTGGCGACCACCTTGGAGGTGACGACGACGACGTCGCCGTCGGCCAGCCAGGGCGCGGCGGCGGCGATCGCGGCCGCCACGTCGTCCCCGGGGGCGAACTCGGGCAGCCCGGGGACCGGGTGCACCGACAGACCCGCCGGCGGCTCGGACGCCGGCTCCGACGCCGGCGGCCGGGACGGTTCAGACACCGGCGGCGTCCAGGGCGGCGCGGGCCAGCGCGGCGGTCGCCGCCGGGTCGGACATGAGCAGCGGGACCTGCCGCACGTCGACGCCGGGCACGTCGGCGGGGTCGCCGGGGGCGACCAGCCAGGCGTCGAGCAGGCCGCCGTCGGCGCGGGCGCCGTAGTGCCGGCCGACGCCCTGCGCGCTGACCTCGACGCCGACGACCGGCAGGCACCGGTCGGCCATCCCGCGGACCGGGCCGCCGCCGACGATGGGGGAGACCCCGACGACCCTGCCCGGGGTGGCCAGCAGCGCGTCGCGCAGGCCGGGCACGCCCAGCACCGTGCCGACCGAGACCACCGGGTTGGACGGCGCCAGCAGCACCGCGTCGGCGCGGGCGAACGCCTCGGCCACGCCCGGGGCCGGCTGGGCGGCCTCGACGCCCACCTGGACGAAGCCGGTCGCGGGCAGCTCCGCGCGGTGGCGGACCCACCACTCCTGGAAGTGGATCGCCGCGGGCCGACCGGTCTCCGGGTCGGTGACCAGCACGTGGGTCTCGACGCGCTGGTCGGTCATCGGCAGCAGCTCCACCCCGGGCTGCCAGCGGTCGGCCAGCGCCGCGGTCACCTGGGACAGCGGGTAGCCGGCGTCCAGCATCCGGGTGCGGATGAGGTGGGTGGCCAGGTCCCGGTCGCCGAGGCCGAACCAGGTGGGCTCCGCGCCGTAGGCGGCCAGCTCGTCCTTGACCCGCCAGGTCTCGCCGGCCAGCCCCCAGCCGCGCTCGGGGTCGATGCCGCCGCCGAGGGTGTACATGACCGTGTCGAGGTCGGGACAGATCCGCATGCCGTGCAGCGTCACGTCGTCGCCGGTGTTCACGACGGCGGTGATCCGTGACCCGGGCGTGACGTCCTTGAGTCCGGTGAGGAACCGGGCTCCGCCGATGCCGCCCGCCACCACGACGATCTCCACGAAAGTCATCGTGCCTCATGGTCACTTGTCGCCTTTTCGCCCGGCGTGTCGTGGCGCGGAACGAGAACTGACGAAGGATCTGTGACGGGTGGGGTTCCTGTGGTCATTTGGTTACACCATGCGAAGTTGACGGTCACCCAACGACACGCGTGTAATTCCCGCGGTGTCATCGAGGGCAGGGCCCGGGAACGTCCCGCGGACCACGCCTCGTGGCGAGAGCGAGAGGGGACGCGTCGTCATGGCAGAGGTGTCGTGGTTGAGGGACTACGTGAGCGCGTCGGAGCGGTCGGCCGACCGGGGCACCGTGGCCTCGACCCCCGCCTTCGGCAGCCTCCTGGGGCTGGGCGAGGACGACGCCCAGTCGTGGCAGGAGCGCGCCCTCTGCGCCGAGACCGACCCCGAGGCGTTCTTCCCCGAGAAGGGCGGCTCGACCCGCGAGGCGAAGAAGATCTGCACCGGCTGCGAGGTCAAGGCCGAGTGCCTGGAGTACGCGCTGGCCAACGACGAGCGCTTCGGCATCTGGGGCGGGCTGTCGGAGCGGGAGCGCCGCCGGCTGCGCCGCCGCGCCGTCTGAGCGAGTCCCCCGGTCCCGGAGCGGGCCGCACACAGCCGTCGACGAGTTCCTCGTCGGCGGCTGTGGTCGTATGGGGCCCGTGCAGACGCGGGTGGTCACCGGCCGCGAGCGCGTCGTCCGGGAGCTCCGCGCCGCCGCGCCGCTGATGGCCGCCCTGCGGGCGCCGGTCCCCGCCCGGGCGCCGTGGCTGACCGCCGTCCTGAACACCGGGGCCGCCGGCCGCCCGGTCGCGGTGGTCGTCGAGCGGGACCCCGCGTCCCGACCCGACGGGCTGGCGCTGCTGTCGGCGCGCCGCCGCGGCGCCGCGCTGGACCTGACGCTGCTCGGGTCGGCGGAGGGCGGGGCCGCCGTCCCCGCCCCGCCCGGCCGCCCGCCGGCCCGGCTGCTCGCCCGGGACGACGAGGTCGCCGCGCGCCTGGCCGCCGGCCTGCTGGCGCTCGGCGCCGGCCGCCGCGCCCCGTGGACGCTGGCGCTGACCGGCCTGCCGATGGGCGACCCGACGGCCCGGGCCCTGGGCGCGCTGCGGCCCGACGCCGCCTTCGCCAACGCCCGCAGCAGCCGGCTGGTCGACCGGCTGGACGCCCTCAGCGGCACGGTGACGCGCAGCCGGGACCCGCGCGAGGTCGAGCGCCGGCTGCCCGCGCTGCTCGCCGCGCAGCCCGGCCGCCGGGCCCGGGTGGCCCTGCGCGCCGCCGCTCGGCTGCACGCCGCGATGGGGCAGGTGGAGGTCGCCGCCGTCACCGACGGCACCCGGCTGCGGGCGGCGCTGCTGACCCTGGTCGACGGCCCGGACCGGCAGCCGTGGGTCGGCTCCGGCGAGCCGGCGGCGTTCGGCTCCGAGATGGGCGCGCCGGTCACCTCGCTGCGGCTGGCCGAGGGGTGGCTCAGCCGCCCCGTCGCACCGCGCTGACCCCCGCGTCCTCGAGGGCCGCGGCCCGGTCGGTGCCCAGGAACAGCGTGCCGCGCGCCGGCGCCCACCCGCCCGCGTCGACCGGCTCGCCGGCGGACAACGTCACCGTCAGCTCGTACACCCGGCCGGTGTAGAGCGGCGGGCCGCCGGCGGGCCGGGTGTAGGTGGGGAACCGGCCGGTGAGCCGCAGGCCGCCGTCCTCGGCCGTGGCGCGCAGGGCGGGGGAGGGCAGGTCGGCGTACTCGACGGGGCCGGGGACGCAGCCGGCCGCCGCGGGGTCCGTGGGCGCCTCGGTGGCGAGGCAGTTCCAGGTGGGGAGCCGCACGTGCGCCAGCGCGGTGCCGTCGGCGCGGCTGGTGACGCCCACCGCTGCTGCCGCGACCGTGACGCCCACCGCCCGGCGCTCCAGCACCAGCGGCGCGAAGGCCAGCCGCGCCGCCCAGCCGCCGGCGTCGGGCGGGACGGACACCGCGGCCAGCGTCCCGGCGCCCGGCTGGCCGGGGACGGGCTCGGGTGGCACCGGCGGCAGGTCGGGCACCGGCAGCGGCGCGGGCGGAGACGGCGGCGGGGCTCCGGCGGTCGTGGCGTCCGCCGGGGCGCCGGAGTCCTCCCGCGTGCCCCGGGCGGCCCCGGCCAGCAGCGCGAGGACCGCCAGCAGCGCCAGCGCCGCGGCGGTCATGGCGAGCAGCACCCGCCCGGGGGGTGGGCCGCCGTCCGCCCCGGTCCCGGCCGCCGCCACGCGCACGCGCGCCGGACTCTCCGGCGGCGGGGCCGCGCCCGGGGTGCCCGGCGGGGTGGCGGCGAAGGCGGGCAGGTCGTCGTCGGGGAAGGCGGGCGGCGGGGACGCCGGCGGCGGGGCGTCGGGCAGGGCGCCGGGCGCCGGCCGGCCCGCGTCGGACCCCGCTCCCGGGCGCCGGCGCCGGGCCGGGACGGCGGCCAGGGCGGCGAGCGCCAGGAGGACGACCCCCAGCACGGCCCAGGGCACGGCGGCGGCGTCCATCGCCGTCCAGCATCGCAGGAGCGTGCCGGCGGGCTCTCCGTGCAGGTGACCCGGCGGGCTGTCACGATCCGGGGATGGGGGGCAACGGGTCCGGCGCCGGCAGCGCCTCCGGCGACCGGCTGGGCGCGCTGCTGGCGGAGCTGGGGGTCTCGCCGGCGGGGCTGGCCGTGGCCGACCACAGCGCGCGGCTGGGGACCGTGACCGGGGTGCTGCCCGACCGGGTGCTCGACCTGGCGGTCACCGAGAGCGGCCGGCGCCGGCTGCGGGCCGAGCTGCGCGGACGGCGCTGGGCGGAGGAGCGGGGCATCGGGGTGCCCGAGGTGCTCGCCGCCGCCGACGACGGCCGCTGGCTGCTGTCCCGCCGGCTGCACCCGGCGCCGTCCGGGGGGCCGCGGTGGACCGAGGCGGCCGTCGACGCCGCCGTCCGCATCGCGCCGCCGCCGGCGCCGCCCGGCGCGCCGTGGCAGCCGCCGGCCGGCCGGGGACTGGGGCGGCTGCGCGGCACGGTGCAGGACACCGCGCGTCTCGTCCGCGCCGGCGTGCGGCTGGGGGAGCTGCGCGCCGTCCGGGCCGCGGCGGCGCAGCTGCCGCTGTCGGAGGTCACGCACGGCGACCTGCGGGCCGACAACGCCGTCCTGGACACCGATGGCGGGCTGGTGGTGCTCGAGTGGACCGGCGTGCGGGCGGCCCCGCGGCACCGGGACCTGCTCACCCTGTGGGCCACGGCCCCCGACGCGGAGGACCGGGCGGAGATCGCCGACGTCGTGTTCGACCGCACCGCCGGCTGGGAGGAGCCCGACGTCGGCCTGCTGTGGCACGCGGTCGCGCTGGAGCAGCTGGTGCGGCTCGTGGCCGCCGCCGGGCGGGCCGAGGAGCTGACCGCCGCACGCGCCCGGGTGGACGAGGCCCGGCGCCACGCCGCCGACCTGGGCAGCCCGGTCGCCGTGTGAGTCAGCCGGTCGGGTCGATCTCCTCGGGGTCGCGGCCGAGGAGCACGGCCACCTGGTCGACGACGACGTCGCGGACGAGGTCGGCGAGGTCGTCGCGGTCGTGGGCCCGGATCTCCAGTGGGCGCCGGTAGACGACGATCCGGGCGGGGACCTCCCGGCCGCCGTCGCGGTGGGCGGGCAGCACCCGCGCCAGGGGGACGCTGCTGTCGTCGAGGACGTCGGCGTCCAGCACCACCTCGTCCGGGCTGGTGTGCTCCACCCAGGGCACGTCCTCGACGGCGAACTCCACGCCTGCGAGCTCGCGCTCCCAGCGCCGCTCGAGGTCCTCCACCGCGTCGAGGACGAGGTCGTCGAACTGCTCGGCGCGGCTGCGCGACAGCGGTACCTCGGCGGGCACCAGGCGTCCGCGCAGGCCGCGGCCGTGCCGGTCCCGGCGGGACCGGACCGGGCGGCGGGGAGGTCGGGTCATGGCGGCAGAAGGGTACGTCTCAGCGCGGCAGCCGGCGCCACAGCGCGCGGGGGGTGACCCGCATCAGCGCCGACAGCCAGCGCAGGGACGACGGCACCCAGACCACCTCCCGATCGCGGGCCAGCGCGGCGACGACGGCGTCGGCGACGGTGTCCGGCGTGCTCGACAGGGGCGCCGGCGACATCCCGCGGGTCATCCGCCCGATGACGAAACCCGGCCGCACGAGCAGCAGCCGCACCCCGGACCCGGTGAGCGCGTCGGCGAGCCCGCTGGCGAACCCGTCGAGACCGGCCTTGGCCGAGCCGTAGACGTAGTTGGCCCGCCGGACCCGCACGCCGGCGACGGAGGAGAAGACGACGATCCGGCCGCGGCCGGCCTCGCGGTACCGCCGGGCCAGCAGCGTCAGCAGGTGCACCTGGGCCACGTAGTCGGTGTGCACCACGGCGACCGCCGCGGCCGGGTCCCGCTCGGCGGTGGCCTGATCGCCCAGGACCCCGAAGGCGACCAACGCGGTGCCGGGGAGTCCGTGCCGGCGTTCGATCTCGGCGAGGACGCCGGCCTGGGCCGCGAGGTCGTCGCCGTCGAACTCCACGGTGTGCACGGCCGTCGCCCCGGCCTCGAGCAGCAGCTGCTGCTCCGCGGCCAGGTCGTCGGCGCGCCGGGCAGCGAGCACGACCTCCCGGGCGCCGGCCGCGACCAGCCGCCGCGCGACGGCCAGCCCGATCTCGCTGCGCCCGCCCAGGACGAGGACCGGGTCGCCGTCGGTGCCCATGGGGTCCATCGTGCAGGATGTGGCTCCTGCTCCCGTCACCGGAGAAACCCGGTGCGCCTGCTCCCATCGTCGTCGCCGCGCGTCTACTGTCAGCCCCGTGAGGAACCGGTGGTGAGGCAGTCACGTCGCTGCTCGCGCAGCGGCTGCGCGCAACCGGCAGCGGCGACCCTGACCTACGTCTACGCGGAGTCGACCGCTGTCGTCGGTCCGTTGGCGACCTTCTCGGAACCGCACAGCTACGACCTCTGCGAGTTCCACGCCGAGCGGCTGACCGTGCCCCGTGGCTGGGAGGTCGTCCGGCACGAGATCGACGTCGACGACGTCGGCCCGACCGGGGACGACCTGCTCGCGCTGGCCGACGCGGTCCGCGAGGCCGCCCGGCCCGAGCCGCCCCGCGACCCGGCCGACGACGGCCGCGGAACGCGCCGCGGCCACCTGCGGGTCCTGCCCGACCTGAGCTGACGCCGGTGCGGGACACCGCACCCGGTGCCGCTGTCCGCGCCCGCCGCTGACCCCACCCGGCCGTCATCCGCGGGGCGAAGGCGGGGATCGGCTCCCGGTGGAGCCGGCTGAGCCGAGACCTGCGCCGCCTCGGGCCGGTGCGCAACCGCGTTCCGCGCCCCATCGGACGTGTGCGGGCGCTAGCCGTCCGGCGGCTGAGCTGCTGGCTGCCGGCTGTCGGCCGCGCACGGGATCGGCGCGCCGGACAGCCGGTCGGTTCGCGGCGCCACACCGTTCCAGCGCGCGCGGACCCCGTGGAGATCCCGGGTCCGCGTTCCGCGATCAGAAGGGCGCGGCTTCGTCCCCTGGCTGCGCGGGCCTGCCGGAGACGGCGATCCGGATGTGCTCGCGGCGTTCCTCGGGGGTGAGCCGCCTCCAGTCGATGGCCGGTGGCGGTCCGCCGGTGTCCGGGGCCGGCGCGGGTGTGGGTTGGCTGCCGTCGTCGGGGCCGAGGCTGGGTGGGGCGGTGGTGATGCGGGTGCCGCCGGGCAGCACCCAGATCAGGCCGTGGTCGGGGCGTCCTTCCAGGCGCCAGCCCGGGGCCTGGTGGGACAGCCGGTGGTGGTGTTCGCAGAGGGCTTCGAGGTTGGTGTGGGCGGTCGGGCCGTGCGGGTGGGGGATGCGGTGGTCGAGGTCGCCGCGGCGGGCGCGGGCGCGGCAGCCGGGGAAGCGGCAGCGGCGGTCGCGCAGGCGGACGAACCGGTCCAGTGGAGCGGAGGGGGTGTAGCCGGGGGTCTCCGGTGGTGGCCCGAGGCCGGTGCCGTCGCGGGCGGCGGCGCGGAGCTCGATGCTGTCGGTGAGCGCGAGCAGGCAGCCGGTCAGCGGGTCGGTCAGCGCGATCCGCGGCCGCTCGGCCAGCGCGGTGTCGCCCAGCCGCCGGAGGTCGAGCAGCCGGGCCAGCGCCGCCTCGGCCAGCACAACCTGCTCGGTCGGCGCGATCTGCTCGGCCGGCGCGGGCTCCTCGGCCGGCGGCGCGCCGTCGGGGGACACCACGTCCTCGGCCGGCAGCGCCTCCTTGTCCGACCCGACCCCCTCGGTCGGCGCCACAGTCTCGAGGAGCGCCACGTCCTGCGCCGGCACCGCGCCCTCGGCCGGCGCCGCGCCCTCGGCCGGTGCCTCGCCCTCGGTCGGTGCGATCTCCTCCGCCGGCCGCGCACCGTGGACCGACGTCGCCTCCGCGGCCGGTGGTTCGCCGGCGGTGTCAGGGCGGGGCAGGAGGCCGAGGGTGTGGGCGAGTTCGCGGACCAGGGGCGCGGGCACGGTGTGGCCGTCCAGCTCGCCGGGCTCGTCGGCGTCGGGCCCGGTGCCGGTGAGGGTGCCGGCGCCGGCGACGACGGTGAGCAGCACCCGCACCGGGGCACGGCCCTCGGCGTCGGGGCGCAGCAGCAGATCGGCGAAGGTGTCGGCCATCCGCTCGTCGCTGCTGCGCGGATCGGGCGGCCCGCCGCCCGCGGCCGCGCCGGTGCCGGCGGCGGCGTTGGCGTCGGTGTTGGCGCTGGTGTTGGCGCTGGTGTTGGCGGTGGCGGTGGCGGTGGTGTAGCCGCGCAGCGCCTCGTGGCAGGCCCGGGCGACCGGGGCGGGTAGCACCGCGGTGAGCACCGCCATGCCGTCCTGTCCGGCGTGCAGGGTCACCTTCCGGCCGCGGACCGCCGCGGTCAGCCGGGCCAGCGCGGCGTCGGCGTCGATCCGGGCGATCGCCCGCCGGGTGCACTCGCGCAGCTGGGCCACCGTCTGCCGCGGCGCGCGCGGCAGCACCCGGGCCTGCACCGCCGCCTTCTTACCCGCAGCCACCGGCCGCAGCAGCTCCACCAGCGCCCGCGCCTGCGCCCAGCCGATCTCCCCGGCCTCCAGCGCCGCCAGCGTGGCCGGCAGCTGCTCGACCAGCTCCACCGCCGCCACCAGCAGCTCCGACGCCGCACCCGCGGGCAGCCGCAACCGGGCGGCGACCTCATCGGCGGCCCACTCGCTGACCGCGGCCAACGCCGCCGGCCGCGCCTCCCGCGACGCCGCCGACGCCGCCCCCGGCTCACCCGGCTGCCGATCCCACGCCACCGGCCGGCACCGGGCGAACGCGGCCAGCGCCCGCACCCGCGCCCCGGCCAGCTGCGCCAGCCCCCGCTCCACCTCGGCCGCAGCGTCCAGCCACCCCGCACCCTCATCCAGCAACCGCGCCCGCCCGTCCACCGGCTCCGCCGCCGCAGGGGACAGAGCCGCAGGGGACAGATCAGGAGCAGGAGTGCCGGCGCCCGCAGGAGCAGGGCCCGGCGTGGACTCCGAGGCGGTTGCGTGATCGGGGGCCGGAGGGGCGTCGGGAACAAGAGCCCGGGCGGGGACAGGGCCCGGGGTGGCCTCGGACGCGCACTGCGGGGCCGAGACGGGATCAGGAGCGGCATCGGGAACAGGGCCGCGGCGGTCGATGGGGTCTGCCGTGGACTCCGACGTCGAGTCCGGGGGGGGGGGGGGGGCGGGGGGGGGGGGGGGGGGGGGGGGTGGGGGGGGGGGGGGGGGGGGGGGGGGGGCGGGGGGGGGGGGCCGCCCCCCCCCGCCCCCCGCCCCCCCCCCCCCCCCCCCCGGGGCAGGAGCGGCAGTGGAGGCAGGACCGGGATCGGCCGCAGGAGAGGCCCCCGGGGCGGACCCATGGTGGAGATCGGCCGCGTCGGCGACCTTCGCCGCGGCCCCGTCGGAGCCTGCCCTGGCCGGGAGCGCGCGACGCCCGTGCACCGCCTCGAGGATCCACGGCCCTCGAGGCCGCCGGACCGTGATCCGCGACGCCGACGCCCTGCACAGGAGACCGAGTAGGGCGATCTCGAGGGGCGTCGGATCGACGTCCTTCGCGAGCGTCCATGACTCGTACATGCGTTCGATTGTATCCGCGGGATGACCGGTTGAGCAGGCGAAACGCATCTGTGGAGAAGTGCTGCGCCTGTGGACGGGGAGGGGCCGACGGGCACCCCCGACCGGCATGGTGTCGCCCATGGGACGAGTGAGGGCTGGGGCTCCGCGTGACCACGGAGCCGGCAGTGGCAGCTCCGCGTACCCACCCGATGTGGTCGGCCTCGGGCGGCGAGGGGTGGCCAGAGCGGTGATCCTCTTAGGATCGACCGGCGCGGCCGCCGAGGAGCCAGCGCGACTGCGGCGAGGAGCGAGTGACACGTGGGCGATCTCCGCTCGATCATCAAGGCCTACGACGTCCGCGGTGTGGTCCCCGACGAGTGGGACGAGGACGTCGCCCGCCGGATCGGTGCCGCCTTCGCCGAGCTGGTCCGCACGGAGAGCGGCGCCAGCGCCGTCGTCACCGCCCACGACATGCGGGCGTCGTCGGTGCCGCTCTCGCGCGCCTTCGCCGAGGGTGTCCTCTCCCGCGGGGTGGACGTCGTCGAGGCCGGGCTGGGCTCCACCGACCTGCTGTACTTCGCGGCCGGCTCGCTCGACGTCCCCGGCGCGATGTTCACCGCCAGCCACAACCCGGCCCAGTACAACGGCATCAAGCTGTGCCGGGCCGGGGCCGCGCCGATCGGCCAGGAGTCGGGGCTGGTCACCATCCGCGAGTTGGCCGAGCGCGACAGCTATGAGCGTGTGCCCGACCGCCAGGCCTCCGTCGCGCAACGCGACCTGCTGCCCGCCTACGCCGCCCACCTGCGCTCGCTGGTCGACCTGTCGGGGATCCGCCCGCTGCGGGTGGTCGTCGACGCCGGCAACGGCATGGGCGGCCACACCGTCCCGGTCGTGCTGGACGGGCTGCCGCTGGACGTCGTGCCGCTGTACTTCGAGCTCGATGGCACCTTCCCCAACCACGAGGCCAACCCGCTCGACCCGGCCAACCTGGTCGACCTGCAGAAGGCCGTGGTCCGGGAGGGAGCCGACATCGGGCTGGCCTTCGACGGGGACGCCGACCGGGTCTTCGTCGTCGACGAGCGCGGCGAGCCGGTGAGCCCGTCGGCGATCACCGCGCTGGTCGCGGTCCGGGAGCTGGCCAAGGGCCGGGGGACGACGGTGATCCACAACCTGATCACCTCGCGGGCGGTGCCCGAGATCGTCCGCGAGCACGGCGGTGAGCCGGTGCGCACGCGGGTCGGCCACTCGTTCATCAAGGCCGAGATGGCCCGCACCGACGCCGTCTTCGGCGGCGAGCACTCCGCGCACTACTACTTCCGCGACTTCTGGCGCGCCGACACCGGCATGCTCGCCGCCATGCACGTCTTGGCCGCCCTCGGCGAGCAGAGCCGGTCGCTGTCGGAGCTGACCGCCGCCTACAGCCGGTACGCCGCCTCCGGCGAGATCAACTCCACGGTGGCCGACGCCGCGGCACGGACCGCGGAGGTGCGCGCGGCGTACGAGGAGGTCGAGGGCGTCGCCGTCGACGAGCTGGACGGGCTGACCGTCGAGCTGCCGGACGGCTCCTGGTTCAACCTGCGCGCCAGCAACACCGAGCCGCTGCTGCGGCTCAACGTCGAGGCGCCCGACGCGGCGACGATGCAACGGCTACGGGACCGAGTACTGGAGATGGTGCGTTCATGACCGAGACACCGACCGAGCCGACCGGACCGCTGGGCCTGGACCCGGCGCTGCTGGAGATCCTCGCCTGCCCGGACACCCACCACAGCCCCCTGACGGTGGACGAGGCCGCGAGCGAGCTGCTGTGCACCACCTGCGACCGGGCCTTCCCGGTCCGCGACGGCATCCCGGTGCTGCTGCTCGACGAGGCCCGGCACCGGGGGAACGCCGGCACATGACGTCCCCGGAGCTGGCCGAGGAGGTCCTCGACGACCTGACGGTGCTGCGCGCCCGCGACCCGCGGGGGCTGCTGCCCGCCGTGGCCGGCGCCGGCGCGCAGGTGCGGGAGACCGCCCGGCTGGCCGAGGAGGCCGGGCTGGAGCGGGTCGCCGAGGGCGGGCGGCCACGCGGGCTGGTCATCGTCGCCCGTCGCGAGGGGGCGGTGGCGGCCTCGGTGCTGCGGGCGCTGCTCGGCCCGGCCAGCCCGGTGACCGTGGACGTCGTCCCGGGGCCCGACCTGCCGGTGTGGACCGGACCGACGGACATCACCGTCGTCGCGACCCGGACCGGCGCCGGCCGCTACGCCGTCGCCCCCGCCTACGAGGCCGCGCGCCGCGGGGTGACCCTGCTGGGCATCGGCGCGGACGACGCACCGTTGCGCGCCGCCTGCTCCACCGCCCGCGCGCCCTACGTCCCGCTGCCGCGGTCCCGCGTCCAGCACACCTCCCTGTGGTCGCTGCTCACCCCGCTGCTCAGGCTGGCGACCGACCTCGGCCTGGTGTCGGCGCAGACCGCCGACCTCGAGCTCATCGCCGACGCCCTCGACGAGGTGGCCCGCGAGTGCGGGCCGGCGCAGGAGTCCTTCGTCAACCCGGCCAAGACCCTGGCGCTGGAGCTCCTCGACGCGCTGCCGGTGATCGCCGCCGAGGGACCGCTGGCCGGGGCGGCGGCCACCCGCGTCGCCGACCAGCTCGAGACCCTGGCGGGCCTGCCGGTCGCCGCGTTCCGGCTGCCCGACCAGCGGGTCGCCGCCCGGGCCGTGCTCAGCGGGCCGCTGGCCCCGCGCGACGGGGACGACGACTTCTTCCGCGACCGCGCCGAGGACACCGGCCGGCGGCTGCGGCTGCTCACCATCCGCGACACCGACGCCGGTGACTCCGACGGGGGCGGCGAGCGGGAACCGCGCTCGGCGAGCGAGGCGATGCACGAGGTGCTGCGCACCGCCGCGACCGCCAACGTGCCGGTGAGCGGGCTCGCCGAGCACGGCGAGCCCGAGCGCTACGGCCGCATGTGCCGCCTGGCGCGACAGCTCGCCGTCGCCGACTTCAGCGCCGTCTACCTGGCCCTCGCCCTGGACCAGGAGCGGGCCCTGCGGTCCTGACACCCGGTCGCGGGCCGCGGCCGGACCGACCACCATCAGACGACACGGAAACGACACACCGGCCGACGAGCGCCGGGCGAGCGGAGGGACCTCCCGTGGCGGGTGGACTGGCAGCCCTGTTCGACGACGTCGCGACGCTGACGCGCGCGGCCGCGGCCTCGATCGACGACGTCGGCGCCGCCGCGGCGAAGGCGAGCGCGAAGGCGGCGGGCGTCGTCGTCGACGACACGGCGGTGACGCCGCAGTACGTGCGCGGGCTGGCCGCCGAGCGGGAGATCCCGATCGTGTGGCGCATCGCCAAGGGCTCGCTGCGCAACAAGCTGCTGTTCATCCTCCCGGCGATCATGCTGCTGAGTCAGTTCGCCGACTTCCTGCTCACCCCGCTGCTGATGCTCGGCGGCACCTACCTCTGCTACGAGGGCGCGGAGAAGATCTGGGAGAAGGTCAGCGGCCACGCGCACGGGCACGGCGCGGACGACGGCGAGCCCAAGGACGAGAACACGATCGTCGGCGGCGCCATCCGCACGGACTTCATCCTGTCGGCCGAGATCATGGTCATCTCGCTCAACGAGGTCACCGACGAGCCGTTCGTCGCCCGGCTGTCGACCCTGATCGTCGTCGCCGTCGCGATCACCGCGCTGGTCTACGGCGTCGTCGGCCTCATCGTGAAGATGGACGACGCCGGCCTGCGCCTGGCCGAGCGCGGCAGCGGTGGCGTGGCCGGCTTCGGCCGGGGCCTGGTCAAGGCGATGCCCCGGCTGCTCGCCGCCCTCACCGTGATCGGCACCCTGGCCATGCTGTGGGTCGGTGGCCACATCCTGCTGGTGGGCGCCGACGACCTCGGCTGGCACGGGCCCTACGAGCTGGTGCACCACCTGGAGGAGGCCGTGCACGACGCCACCGGCGCGCTCGGCGGCGTGGTCGGCTGGCTGGCCAACACCCTCGCCAGCGCCGTCGCCGGGCTCGTGGTCGGCGCGGTCGTGGTCGCCGTCGTGATGCTCGTCCAGCGCCTGCGGCGCAAGGGGCAGCCGGCCGGCGCCGCCCACTAGCGCGTCCGGGGCGCCCGGCGGCGCCTGCGGGACCGGTCGGACGGCGGGGACAGTGGGGGACATGCAACGGGGAGACACCGACCGCACCGTGCTCTCGCCGCAGCGGCGGCGCGCCGACCGCGACCGGCTGGCCGCCGGCGTCGTGGACGTCCTCGTCATCGGCGGCGGCGTCACCGGCGCCGGCGCGGCGCTGGACGCGGCCAGCCGCGGACTGTCGGTCGGGCTGCTCGAGGCCCGCGACTGGGCGGCGGGCACCTCGAGCCGGTCCAGCAAGCTCATCCACGGCGGGCTGCGGTACCTCGAGCAGCTGGCCTTCCCGCTGGTTCACGAGGCGCTGCGTGAGCGCTCCCGGCTGGTCTCCACCATCGCCCCGCACCTGGTCCGGCCGCTGCCGTTCCTGCTGCCGCTGACCGCGCCGGTCTGGCAGCGGGCCTACTACGGCGCCGGCGTCGCCCTGTACGACGTGCTCGGCGCCGCGCTCACCGGCGACCGCGGCATCCCGGCCCACCGGCACCTGTCCCGCAGCGCCGCGCTCGCCGAGTTCCCCGGCCTGCGCGCCGACGCCATCCGGGGCGCGATCCGCTACTGGGACGCCCAGGTCGACGACGCCCGGCACACCCTCGCCGTGGTCCGGACCGCGGCCGGCTACGGCGCCGCATGCCTGTCCAGCGCGCGGGTCACCGGCCTGCTGCGGGACGGCGACGGTCCGGACTCACCGGTGGTCGGCGTGCGGGTGGCCGACCTGACCGACGGGTCCTCGTTCGTCGTGCGGGCGCGCAGCGTCATCGCCGCGACCGGCGTCTGGAGCGACGACGTGGGGGAGATGCTCGGCACCTCCGCGCCCAGCCTGCGGGTGCGCGCCAGCAAGGGCGTCCACCTGGTCGTGCCGCGCGACGCGATCGACGGCGACGCCCTCCCGGGAGCCTCCGGCGGGGTGGCGACCGGCGGCGGGCCGGACGAGGAGCGGCCCGGGCTGATCCTGCGGACGCCGACCAGCGTGCTGTTCGTCATCCCGTGGGGCGAGCAGTGGATCGTCGGCACCACCGACACCCCGTGGCGGCTGGACCGCGACCACCCCGCCGCCAGCAGCGCGGACATCGCCTACCTGCTGCAGCAGGTCAACCGGGTGCTGGCCCGGCCGCTCACCCCCGACCGCATCGTCGGCGTCTACGCCGGCCTGCGGCCCCTGCTGGCCGGGGAGGCCGACCAGACCAGCCGGCTGTCCCGCGAGCACGCGGTCGTGACGCCGGCCCCCGGCCTGGTGCTCGTCGCGGGCGGCAAGTACACGACCTACCGGGTCATGGCGGCCGACGCCGTCGACGCCGCCACCGCCGGCCTGCCCGGGGTGGCGGCCTCCCGCACGGCGCACCTGCCGCTGGTCGGCGCGCACCGCTGGGCCGCCGTGAAGGACGCCGCCCCCGACCTGGCGGCCGCCGCGGGCCTGCCCGAGGACACCGTCGCCCGGTTGCTGCAGCGGCACGGCGACCAGGTCGGCGCCGTGCTCGCCCTCGCCGCCGCCGACCCCGCGCTCGCCCGGCCCCTGCCCGGGGCGCCGGCGCACCTGGCCGCGGAGGTGGTGCACGCCGTCACCGCCGAGGGCGCGCTGCACCTGGACGACGTCCTCACCCGGCGCACCCGGGTGTCGATCACCACCCCGCACCGCGGGACGGAGTCGGCGCCGGCTGTCGCGGAGCTCATGGCCGGCGTCCTCGGCTGGGACGCCGAGCGGACCGGCCGCGAGGTGGCCCACTACGAGGCCCGGGTGGCCGCCGAACGGGAGTCGCAGCGGATGCCCGACGACCGCACCGCCGACGCCGCGCGGCTCGGTGCACCCGACGTGCGGGCCGCCGCCGTCTGATCCCACCCGCACGGGGTGATCGCCGGAGGGCTGCCCGCCCCCGAACCGAACCCGCCGGTAACCTCGTGAGCGATGTGGCACCTCACGAGCAACGTCCGGCACTACCCGTGGGGCAGCCACACGGTGATCCCCGAGCTGCTGGGCCGGCCCGCCCCCGCGGACCTGCCGCACGCCGAGCTCTGGATGGGCGCCCACCCCGACCTGCCCAGCCTGCTCGCCGACGGGCGCCGGCTGGACGAGGCCATCGGGGAGGAACCGCAGCGGCTGCTCGGCCCCCGGGTGGTCGAGCGCTTCGGCCGGCGGCTGCCGTTCCTGATGAAGGTGCTGGCCGCCGACGCCCCGCTGTCGCTGCAGGCGCACCCGACCATCGAGCAGGCGATGGCCGGCTACGCGGCGGAGGACGCGGCCGGCGTCCCGCAGGACGACCCGACCCGCACGTTCAAGGACCCCTGGCACAAGCCCGAGCTGCTGCTGGCGCTGACCACCTTCGAGGCGCTGTGCGGGTTCCGGCCGGTCGAGGAGTCCCTGCACTGCCTGGCCAAGCTGCAGCTGCCCGAGCTGAAGCCGACCATCGCGGCCCTCGCCCGCGGCGGCCTGCGCGCCGCCATCCCGCAGCTCATCGCGCTGTCGGGGAAGCGCCGGACCCACCTGGTCGAGGCGGTCGCCCGCCGGGCCGGCCAGTTCGTCGCCGCCGCCGACCCGGAGTTCATCAACACCTACCGCTGGGCCGCCCGGCTCGCCGACGCCTACCCGGGTGACCCCGGCGTGGTGATCTCGCTGATGTGCAACCACCTCAAGCTCGCACCGGGCGAGGCGGTGTTCCTCCCTGCCGGCAACCTGCACGCCTACCTGTGCGGCGCCGGGGTCGAGGTCATGGCGAGCTCGGACAACGTGCTGCGCGGCGGCCTGACCCACAAGCACGTCGACCTGGCCGCGCTCATCGAGGTGCTGGACTTCACCGACGGCAAGGTGCCGGTGATCCACCCGGTGCTGGGCCCGGGCGGGCTGCGCTACCCGGTGCCGGTCGAGGACTTCGACCTGACCCGCTGCCAGCTCGACGCCCAGGCCGGCAGCCTGACCACCACCGGGCCGCAGGTGCTGCTGTGCACCGAGGGCGAGGCGGTGCTGGCCGCCGCCGACGGCGAGCTGGTGCTGCGCCGCGGCCAGTCGGCGTTCGTGCCGGCCGGCGAGCCGGTGAGCGCCCGCGGCCCCGCCGTCCTCTACCGGACCACCACCAACCTGCGCTGACCCGGCCGAGGGGCCGCCGGGGCGGGCGGGTCAGTCGACGACCCGCTCCAGGTACATGGTCCCCGGGCCGCCGGGGCTCTCCGTGGTCCACGACGGCACGCCCTCCGGCGCCGGGCCGGTGACGAAGACGACGCGGTAGTCGACCTCTCGGGGGGTCTGCTCCCAGTCGAGGTGGACGAAGTTGACCTTGAGGACCAGCCGCGTCAGCGGGCCGGCCTCGTCGATCCGCTGCTGGATCAGGGGCAGCGTGCGGCCGGGGTCGGAGAACTGGTCGACCATCGAGCAGTCGCAGCCAAAGGCGGTGGCGCCGATCTCCGGGGGCGCGGCGACCGTGGCGTCGCCGACGATCTCCCCGATCTCCACCCCGACGGCGAGGTAGTCCAGCGGGTAGGCCCAGTTGCCGAAGACCACCGGGTGGGTCCAGGGCAGCGAGCGTCCGCCGAAGGACACGACGGCCAGCACCGCGACCGCCACGGCGGCCGCGCCGGCCAGGGCGTGCCCCAGCAGGACCGGGCCGCGGTCGCGCACCAGCCGCCGCAGGAACACCCCCGCGGACAGGACGGCGGTCAGTCCCAGCGCGACGGTCGAGGGCACGTAGTACCAGTGGTACGGCGGGACGTGCAGGTAGCAGTACGCCGCGAAGTGTGCGGCCCCGCCCACCCCCATCCCGGCCAGCGGCCACAGGTGCGCGGGCAGCCGGCGGGCCGCCGCGGCGGCGAGCATGACCACGGTCGCCAGGACGCCGAGCAGGGCGGGCACCACGGCGAGGGAGACGGCCAGGCCGGTGCCGTCGGCCGTCCACAGCTCCCACCAGCCGTTGGCGAAGGTGATGTCGCCGAAGGACCGCTGCAGCGTCTTGATGACGAAACTCGCGGGGATGGCCGAGCCCAGCGCGAACCAGCTGAAGACGAACCACGGCAGGGCCACCGCGACCGCCGTCAGCGGCGCGACCCACCACCGGCGGCGCAGCGCAGGAGTCAGCAGGTAGACGGCCGCGACGATCACCCCGACGTCCAGCCGGGCCAGCACGACCAGCCCCGCGAGGACGCCGAAGCCCACCCGGGAGCCGCGCACGGCCTGCGCGAGCAGCCCCGTGAGCAGCGAGGCGATGAGCAGGACCTCGAGGCCCAGCGACGAGTTGACGAACGGGTTGGCGAAGACCAGCACCACCACGGCCAGCGACCACGACGCCGCGATCCCGAGCCGCCGCGCGACCTGCGCCGTCCACACCGCCATCGCCGCCGACAGCAGCACGGTCACGATGCCCAGGGCGAGCACCGGCCGGACGTCGCCGGTCACCAGCTCCACCGCCTTGGTCGCCAGCGCCAGGACGATGATGTTCAGCGGTGACGTCGCGGTGTTCGACGTCTCGGTCGGGATCATCCCCCAGTGCAGGTCCCGGGCGAGGTTCCGCACGTAGTCGAGGCTGATGTAGGCGTCGTCGACGAGCCCCCGATGGGCGATCCAGATGACGACGGCGCCGATCAGCGCGCCCGGCAGCGCCCACCACAGGTCGGCGCCCGGCCGCCAGCCCCGGCGCCGTGCCGGCGGCGCGTCGGCGGGGGAGGCCTCGCGGGTCTCCACGGTCACCATCACGCGCTCCTCGTCTCGGGGACCGGGTGCTCCCGGCGGCGCGCCCGATGCACACCGCACCCCACGATCCCGACGTCCGCGCGCCCCGTCCACCGCCCGATGCGGTGGTCCGCGCCCGTCGTTCCGGCAACCCACCGTAGTCGGACCGCCGGAGGGCCGCCGGTCCTCCGGGCGTCCCGGGGACCGCCGCGGACGGGACGCCCGCGTGTCCGCCACGGTCCGCGGCCGTCCCCGGCCTAGCGTCGGGAGGTCCGATCCGCGAGGAGTTCCCGTGCCGCCGATCCCGCGCCGCTGGGCCGTCGCCGCCCTCGGCGTCCTGCTCGCCGCCGGTGGGGCGAGCGGCTGTGACCTGGGCACGGAGCCCGCCGCGCCCGCGCCGCCGCCGGCCTCCGCACTGGCCGCGCTCGACGGCCTGGAGGTCCGCGGCCGGGCGCCGACCACCGGCTACGAGCGCGACCGGTTCGGCTCCGGGTGGGTCGACACCGACCAGAACGGGTGTGACACCCGCAACGACGTCCTCGCCCGGGACCTCACCGGGGAGCGGTTCGAGTCGGGGACCCGGGGGTGCGTGGTCGTCGCCGGCACGCTGGCCGACCCCTACTCGGGCACCTCGATCGAGTTCCGCCGCGGCCAGGACACCAGCGACGACGTGCAGATCGACCACGTGGTCGCCCTCTCCGACGCGTGGCAGAAGGGCGCGCAGTCGTGGGACGCCGAGACCCGCACCGCCTTCGCCAACGACCCGCTCAACCTCCTCGCCGTCGACGGCTCGCTCAACCAGCAGAAGGGCGACGGCGACGCGGCCACCTGGCTGCCGCCCAACCGGGACTACCGGTGCACGTACGTCGCCCGCCAGGTCGCGGTCAAGCTGGCCTACGGGCTGTGGATGACCGCGGCGGAGCGGGACGCCGCCGCCGGCGTGCTCGCGACCTGTCCCGACGAGCCCCTCCCCGGCGGCCGGGGCGACGACACCGTGCCGGCCGACGAGGCGCCGACCACGTACGCCGACTGCGCCGCGGTCCGGGCCGCCGGGGCGGCGCCGCTGCGGCGCGGCGACCCCGGGTGGGACGACCGGTTCGACGGCGACGGCGACGGGGTGGGCTGCGAGGGCTGACTCCTCGCGGGCCGGCCCGCCCGCCGGCCCGCCCGCCGGTCGGCGCGGCCGGGCGGGCGGCTCCGGCGCGGCCGGGCGGCTCCGGAGGTCTGGCGCCGACGTCACGGAGGGTGAGATGGTCCACCCCCCGGCGCCGCCGACGGTGCCGGGACGGGACCCGGCCGCAAGGGCGGGGTCCCGGCCGCACACACGGGGAGCCGGCGGGGGTGCCCGCCGGCCGGGGGGACCGGAGCCGCCGAACGGGAGTGACACGTGGTCAGCACGGAGGACAGCACGGGGGGCAGCACGGAGGACCGCGGGCCGGAGCGGATCCCGCTGTGGCAGCGGTTGGTGCGCCCGGTCGCGCGCGCGGTCGTCTCCCGGATCGAGGCGCGGGTGGCCCACGTCGTCCGGACCGAGTCCGACCGCGTGATCCGCGAGGTGGTCAGCGAGGTCCTGGGCGCGGAGTTCCGGTCGCGGCGGGACATCCTCGCCGCCGGGGAGCGGGTGGCCGCGGCGGCCGCGTGCGAGTTCCAGATGCGCGAGATGCCCGACGCCCGGCCCTTCCACGACCCGCTCACCACCCTGCGCTACGGCCTGCAGATCGCGCCGGCCGAGGGCATGGCCCTGGAGTTCGGCGTCTTCACCGGCCGCTCGCTGCGGGTCATCGCCGAGTCCCGGCCCGGCAAGGAGGTCTACGGCTTCGACTCCTTCCAGGGGCTGCCGGAGGACTACCGGCCGCACGTCCGGCAGGGCACGTTCGCCGTCGACCGGACCCCGGACGTCCCCGGCGCCGAGTTCGTCGTCGGCTGGTTCGACGAGACGCTGCCCGGCTTCCTCGAGACCCACCCCGGGCCGGTGGCCTTCCTGCACGTGGACGGCGACCTCTACTCGTCGGCGAAGACGGTCCTGGACCTCGTCGGGCCGCGGCTGCGGGCCGGCTCGGTCGTCGTCTTCGACGAGTTCTTCAACTTCCCCGGCTGGGAGCAGCACGAGTTCCGGGCCTGGCAGGAGTGGCTGCAGGCCACCGGCGCGCAGGTGACGTACGAGGCCTACACCCAGGAGGACGAGCAGGTCGTCGCCCGGATCGTCGACCCGGGCTCGGCCGGCCGGTCCTGACCGGCGGCTACCGCGCCGGGGGCTGCGCCTCTGCCGGGGGTTGCGCCTCTGCCGGGGAGGGGCGCCGGGCCCGCCGCGCCGCGACCACCTGGGCCGCGCCCAGGCCGGCGAGCGTGGCGACGGCGAGCATGGCGAGCGGGACGAACCCGGGCGACCGGTAGCCGAGCACCAGCTCGCCGGACGCGCCGGCGGGCAGGTCGACGGCGACCAGCGTGTCCTCGTGCCGGACGACGTCGACCGGCCGGCCGTCCAGGGTCGCCGAGTAGCCGGGGAACCACAGCCGGGCGAAGACCACGCGCGCGGGCTCGTCGCCGGCCACCGTCACGTCGACACACTCGCGGGAGTGCTGCAGCGGGCACGCGCCCTCGGCGGTGACGCCCGGCGCCGCGTAGGACAGCAGCCCCGGCAGGCCGGCGGGCGCCCGGCGGTAGGCGGCGGTGTACTCGCCCTCGACGCGCTCCCAGCCGTCGCCGAGCCGCTCGCGCAGCGCGTCGTCCCGGGGCCCGAGGGGCGCGACCACCTGGTCGACCCGCAGCAGGTCCAGCCAGGTCAGCCCCGTGGCGGGGTCGACGGACGTGAAGGCCTCCACGCTGCTCGGGTCGGTGTTGCCCTGGTCGTCGAGCGGGACGTGCTCGAGCAGCCCGCGGTGGGCGAGCGGGCTGTAGCCGTTCACCGACCGGTCGCCGGCGTACAGGCCGGTCGAGGAGGGGTGGTACTCGGCGTAGTAGCCGTCGAGGACCTCCTGCGGCACGTCGGTGTCCTCGTCATCGGTGCCGTCCAGCACCTGCGGGTAGGTGCCGTACCAGAGCGTGTAGTCCTCCCGGCTCAGCGTCTCCATCTCCGCCACCCGGTTCGGGAAGCCCCACTCCGCGCCGCGGCCCAGCGGGTTGGTCCACACGGTGGCCAGCAGGACCAGCACGGTGCCGCCGACCGCGACCAGGCCCGCCGTGCGGTCGTGCCGGTCGGCGGCGGGCTCGGCCGGCCCCGCCCCCGCCGTCGGCCGTGCCCCCGGCCGGGCCGCCGCACGGACCGCCCGCGGCCCGGCCAGCGCGACGCCCAGGGCCACCACCACGGCGGTCAGCCCGGCGATGCGCACGAGACCGGCCGGGTCGGCCTGCCACGCGTGCACCGCGAGGACGGCGACCGTGCCGGCGTACAGGGCCACCCGCCGGCGGGTGACCACCCGGCGGCCGTGCGCCACGACCAGGGCGGCGGTCAGCAGCAGGAAGAACCCCGCGTACTGGAGGAACCGCGTGGGGAAGCGGAAGACCAGCAGCCGCTCGGGCCCCAGCGTGCCGAGGGCCGTGACGACCAGCAGCGCGACGGCGGCCCACAGCAGCGCCCGGACCTCCGGGCGCCGCGCGCTCGGGCCGAGCCGCCAGAAGAAGAGGACCGGGAGCAGGAACCAGGCGACGTAGTAGTGGGGGAGCGGCTGCAGCTCCAGCCCGTTGAAGAGGTCCAGCCAGCCGTGGTACGCGGGGTCGGCGGCGTGCACCAGGCCGTCGAGCGAGGCGACGTTCGCGTTCTGCTCGTTGCTGATCGACGAGCTGCGCGCCGCGAACTCGAAGGACACGAAGAGCGGGTACAGGCCGATCAGCGACGTGACGGCGCCCCCGGCGTACCAGGCCAGCATCCAGCCGGTGGAGGCGCGGGAGGCCCCGCCGACCAGCCGGGCCACCAGCACCACGACGACGGTGAGGCCCAGCAGGGGGACGGCGAGCGGCCAGCCGCTCTGATAGCAGAGGTACGTCGCTCCCAGCAGCACCCAGCCGTACCGCTGACGCCCGCTCAGGTGCAGCGCGACCAGGGCGGCGAACGCGAGGACGAACCAGGAGAACGAGGTGACCGCCTCGTACCAGCCCGCGCCCCAGTAGACCGTGTAGGTGCCGAAGCCGACCGAGACGGCGAACGCCACCGTCCACGCGGTCGTCAGACCCACCAGTCGCCCCAGCCACGCCGCCGCCGAGGTGAGCAGCACCAGGTGGGTGAGCAGCTGCAGGAACGACCCGAGCGCGAGGTCGTCCATGCGGGACACGAGCACGGCGAAGCCGAGGTCGACCGGGTTGAAGACGCCGTACTGGTTCTCGATCGCGTAGGCGCCGCTGTTCACCACGTGGGTGGACAGCCACGGCCACTCGCCCGACGTGAGGACCCGGCCGATGTCGACCATCTTCGCCAGCCCGTCGGCCTGGCGGTCGTCGATGAACGCGAACCGGTGGTTGCGCAGGAACAGCAGCGTGAACAGGCCGGCGACGACCGCCGAGGAGAGCAGCGCCGCGGGCCAGGTCCGCCCGGACGCCGACGGCGCCGTCGCGGGTGGGGGCGCCGCCTCGTCCGCCGGAGGAGGTGCGCTGGCTGCCGGGGCGTCGGCGTCGAGCGGCCGGCGGGTGGGAGTGCCCATGCGTCCTCTGCGATCGGGGGTCGGTCGGCGCCGCGTGCCCTCGGGCGTCACCGTGCGGTCGGGCGCCGGCCGGCGTCGCCGCCGGGAGCCGTGCCGCACGGCAAGCTACCGCCCGGCGGGCCGGCGGGCACGACCGCCGCGCTGTCCCGGGGCTCCGGCGCGGGGGCGGACGTCGCGTAGACTGCTCGGCGGCACGAGCCCCGCCGAGGCCTCGGCATGCTCGCTTCTCCCGAACCCCGGACCCGCCGCGACCGTCGCGGGGGGCCTGATCCCTGGAGCGACATGACTGCCTCCCCCGGCACCGCCGTCCTGTCCGCCGGTGACTTCAAGGTCGCCGACCTCTCCCTGGCCGGCTTCGGCCGCAAGGAGATCGCCCTCGCCGAGCACGAGATGCCCGGCCTGATGGCGCTGCGCGCCGAGTACGGCGACGCCCAGCCCCTCGCCGGCGCCCGCATCGCCGGCTCCCTGCACATGACCGTGCAGACCGCCGTCCTCATCGAGACGCTGACGGCGCTGGGCGCCGACGTCCGCTGGGTCAGCTGCAACATCTTCTCCACCCAGGACCACGCCGCCGCCGCGATCGTCGTCGGCGACGGCACCCCCGAGGCGCCCGCCGGCGTGCCCGTCTTCGCCTGGAAGGGCGAGACGCTCGAGGAGTACTGGTGGTGCACCCAGCGGCTGTTCGAGTTCCGCGACGAGACCGGCGCGGTGGTCGGCCCGAACATGCTGCTGGACGACGGCGGCGACGCGACCCTGCTGGTGCACCTGGGCACCCGGTTCGAGGCCGACGGCGCCGTCCCCGACACCACCGAGGCCGACTCCGAGGAGTACGGCGTCATCCTCGACGTCCTGCGCGGCACCCTCGCCGAGGACGGGCAGTACTGGACCCGTATCGGCCAGGGCATCAAGGGCGTCACCGAGGAGACCACCACCGGCGTCATGCGGCTCTACGAGCTCGCCCGCGACTCCCGGCTGCTCTTCCCGGCGATCAACGTCAACGACTCGGTCACCAAGAGCAAGTTCGACAACCTCTACGGCTGCCGGCACTCGCTGATCGACGGGATCAACCGCGCCACCGACGTGATGATCGGCGGCAAGGTCGCCGTCGTCTGCGGCTACGGCGACGTCGGCAAGGGCTGCGCGGAGTCGCTGCGCGGCCAGGGCGCCCGGGTGATCGTCACCGAGATCGACCCCATCTGCGCGCTGCAGGCCGCGATGCACGGCTACGAGGTGACCACCCTCGACGAGGTCATCGGCAAGGCCGACATCGTCATCACGGCCACCGGCAACAAGGACATCATCACCGCCGAGCAGCTCGCCCGGACCAAGCACCAGGCGATCATCGGCAACATCGGCCACTTCGACAACGAGATCGACATGGCCGGCCTCGCCCGCACCCCGGGCATCGAGAGGACCAACATCAAGCCGCAGGTCGACGAGTGGCGGTTCCCCGACGGCCACACGATCATCGTGCTCTCCGAGGGCCGGCTGCTGAACCTCGGCAACGCCACCGGTCACCCCAGCTTCGTCATGAGCGCCTCGTTCTCCAACCAGGTGCTCGCCCAGATCGAGCTGTGGAACAACCGGGCCGCCTACGAGGGCCGGACCCCCGGCGTCACCGTGCTGCCGAAGAAGCTCGACGAGCACGTGGCGCGGCTGCACCTCGACGCGCTCGGGGTCAAGCTGACCGAGCTCTCCAAGGTGCAGGCCGACTACATCGGCGTCCCCGTCGAGGGCCCGTTCAAGTCGGACCACTACCGCTACTGAGGCACGTGGGACACCCGTCCGGTCATCCGACCGGGCGGGTGTGCCCGTCTCGGGGGTCCGACAGCGCAGAATGGGGGCGTGGCATCCACCGCACCCTCGAACGGGCCCAGCCGCGGCCGCGTCCTGGTCGTCGACGACGACGCCGCACTCGCCGAGATGCTCGGCATCGTCCTGCGGCGTGAGGGCTACGAGCCCGCGTTCGTCTCGGACGGCAACCGGGCGGTGGGCGTCTTCCAGCAGACCCGCCCGGACATCGTGCTGCTGGACCTGATGCTGCCCGGCCGCAACGGGCTGCAGATCTGCCAGGACATCCGCACCCAGTCCAGCGTCCCCATCGTGATGCTGACCGCCAAGGGCGACACGATCGACGTCGTGCAGGGCCTGGAGGCCGGCGCCGACGACTACGTGACCAAGCCGTTCAAGCCGGTGGAGCTGGTCGCCCGGGTCCGCGCGCAGCTGCGCCGCGGGGAGACCGGGCAGGCGGAGAACCTGAGCATCGGCGACATCGCCATCGACGTGCCGGCTCACCAGGTGACCCGCGACGGCGTGCCGATCGCGCTCACCCCGCTCGAGTTCGACCTGCTGGTCGCCCTGGCCCGCAAGCCCCGCCAGGTGTTCACCCGCGAGCTGCTGCTCGAGCAGGTGTGGGGGTACCGGCACGCCGCCGACACCCGGCTGGTCAACGTCCACGTGCAGCGGCTGCGGGCGAAGATCGAGCGGGACCCGGAGCGGCCCGAGATCGTGCTGACCGTGCGCGGGGTGGGCTACAAGGCCGGCCCCCCGTGAGTCGCGGTCCGAACGGCGCTCGATGACCGCTCGGCCCGTGCCCGCGGAGGCGCCGGTCGTCGCCGCGTCCGCGCCCGCCACGTCGGCTCCCGCCGCGCCGGACCCGGCCCCCGGCCCGCCGCGGGGGGGCGGTCCCGACCGCGTCGCGCGGCTGCGTCGCCGGGCCCAGCTCCGTGCCGCCCGCGCGCGTCGCGCGTCGCGCCGGCTGGCGGCCTCCGTCGCCCACGCGTGGCGCTCGTCGCTGCACGTGCGGATCGGCGCGATCACCATGGTCGTGGCCGGCACCGTCGTGGTGATCGTCAGCCTCGTGCTGTTCAGCCAGATCCGCGACCAGCTGCTGTCGGTGAAGCGCGACGCCGCCATCGACCAGGCGCAGGCCGGCGTGGTCTACGCCCGCGACGAGGTCGCCGGGATCGCCACCGGCGACGCCGCCAGCCTGCGGTCCACCCTCGACCGCACCGTCCAGGGGCTCAAGAGCCGGGCGGGCTCGGCCGGCGACTTCGACGTCGTCATGGTCCACCGCAGCGGCGACCGCGAGCTGCCCGCCGGCCGCCGCGACGTCTTCGCGGCGCTGCCCAGCCAGCTGCGCGCCGGGGTGGACTCCGGCGGCCAGTTCTCCCAGTACGCGCTCGTGCCCGACGCCTTCGACCAGCCCCAGCCGACGCTGCTCATCGGCGCCCCGGTCACCGTGGACGCCGCCGGCGACGAGCGGATCGAGCTGTACTACGCCTTCCCCCTCGACCAGGAGGAGGAGAGCCTGTCGCGGATCCGCAGCACCGTCGTGATCAGCGGGGTCGCGCTCACCCTCTTCGTCGTCGGCATCGGGGTGCTGGTGACCCGGCTGGTGGTCGACCCGGTGCGGCGGGCCGCGGGCACCGCCCAGCGGCTGGCCGAGGGGCAGCTCGAGGAGCGGATGGCCGTGCGCGGGGAGGACGACCTCGCCCGCCTGGCCACCAGCTTCAACGCGATGGCCGACAGCCTGCAGCGGCAGATCACCCAGCTCGAGGGCCTGTCCCAGCTGCAGCAGCGGTTCACCTCCGACGTCAGCCACGAGCTGCGCACCCCGCTGACCACCGTGCAGATGGCCGCCGAGGTGCTGCACGAGTCCCGCGGGGACTTCCCGCCGCACGTGGCCCGGTCGGCCGAGCTGCTCCACGCCGAGCTCGACCGGTTCGAGTCCCTGCTCACCGACCTGCTGGAGATCAGCCGGTACGACGCCGGCGTCGCGGTGCTGGACTGGGAGCCCACCGACGTCGGTGCGCTCATCCAGCGGGTGGTGGGCGACATGTCGGCGCTGGCCCGCATGCACGACTGCGAGCTGCGGGTCAGTGGCCCCACCCAGACGGTCATCGCCGAGGTGGACGCGCGGCGGGTGCAGCGCATCCTGCGCAACCTGATCGGCAACGCCGTCGAGCACGGCGCCGGCCGGCCGGTGGAGATCACCTGGGCGGCCAACCGGGTCGCGGTGGCGCTCACGGTCCGCGACCTCGGGGTGGGGCTGAGCCCGGCGGAGGCCCAGCACGTGTTCGACCGCTTCTGGCGGGCCGACCCCTCGCGGGTGCGCACCGTCGGGGGCAGCGGGCTGGGCCTGTCGATCAGCCTGGAGGACGCCCGCCTGCACGGCGGCTGGCTGCAGGTCTGGGGCTCGCCCGGACTGGGCGCGCAGTTCCGGCTGACGCTGCCGCTGACCGCGGGCACCGAGCTGAGCAGCTCCCCGCTGCCGCTGCGGCCGGCGATCGTGCGCCGTCCGGGGAGCCCGTCGTGACCGGCCGCGCCCTCCGGCTGCTCGGGGCGCTGGTCGCCGTCGCGCTGGCCGGCTGCTCGACGGTGCCCTCGAGCTCGCCGACGGTGCAGATCACCCAGGAGCCGGCCCGCACCGCCGAGGCCGTCGGCATCGAGCCACTGGAGCCGGAGGAGGGCGCGACGCCGGAGGAGATCGTCCGCGGCTTCATCGACGCCGCGGCGAGCACCGCCCGCAACCACCCGGTGGCCCGGCAGTACCTGACCCCCGAGGCCGCCGAGGCGTGGTCGGACGAGGGCACCATCACCGTGCTCGCCGCCGACTACGCGACCGTGACGGCCAGCCCCGGCACGGTCACCGTCACCGCCGACCAGGTCGGCAGCGTCGACCCGCGCGGGGTGTTCAGCATCGGCGTGCAGGACTACACCCGGCAGTTCACGCTCGCCGAGGTCGACGGCGAGTGGCGGATCACCGACCCGCCGGACGACGGGCTGCTCATGCTGCAGCCGGACTTCGAGCGCATCTACGACCAGCGGGCGGTCTACTTCGTGGACCCGACCCTGCAGCGCGTCGTGCCCGACCCGCGCTACCTCATCCAGGGCGACGCCCAGCCCACCGCGCTGGTCGAGCGGCTGCTCGCCGGGCCGTCCCCGGCGCTGGCCGCCGGGGTGCGCAACCTGCTGAGCGGGGCCACGCTCGTCCGCTCGGTGTCCGTGGCCGGCCAGTCGGTCACCGTCGACCTCTCCGGGATCGCCGACCTCACCGCGCCGCAGCTGTCGGTGCTGTGCGCGCAGCTGGTCTGGACCCTGCAGCAGCTGCCCGGGTCGCCGTCGGTCCAGCTGCTGGTGGACGGCGAGCCGCTGCGGCTGGACGGCCTCCCCGAGCAGCAGACGGTGGAGGACTGGTCCGGCTTCGACCCGGAGAAGGCGCCCGTCGGGGCGGTGGGGCACTTCCTGGCCGACGGCGCGCTGCGGCTGGTCGACGGCTCGCCCGCGCCGGGGCCCGCCGGGGAGGGCGCCTACGGCCTGCAGAGCGCGGCGGTCTCCACCGACACGCGCACGGGGGAGCGGTCGTCGATGGTCGGGGTCACCGTCCGCGACGGGCGGGCGGTGCTGCTGCGGGGGTCCTACGGGGGCGACCTCGAGGAGGTGCTGGCCGGCGAGGCGCTGACCGTGCCCACCGTCGCGGCCACCCGCAACGAGTTCTGGACCGTCCGGGACTACACCGACGTCGTCCGCGTCCCCGCCGAGGGCGCGCCGCAGCCGGTCGACGCGACCAGCCTGGCGGCGCTGGGCCGCGCGTCGCTGCTGCAGCTGTCCCCGGACGGCGTCCGCGCGGCCGTGATCGTGAACGGCAACCAGCTGTACGTCGGCACCGTCGTCCGCGCCGAGGACTCGCCGGTGACCCTGCGGGACCTGCGCCCGATCGCGCCGTCGCTGGTCGGCGTGACCGACGTCGCCTGGGCCGCCGCCGACCGCCTCCTGGTCCTCGCCTCGGGCGGGACGGAGGACGGCGCCCCGTACTCGCTGGGCGTCGACGGGTGGGGGCTGACCCCCGTGGCGACCGCCGGGCTGCCCGGCCAGCCGACCACGATCGCCGCCGCGCCCGAGCAGCAGCCGCTGATCAGCGCCCGCGGCGAGATGTGGCAGCTGTCCGGCGGCACCTGGGTGACCCTGCAGCGCGGCCAGCCGCCGGTGCGCGGCAGCGAGCCGTTCTTCCCCGCCTGACGGGGCCGTCCACAGCCTGCCGACCGGCCTGGGCGGGGGCCGCCCGTCCGTGCAGGGTGGGGCGTGCGCGCCGTCCGGGAGCTGCTCCGCGCGGCGCCCGGCGCGCTCGCGGACCTCGTGCTGCCGCGGACCTGCGCGGGCTGCGGCGTGCCCGGGGCGGTGCTGTGCCGGTCCTGCGCCGCGGCGTTCGCCGTCCCGCACCTGGCGCAGCCACGGCGGTTCCCGGCCGGCTTCCCGCCCACCGTCGCGGCCGCCGTCTACGCCGGGCCGGTGCGCCCGGCGGTCAACGCGTTCAAGGAGCACGGCCGGGCGGAGCTGGCCCGGCCGCTGGGGGCGGCGCTGGCCCTGGCGGTGGCGGCGGTGCGGGCGGGGGTGCCCGCCGCGGGCCCGGACACCCCGGTGGCCCTGGTGCCGCTGCCGGCGTCCCGGGCGGCGCTGCGCGCCCGCGGCCGCGACCACGTCGCCGAGCTGACCCGCGCCGCCGTCGCCGAGCTTCGGGCCGCGGGGGTGCCCGCGACGGGCGCGCGGCTGCTGCGCCGCACCGGGCGGGTCGCCGACTCGGCCGGGCTGTCGGCCGCGCAGCGGCGCGCGAACCTGGCCGGCACGCTCGCTCTCCGGCCCGGGGCCACCGTCCGCCCGGGGACGCTTGTTGTCCTGGTGGACGACGTGGTGACCAGCGGGGCGACGCTGACCGAGGCGGCGGCCCCGCTGGCCGGGACACGCCGTCCCGACACGCCGGTGCTCGCCGCGGTGGTGGCGGCGACCCCGCGGCGGCCGCCGGCCGGCGGTTCGCAGGCCCACCTGCGCGGACCGTGCGGTCCCGGTGAGACGCCCCCACGGAGGGCCCTCGGTCGACTGTCGGGACACCTGGGGGACGACTAGCGTTCAACCGGACACATCCCCGTACACCCGGGAGGTCTCATGGAGATCGTTGTCCGCGGCCGGAACGTCGAAGTGCCGGAGCACTACCGCCAGCACGTCGAGGACAAGGTCGGCTCCCTCGATCGCTTCGACGGCAAGCTGAAGATGCTCCGGATGGACGTCGAGCTGTTCCACGAGAAGAACCCACGCCAGTCCGCGAACTGCCAGCGCGTGGAGATCACCCTGCGGGGGAAGGGCCCCGTCGTCCGGGCCGAGGCCGCCGGCCCCGACTTCTACGCGGCGCTCGACCTCGCCTGCACCAAGCTCGAGAACCGGCTGCGCCGGGCGGCCGACCGCCGCCGGGTGCACCACGGCCGGCGCACCCCGGCCAGCGTGCGGATCGCCGGCAACACCGCCGAACCGCTCGCCGCGACGGGCGGACCGTCGCAGACCGCCGACCTGGAGACCCAGTTCGACGGCGAACCCCTCGTCACCGACCTCGACGAGCACCTCCCCGGACGGGTCGTCCGGGAGAAGCACCACCCGGCGACGCCGATGACCGTCGACCAGGCCCTCCACGAGATGGAGCTGGTCGGCCACGACTTCTTCCTCTTCCAGTGCGCCGACACCGGCCGGCCGACGGTCGTGTACCGCCGGCACGCCTTCGACTACGGCCTCATCCGCCTGGTCGACGCCCCGCTCGACGGGGCGGCGTCCCGGGTCAGCGCCCCCGCCGAGCCAGCGGCGGTCTCCCTCTGAGGTGACTGCTGGACCGCCCGGCGACGTGACCCGTCGCCGGGCGGTCCCGCGTCAGTCCCCGGGCAGCCGGCCGAAGAGCACGGCGTCGGACCGCCCGCCCGAGCGGTCCTCCAGGCAGGACCGCACCACGCCCTCCCGCCGGAACCCGGCCCGCTCGGCCGTCCGCTGCGAGGACGTGTTGCCGACGTCGGCGACCAGGTGCACCCGCGGCGCGCCCAGCCTCAGGGCCCACTCGGCCAGCGCGTGCGCCGCCTCGGCGGCGTACCCGCGGCCGCGCGCCGGCGCGGTGATCCAGTAGCCGATCTCGGGGCCGAGCCGCCCGCCGCGGAAGTGCACGCCCGCGGAGCCGACCAGGACGCCGTCGGCCTCCACCACGACCGGCATCCCGCGGCCCCCGGCGCGCTCGGCCGGCGCCACCTCGGCCACCCAGGTCCGTGCCTGGTCGTGCGTGTAGGGCAGCGCGATCGCGGTGATCCAGCGCTGGATCCCCGGGTCCTGGCACGCGGTGAAGACGGCGTCGGCGTCGTCGGGCCGGTGCGGGCGCAGGACGAGCCGCTCGGTCCGCACCACCTCGGTGGTCAGGTCGATGCCGGACAGGTCCATGCCGGACAGGTCGATGCCCTCGGGGATCACCCGGCCATGTCTAGGCGTTCCCGAGCACCCGGTCGACCGAGATCTCGATGACCACCCGCGCCGGGTTCTCCCGCGGCTGCCGGTAGCGGCGGGCGTAGCGCTCCACGGCGTCGGCCACGGACCCGGCGTCGTCGCGCACCACCGCGGTCCCCTCGAGGGTCAGCCACCGGCGGCCGTCCACCTGGCACACCGCCACCCGGTCCTGCCCGGCGCGGACGTGCCGGGCCTTCGCGGAGGTGCCCGAGGTGATCACGCGGGCGGTGGCCGTCTCCGGGTCGAAGGTCACCCCCACGGGGACGACGTGCGGGGTGCCGTCGCCGCGCAGGGTGGTCAGCGTCGCCAGGTGCCGCTCGGTGAGGAAGGTGAGCGTGCCGGGGCCCAGGGTGCGCGGGTCGGATGCCACCGGCGGAGGGTATGCGCGCAGATGACCGTGCACGCGGGCGGGCCGCCTACCCTGGGTGTGTGGTGTTCTCGAGAATCCTCCGTGCCGGCGAGGGCAAGATCCTGCGGCGACTGAACAGGATCGCCGACGCGGTCGAGTCGCTCGCCGACGACGTCGCCGACCTCACCGACGCGGAGCTGCGCGCCAAGACCGACGAGTTCAAGGAGCGCTACGCCGACGGGGAGACCCTCGACGAGCTGCTGCCGGAGGCGTTCGCCGTCGTCCGCGAGGCCGCCACCCGGACCCTGGGCCAGCGGCACTTCCGCGTCCAGATCATGGGCGGCGCGGCGCTGCACCTGGGGAACATCGCCGAGATGCGCACCGGTGAGGGCAAGACGCTCACCGGCGTCCTGCCCGCGTACCTCAACGCGCTCACCGGCGACGGCGTGCACGTCATCACGGTCAACGACTACCTGGCCAAGCGCGACGCCGAGTGGATGGGCCGGGTGCACCGCTTCCTCGGCCTGTCGGTGGGCACCATCCTGTCCGGCGAGCGGCCGGCGCACCGGCGCGAGCAGTACGCCTGCGACATCACCTACGGCACGAACAACGAGTTCGGCTTCGACTACCTGCGCGACAACATGGCGTGGAGCAAGGCCGACCTGGTCCAGCGCGGGCACCACTACGCGATCGTCGACGAGGTCGACTCGATCCTCATCGACGAGGCCCGGACGCCGCTGATCATCAGCGGCCCCGCCGAGTCCGCCGGCAAGTGGTACCAGGAGTTCGCGCGGATCGTCCCGATGATGAAGCGGGACGTGCACTACGAGGTGGAGGAGGCCAAGCGCACGGTCGCCGTCACCGAGGAGGGCGTCGAGTTCGTCGAGGACCAGCTCGGCATCGAGAACCTCTACGAGGCGGTCAACTCCCCGCTGATCAGCTACCTGAACAACGCGCTGAAGGCCAAGGAGCTCTACCACCGCGACCAGCAGTACATCGTCAGCAACGGCGAGGTGCTCATCGTCGACGAGTTCACCGGCCGCGTGCTGTCGGGCCGGCGCTACAACGAGGGCATGCACCAGGCCATCGAGGCCAAGGAGAAGGTGCAGATCAAGGACGAGAACCAGACCCTCGCCACGATCACGCTGCAGAACTACTTCCGGCTCTACGAGAAGCTGTCGGGGATGACCGGCACCGCCCAGACGGAGGCGGCCGAGCTCTCGCAGACCTACAAGCTGGGCGTCGTCCCGATCCCGACCAACCGGCCGATGGTGCGCATCGACCGCTCCGACGTCATCTACAAGACGGAGAAGGCCAAGCTCGAGGCGGTCGTCGACGACATCGCCGAGCGGCACGAGGCCGGCCAGCCGGTGCTCGTCGGCACCGCGAGCGTGGAGAAGTCGGAGCTGCTGTCGAAGTTCCTGCTGCGGCGCGGGATCCCGCACGAGGTGCTCAACGCCAAGAACCACGCGCGGGAGGCGCACATCGTCGCCCAGGCCGGGCGGCTGGGCGCGGTCACCGTGGCCACCAACATGGCCGGCCGCGGCACCGACATCCAGCTCGGCGGCAGCCCCGACTTCATCGCCGACGAGGACCTGCGCGCCCGCGGGCTGAACCCGACGGACACCCCGGAGGAGTACGAGGCCGCCTGGGACGACGCGCTGGCCGCGGCGAAGAAGCAGGTCGAGGACGAGCACGAGCAGGTCGTCGAGGCCGGCGGCCTGTACGTGCTCGGCACGGAGCGGCACGAGAGCCGCCGGATCGACAACCAGCTGCGCGGCCGTTCCGGCCGGCAGGGCGACCCGGGGGAGTCGCGGTTCTACCTCTCCCTCGGCGACGACCTGATGCGCCGGTTCAACGGCCCGATGCTCGAGTCGATGATGAACACCCTGCGGGTGCCCGACGACCAGCCGATCGAGTCGAAGATGGTCAGCCGCGCGATCCTGTCGGCGCAGACGCAGGTCGAGCAGCAGAACTTCGAGATCCGCAAGAACGTCCTCAAGTACGACGAGGTGCTCAACCGGCAGCGCACCGTCATCTACGACGAGCGGCGCAAGATCCTCGACGGCGAGGACCTGGCCGACCAGGTCCAGCACATGCTCGACGACGTCATCGGCGCCTACGTCGACGGCGCGACCGAGACCGGCTACGCCGAGGACTGGGACCTCGAGCAGCTGTGGACCGGCCTCAAGGCCCTGTACCCGGTCGGGCTGGACCGGCAGGAGCTGCTGGACCGGACGGCGGACGGCGAGCAGGCGTCGCTGTCGGCCGAGACGCTGCGCACCGAGCTGCTCGACGACGTGCACCGGGCCTACGACGAGCGCGAGGCGGGGCTCGGCGCGGAGGTCATGCGGGAGCTCGAGCGGCGGGTGCTGCTCAGCGTGCTCGACCGCAAGTGGCGCGAGCACCTCTACGAGATGGACTACCTGCGGGCCGGCATCCACCTGCGCGCGATGGCCAACCGCGACCCGGTCGTGGAGTACCAGCGCGAGGGCTTCGACATGTTCAACGCGATGCTCGACGGCATCAAGGAGGAGTCCGTCGGCTTCCTGTTCAACCTCGAGGTCAAGACCAAGGAGCAGCAGGACGAGGAGGCCCGGGCCAAGCAGGCCGAGGCCGAGGCCCGCGCCCTGGCCGCCGCCCAGGAGGGGACGGCGCGCGTGCTGGCCCGCCAGCAGGCCGCTGCCGCCGCCGCGGCGGGCAACGGCGCCGGCACCGCTCCCGCCGGCGCCCCGGGCGGCACCGCGCCGGGCCGGACCACCTCGACGACGCCGGCCGGCGCCGCGCCGGCGGCCCGCCGGTCCGGTGCCGGGGCGGGGCCGGGCAAGAAGACGGCGAAGCCGGCGGCGCCGGCGGCCCGCTCCGCGGCCGCGGCAGCTCCCGCCGCCGCTCCCGCCGCCGCGGAGGAGGAGGCCCCGTCGGGCACCGGGCCGCAGCTGGCGGTCAAGGGCCTCGACGAGCCGCGCCGCCAGGAGAACCTGACCTACTCGGCGCCCAGCCTCGACGCCTCGCCCAAGGAGAGCGGCTCGGCCAAGGCGGCGAAGACGGCGACGGTGACCGGGTCCAAGGAGCCGGCCCGCAACGCGCCGTGCCCCTGCGGCTCGGGCAAGAAGTACAAGTTCTGCCACGGGGCGGCGCACTAGCCCGCGCCGTTCCCCCACCGCGCCCCCGCCGGCTCCCCGCCGGCGGGGGCGCGGTCGTCTTGCCGGCCCGGCCCGGCCCGGCCCCGAAGCCGGGCCCGGTCCCGGGGCGGGCGGCGCGGCGCTCAGCCGATCTGCAGAGCGGTGCAGCGCCACCGGCCGTCGAGACCCTCGAGCCGGGCCGCCACGGCGTGCGCCCGGCCGGACCGGCGCGCCACGGCGCTGACCTCGGCGACGCCGTCCACCGGCTCGCACACGCGCACGGGCCCGAGGAGCACCGGGGCGGTGCCGCCGGAGCACCAGGCCGGCCGCCGTCCGCTGGTGAGGCCCGCGTAGAGGCCGGGCGCGGTCAGGGCCTGGACCTGGGCGAGCGGACGCAGGCCGGCCAGCCCCTCCAGCACGAGCGTGAACACCCGCCGTCCGGTGAGCGCCGGGTCGGGCAGGTCGCTCCGGCTGGACCAGGCCGGCCCGAAGTCGGCCATCCGCTGGTGCTTCTCCCGCGGGCGCGGGCCGGGCCGGTGCGGCGCCCGCGGGGGGAGGACTCCCAGGCGCACGAGGGGGAACGCCGGGTCCTCCGTCAGCGGCGGTTGCGGCGTGCGGACGACGGTCAGCCGGAACGTCCGCAGCGGGGGCGCCCCGGTCGGCGAGGCTGCCGGGGCAGCCGGACTCGTCGGGGCGGCGGCGGGTGCGGCGGACGGGGGCGCGGTCATTCGGGGCTCTCGCTTCCGGTCGGGGGGTGGGGGGAGGCCGGCGCGCGCAGCACCTGGCCGGGGAGCAGCAGGTCGGGGTCGGGGCCGACGACGTCCGCGTTGGCCGACCACCAGGCCTCGACGGCGCGGGCCACCTCGGCGGCGTCCGGCTCCCGCCCGCTCCGGGCGCGCAGGTCGGCCGCGGCGATCCGCCACAGCGAGTCGCCGCGCACGACGACGTGCTCGCCGGCGGCCGGCCAGTCCGGCACCGGACCGGCCGGTGCGGCGTCCGGGGCTGCGGTGTCCGGCACCGCGTCCGCGCCGGTCGACGGCGGGACGGTCGGGTCGGGTGGGACGGTCGCCTCGGGTGGGGTGGTCGGCTCGGGGGGAGTGGCCGGCTCGGGCGTGGCCTGAGCGGCCGGCCAGTCCGGTACCGGGGCGGCGTGCGCCGGCGACGCCACCGTGGCCGCGGCCACCGTGGCCGGCCGCTCGCCGGCGGGTGCGCAGGCCGTCAGGGCGGGCGCGCCCACCACCAGCCCGACGCCGAGGGCCGCGGCGGCCGTCGAGCGGACGGCGGCGGGCACGAGCAGCCGGCCGAGCGCGCGGGCCACCGCGCCGACCGCGCCGGGTGCCGCCGACAGGGCCGTGAGCAGCACCCCGAGCGCGCCCCAGCCCCAGACGAGCCAGGCCAGCGCCGCGGCCACCGCGGCCACCACCGTGTCGGCGCCCGCGGTGTCGACGAACGCCTGGGGGTCCCCGACGGCGAGCGCGGGGTCGGGCACCGCAGGGGTGAGCTCGGCGAGCACGGTCGCGACGGCGGCCAGCACGGCGGCCGTCGCGACCAGGCGGCGCAGCGTCATCGGTCCTCCTCGTGTCGACTCGTCTACTAGAGCAAGCAAACGACAGTAAACGCAAGGTATGTGCACACAGGTACGCTGCCGACCGTGCGGTGGCAGCGGTTGTTCGCCGATCTGCAGGCGGAACTGGAGGCGGCGGAGGTCGCCGAGGAGCGGTCGGAGGACGCCGCGCGGGCACGGCTGGAGGCCGGCGCCGTCCGGCTGGCGGAGCGGCTGGGCGGCGCGGTGGGCCGCGAGCTGGCGGTGCGCTGCCGCGGGGCGGGGGAGCTGCGCGGCGTGCTCGCCGAGGTCGGTGCGGGCTGGGCCCTGCTCGCCGAGGACGGTGGCCGCGAGCTGCTCGTCGCGCTGGCGACGGTGCGCACCGTGGCCGGCCTGGACCGGGCGACCGCCGTCCCGGCCGCGGGAGAGGTGGCGCAGCGGCTGGATCTGCGGTGGGCACTGCGGGGCCTGGCGCGCGACCGCAGTCCGGTGCAGGTGCTGCTGGACGACGGCGGTGCGCACACCGGCACGGTCGACCGGGTCGGGGCCGACTTCCTGGAGCTGGCCGAGCACGCGGCCGACGAGCCGCGGCGGGGCGGCGCCGTGCGCGGGGTGCGGGCGATCGCGACCGATGCGGTCGCCGCGGTGCGACGGCTGGCCCCGCGGCTGGACTAGGCGCAGCGGCCGGGGCCTGTCCCGGGGCTAGCTGCCCTCGGCCCCGGCGCGGGAGTCCTCGGCGTCGGGCTCGAGGTCGGGCACGTCACCGGCGCGGGCCTCGGCGTACCGCTGCTGGATGAAGCGCTCGAGCTCGTCGACCTCGACGCGCCACTGCCCGCGGCCGCCGATCTGGATCGCGATCAGTTCCTTGCGCCGGACGAGCGCGTACACCTGCCGCCAGGAGACGTTCAGGATCTCCGCCACGTCGGCGAGGGTCAGGAAGCGCGGTGTGGGCATCGGCGGTCTCTCATCCGGGGTCGGCGTCAGTGTGTCAGCCCTCCGGAGGCATCGGCTGCACCGTCCACACCCGAACGTGTGGACAACCGGTGCACGGGAACGCGCCCGTCCCGCATCATCTGCGTCCGACCGTCGCCACCCGGCGGCGGGCGGCGAGCGCAGGAGGCGGTACCAACCGCCGGGAACGGACGGAGGCGGCGGCGGTGACCGACGTGCGGACGGCCCCACCCCCGCCTGCGCCGGGGGCCCCGGCGACCGTGCGCGTGCGCGGGCCGGTGCCCCGGCGGGTGCGCGCGCCGCGGTGGCTGGACCTGCGGCTCGTGCTCGGTGTGCTGCTCGTGCTCGTCTCGGTGCTGCTGGGCGCGCGGGTGGTGGGGGCCGCGGACACGACCGTGCCGGTGTGGGCGGCCTCCGGTGACCTCGCCGCCGGGACGGTGCTGTCGGCCGGTGACCTGGTGACCGTCGACGTCCGGCTCGACGTCGCGGCCGACCGGTACCTCGCCACCAGCACCCGGCCCGAGGGGCGCACCCTGGCCCGGGCCGTGCGCGACGGGGAGCTGCTGCCCCGGTCGGCGCTGGAGGACGTGCCCGAACTGGTGCAAGTCGCGCTGCCGGTGCAGGCCGGGTACGTGCCGCCGGGACTGACCCGCGGCCAGGTGGTGGACGTGTACGCGGTCGCCGACCCCGCCGCGGGCGCGGCCGGCACGGCGGACGGGGAGGTCGCCCTGGTCGTCGGGACGGCGCCGGTGCAGGCCATGTCCGGCCGCACGGACGGCGTGCTGTCCAGCGCGGCCACGACCGTGCAGGTGGTCGTGTCGGTCGAGGCGGACGACGCCGACCGCGTCCTCGCCGCGATCGGGGGCCGGCCCCTGGTCGTGGTGGTGCACGGGTCGGTCGACACCGCGCCGCCGTCGGCGGGGTCCGTGCCCTCCGCCGCGCCGGCATCCGCCGGCGCGGGAGGGTCGCCCGGGACCGCGGCTCCGTCCTCCGCGACCGCGCCCTCGTCGTCGCAGCCCGCGGGGCCGACGTCCTGATGGCGCTGCAGGTCTTCACCGCCGTCACGGGGGCGGCCTGGGAGTCCGCGCTCGTCGGGGCCCTCGACCGCGCCGACCACGGCGTCACGGTCGTGCGGCGCTGCGTGGACGTGTCGGAGCTCCTCGCCGCCGCGGCCACCGGGACCGGGCACGCCGCGCTGCTCTCGGCCGACCTGCGCCGGCTCGACGGCGACGCGATCGCCCGGCTGGCCGCCGCCGGGGTGGCGGTCGTCGGTCTGGTGGAGCCCGGGGACGAGCGGGCCGCGGCGCGGTTGCAGGCCCTGGGCGTGCTGCGGGTGCTGCCGGCCGACGCGGCCCCCGAGGAGATCGCGCAGGCCCTGCGCGACGCGGTGGCCGGGGGACCGCCCGCCGGTCGGGACGTCGCCGACCCCCGGGCGGCGCTGCCGGGGGCCCGCCTGCCGGAGGAGGCCGGCGACCGGGCCGGCGGGACGGGCCTGGTCCTCGCGGTCTGGGGTCCGACCGGCGCGCCGGGCCGGACGACGGTCGCCGTCGGCCTGGCCGACGAGGCCGCGCGGCTGGGCGTGGAGACGCTGCTGGTGGACGCCGACGTGTACGGCGGGGTCGTCGCCCAGGTGCTGGGCCTGCTGGACGAGTCGCCCGGCCTGGCCGCCGCCGCGCGGCGGGCCGCGACCGGCAGCCTGGACGAGACGACGCTGCGGCGGCTGGCGTGGGAGGTGCGGCCGGGCCTCGGGGTGCTGACCGGCCTGGCCCGGGCCGACCGCTGGCCGGAGCTGCGCCCCTCGGCGGTGGTGCGGGTGCTGGAGGAGGCGCGCCGGCTGGCCGAGCTGACCGTCGTCGACTGCGGTTTCAGCCTGGAGGAGGACGAGGAGCTGTCCTTCGACACGGCGGCTCCCCGGCGCAACGGCGCGACCCTCGCGGTGCTCGAGACAGCGGACGTCGTCGTCTGCGTGGGCGGCGCCGACCCGGTCGCGCTGCAGCGCTGCATCCGGGCGCTCGGCGACCTGCGCGACGCCCTGCCCGACGTGGAGCCGTTGCTCGTGGTCAACCAGGTGCGCCGCGGCCCGGTCCCGGGCGACCCGCGGCGGGAGATCGCCGACGCCGTCGACCGGTTCGCGGGGCGCGACGTCGACGTCTTCCTGCCGGCCGACCGCCGGGCGACCGACGCGGCGCTCGCGTCGGGCCGGACGCTGGCCGAGGTGGCGCCGGGCGCGGCGCTGCGGGAGGCGCTGCGGGAGCTGGCCGTCCGGGTCACCGGCGTCCCCGTCCGGGAGGTCCGGCGGGGCCGGCCGCGGCTGCGGCGGGCAGCGGGTTGAGCCGCGTCCCCGAGCGGCCTGGAGCCGTGCGGGCAGCGCGCCGGCGGTGCGTAGCCTGGGCCGCCCGACGGAGAGGGAGTCGATGCTGGAGCGCCTGACGACGATCGACGCGTCGTTCCTCTACCTGGAGGACCCGGACGCCCCGATGCACGTCGCCGGGGTCCTGCTGCTGGAGCCGCCACCCGGCGGGCTGGACGCGATCGCGGCGCTCGTCGAGGCCCGCCTGCCGCTCGTGCCGCGCTACCGGCAGCGGGTGCTGGAGGTGCCCGGCCGGCTCGCCGACCCGGTGTGGGCCGACGACCCCGACTTCGACGTGGCCTATCACGTGCGGCAGTCGGCGCTGCCCCGGCCGGGCACCGAGGAGCAGCTGCTCGACCTCGTCTCCCGGCTGACCTCCCGTCCCCTGGACCCCCGCCGGCCGCTGTGGGAGCTGTACCTGGTGGAGGGCCTCTCCGAGGGCCGGGTCGCGGTGATCACCAAGACCCACCCGGCGCTGGTCGACGGGCTCGGCGCCGTCGACATCGCCCAGGTGCTGCTCGATGCCTCCCCGGACGCCCCCGTGCCGGAGACCGAGCCGTGGCGGCCGCGCCGGCTGCCCAGCGGCACCGAGCTGCTGCGGACGGCGCTCGCGGAGTACGTGCAGCGCCCCTCGGCGGCCGTGTCGACCCTGGGGTCCGCGGTCACCGACGCCCGCGCGACGGTGGCCCGGCTCGGCGGGGCGGCCTCGGGCCTCGTGCGGGCGGCGCGGTCGGCGGTCTTCCCCGCGCCGAACAGCCCCCTGAACGCCACGCGGGGGCGCCAGCGGCGGGTGGCGATCGCCCGCGCCGACCTCGAGGACCTCAAGGCCGTGCGGCGGGCCCACGGCGGCACGGTCAACGACGTCCTGCTGACCGTGGTCACCGGCGCCCTGCGCGACTGGCTCCTCTCCCGGGGGGTGGCCGTCGTCGCCTCGACGTCCGTGCGCGCGCTGGTGCCGGTGTCGGTCCAGGAGGACGAGCAGGAGGCGCCGGGGAACCGGGTGGCCAGCTACCTGGTCGACCTCCCGGTGGGCGAGCCCAACCCCCGGGTCCGGCTGGCGCGGCTGAGCTACGCGATGCGCGGCGTCGCCAGCTCCGGCCGGTCGGTCGGCGCCGACACGCTCATCGCGCTGACCGGCTTCGCTCCGCCGACGCTGCACGCGCTCGGAGCCCGGGCGGCCCGCGGGCTGTCCCGGCGCATGTTCAACCTGGTCATCACCAACGTGCCCGGCCCGCAGCTGCCGCTGTACGCGGCCGGCGCGCGGATGCTCGAGGTCTTCCCGGTGGTGCCACTGGTCCGCGGGCAGGGCCTGTCGATCGGGATGACGAGCTACGACGGGCGGGTGTACGTGTGCCTGAACGCCGACCGGGACACCGTCGGCGACGTCGACCTGCTGGCCGACCTGATCGAGCAGGAGACGGCGGAGCTGGTCGAGGCCTCGCGCTGAGCCCGGCGGTCCGGCGGCTCCCGCGGGGCCGGGCGCGGCGGCCGGGATACCGTCGTCGCTCCACCGATGGAGGGAGCCACCCGGGTGCGCGTGTACCTGCCGGCGACGACGACGGTCCTGCGGACGCTCGTGGACGAGGGCCGGCTCCCCGGACCCCACACGGCCTTCGCCGTCACCGAGGTGCTGCGGCAGCACTACGCGGTCAGCGACGCGGAGGCCGACACCGAGGAGCTGGAGTACGCGGCGCTGCTGGCCGCCGCCCGCGCGAGCCTGCGCCTGCTCGACGTCGACCCGCTGGCGGCGCGGCGGCGAGCGGTGGTGGCCGCCGACGTGGCCGACGGCTCGGTCACCCCCCTCGACGAGCCGCACATCGAGGCGGGAGCCGTGCGGGTGACCACCGACATCGCGCTGCGGGACGTGGCCAGCGTCCACGTCGACGGTGCCGACGCCGAGAGCGACGTCCGGGCCGCGGTCGCGGTGGTGCTCGAGGCCGACCTCGGCAGCGACGACGCCCAGTTCGTGGTGGACCAGGCCGAGGGCAACGAGCTCGCCTGGTACGCGTCGCAGGAGATCGGCCCGCTGCTCGACCTGCTCTGAACCCGGCGGACCCGGCGGACCGGGCGCGCCGAGCGGGCTCACGGCTGCTCCCCGCGGACGCGCCGGGCGGCGACCTGGACCCGGCGTGGCACCCCCGCGTCGACCAGCCAGCCCGAGCCCGGCCGGGCCGGCACGGGCGTGCGCGGGAGACGGATGCCGAGCAGATCGGCGTCCCCGGGTCCGGGGCACAGGAGCAGCCCGCTCCGCCGGCGACGCAGCGCCGCCACCGGGCCGCGGAAGACGGTGGACAGGTCCGCGGCCGAGCCGGCGACGACGGTCACGACGCCGTCGGGCGGGCTCGCGCCCAGCGCGGCGACGACGGGTGCCTCGGCGACGTCGGCGTGGTCGTCGACGGTCACGACCCCCGGCCGGCCCGCCAGGTGGCTCGTCCAGGCCGCCCACCCCTCGGTGTCGGTCGCCTCGACGACCGTGACGCCGGCCGGTGACGCGCAGCCGGCCCCGGCTCGCCGGCCGGTGACGCGCAGCACCGGGACGTCCGCGGCGAGCAGGTGCGCGGTCACCGCGTCCAGCGTGGCCGAGCGACCGCTCCCGGGCGGTCCCGCCACGAGCAGCCCACCGGCGCGGAGCAGGTCCACGAGCAGGACGTCGCCCTCGTCGCCCCCGGGCCCGAGCGGCACGGCGCGCAGCGCCTCGCCCGGGTCGCCCCCGACCGGCAGGGGGAGCCGGGGGTCGGGCTCGAGGTCGGGGATCCGCAGCGCGGCCGACGCCGGCCGCGGGCCTGCCGGTCCCGGGCCCGTGGGCTGCGCGGCGCGGGGCAGGGCCCGGGGCAGCGCCAGCTGGCACTCCCAGGTGGCCTCGCCGACCAGTGCCCGGCCGGGCGGCCGGTGTCCAGGGACCGCGCGGGCGGGGATGCCGGCCACGCCGTAGTCGGCGCGGTCGGGCATGGGTAGCACCAGCCGGGTGCCGACGGCGGCGGCCGGCCGGCTCCCCGGCACGGCCCGGTCGGCCGTGAGCAGGCAGGTCAGGCCCGCCGCTCCGCCGTCCCGGACCAGGCGCAGCAGCGCGGCGGACCCCCGGGTGGGATCGGCCTCGTCCAGTTGCGCCGACAGCGACTCCAGGCCGTCGGCCAGCAGCAGCAGCCGGGGCGTGGATCGGCCGGACGCCCGGCGGGCCGCCACCTCCGCGGCGAGCCGGTCGACCAGGCGCGTGGTGCGCAGCGGGTCGTCCGCGCCGACCGCGGTGCCGGTGTGCGGCAGCCCGGCGGCGGCCGCCGCGAGGGCGCCGCCGCCGTGGTCGAGCACGTGCACGTGCAGCTCGTCGGGGGGTGCAGCGCCGACCGCCTCGGCGAGCACGGTGCGCAGGAACGTGCTCCGACCGCTGCCCGGACCGCCCACGACCAGCCACCCGCCACCGCGCCCGAGGTCGACGGTCAGCACCTCCTGGCCCTGGGTGTCCGGCCGGTCGACCAGCCCCACCGCGAGCACCGGTCCCGTTCCCGCGGCGGCCGACGGGACGGCGAGGTCCGCGGCGGCCAGCCGGTCGGGCAGGGGAGGGCACCACGGGCGGTGCGGCCGCCGCTCGCCGGCCCGTTCGGCACGCCGCCGCAGCGCCGCCGTCACCGCGGCCAGGTCCGTCCGTCCCGCGGCGCGCGCGGGTCCGCGGGACGCGGCACGGGGCCACTCCCACCGCCGGACCCGCGGGCGGTCCGGCGCATGCGGGGCGCGTCCGGCCACGCGGGCGACCTGGACGAGCACCGGTGCCGCCGCTCCGATCCGCAGATACGCGCGGCCGGGCCGGTCGACCGGCAGCGCGGCGGCCGCGCCGGTGCCCAGCACGTCCCGGGAGTCGGACTCGTCGGTGGTGCGCAGGCACAGCCGCAGGCTGCAGTTGGCGCGGATCTCCGGGGAGACCACCCCGGCGGGACGCTGCGTGGCCAGGACCAGGTGCACCCCCAGCGACCGGCCGCGCTGCGCGATGGCCACCAGCCCGGGCACGAAGTCGGGGAACTCCTCGACCAGGCCGGCGAACTCGTCGACGACGATCACCAGCCGCGCCAGGTCGACGTCCTCGGGCAGCGCCGCGACGTCGGCGACCCCGGCCGCGGCCAGCACGGCCTCCCGGCGGGCCAGTTCCGCGCCCAGCGAGCGCAGGGCGCGCGCCGTGGTCCGGGCGTCCAGGTCGGTCACCACCCCCACCGTGTGCGGCAGTTCCGCGGCCTCGGCGAACGCCGCCCCGCCCTTGTAGTCGACCAGCAGGAAGGAGCACCGGTCCGGCGGGTGCGCCAGGGCCAGGCCGGCGATCAGCGACTGCAACAGCTCGGACTTGCCCGCTCCGGTGGTGCCCGCGACGAGCGCGTGGGGGCCGTCCCGGCACAGGTCCACCGCGACCGCCCCCTCGGCCGAGGCGCCCAGGACCGCCACGAGATCGTCCCGTCGTCTCGACCAGCCGTCCGCCGGGTCCGCGCCCGGACGCACGCGCAGCCCGGCCGGGAGCAGGTCCAGCAGGCGGACCGTCGCGGGCAGGTCCTCTGCGCCGGTGGCCGCGGTGCCCAGCGGTGCCAGGTCGCGGGCGAGGGTCACGGCGGCGGGGCGGGACAGCTGGTCCACGACCAGCTCGCGGGCCGGGGAGCCGGTGACCTCCAGCCGCGCCTGGCCCGTCTCGCCGGTCACGTGCAGGACCGCGGCCGGCCGCTCCCGGGTCGGGCCGGCCGTCGTCAGCGTCACCACCCCGTTCGCCCGGGCACGCCGCAGGGCCGCCGCGAGCTGCGGGCCGGGCGGGCGGTCGAGCACGACGACCAGCCAGGGAGGGACGGTGCCGCCGGCTCTGCCGTGGCCGGACGCGACCGTCGCGTGCGACCGGCGGCCGATGGCCGCGTCCAGCCAGGACAGGTCGGGTCTTTCGTCGATCTCGCCCGAGAGCGCGACCCGCACGTCCGCGGGATCGACGTGCGGCAGCCAGCGTGACCAGGCCCAGTCCGGCAGCCCATCCGGCGTCGTGAGCACCGCGACGCCCAGATCAGCAGCGGGGAGCAGGGCGCAGGTCTGGGCGAGCACCGCCGCCACCACACCGAGCGCCGGCCGGCGCGGTGCGACGACGGCGAGCCCGCCGGTGGCGGCCAGGTCGACGCAGACGGGCAGGTCGCCGCACGGCTCCGGTGTCCTCGAGCCGTCGGGCTCGATCCGGACGACGCGGGTGGCGCCGGGGCCGCGGCCCAGCCGGACCACGAGCGCGTCGGGGTCTTCCCGGCGCCGCGTCCACAGGGGCGCGGCGCGGCGCCGGGCCGCGGCGGTGAGGCGTCCGAGGTCCGGCGGATCGGCCTCCGCCGCCCGGCGTTCGGCGCGCACAGCCTCGCTCAGCCGGGACCGGGCCTCGGCGACCTGCTCGGCGTGCGCCGCCGCGTCGCGCCGGCTCGTCCGGCGGCCGCTCCACCGGTCGCCCAGCCACGAGCCCAGGGCCACCACCGGGCTGAGCAGGGCGAAGAACAGGAAGGTCGGGGAGGCGAACCACCACGCGGCCAGCGCCCCCGCCGCGGCCGGGACCGCGATCGCGACCCAGGCGAGCCGCCGCCGCGCGGGCTCGGCGGGCTCGGCGGGGAACCGCACCTCCACCTCCTGGCGGGGCGGGCGCCGGGCGGCGACCGGGTGCACCAGCGTGCGACCGCCGGGCGCCGGCCGGTCGGCGAGCCGGACACCGCCGGGCCCCCGCACGGTGAGCGCGGAGGCGCCGATCCGCAGCACCGCGCCCTCGCTCCACTCGGTCGGCTCGGCACCGAGGACGCCGCCGTCGAGACGGCTCCCGTTGGCCGATCCGGCGTCCCGGACGGTGACCCTGCCGCCGCCGACCTCGACGACGAGGTGCCGGCGGGAGACGCCGGGGTCGTCGAGGGAGACGTCGGCGCCGCCGCCGCGGCCGACCACGCGCTGCCCGCCGTGGAGGGGGACGGAGAGGCCGGCGTCCGGCCCGCCGACCACCTCCAGGGACAGGGCGCTCGCGGCCGCCGCCGGTCGAGCGCGCGGCCCGGGGCGGTCGAGCCCGAGCACGGCGCCGTGCGCGAGGGCCGCCGAGCCCAGCTCGGTCGCCGCGTCCAGCGGCGTCGAGCCGCTGTACAGCCGCGGCTCGGAGGAGTCGACGACCGGGGCCAGGGCCTCGAGGACCGTGCCCAGGCACGCGCCGTCGGCGGCGGACACCTCGACGTCGAGGGCGCCGGAGGGCCGCACGAGGGTCCAGCGACGGGTCCGGGCCGGCTCGGGGGTGGCGCTCACGCCGGGATCGTGTGCCGACCCGGCCCGCGGCGGTCGGCCGGCAGCGGATCTGTGGACGCAGGCCCCGCCTGTGGACGGCGGAGCCCGTCCGGCGGGACGCGGCCCTACCGTTCGCCGCCACCGGGAGGGACCCGGACGCGAGGAGGACACGTGAAGGTCGACATCGCCACGCTGCAGTCGATGGCGGGGCAGTGCAGGGCAGAGGCAGCGGAGACGACGGCGCGCCAGGCGACGCTGTCGAGCAGCGTGAACACCTCGGTGCTCGACGGCTGGACCGACAGCCAGGCCGCGCTCCGCTTCACGGAGCTGTACGAGCAGTGGCGGCTGGCCGCCCAGGGTGTGGCCGACGCACTGACCGGCATGGGCGCGCTCCTGGCCGGGGTCGCCGACTCCTACCAGCAGCACGAGGCCGAGATGGCCGCCCGGATCGGGGCGCTGCTCTGAGCGGGGCGCGCGAGGGCCGGGCGGTCCGCGGCCCGTCAGCCGCCGGACGGCGACGGGGCGCGACGGCCGGGCCCGCCGCCGCGCCCTCCGCGCCGGCGGGTCAGGGCGCGGCGGCGGCCGCAGCCGGGGCGACGGGGCGACGGCTCCGCCCCAGCAGCCGGCTGCGCAGCTCCGGCGCGCGCTCCCACGGCAGGATCGACAGGACGGCGATGCAGTGCGGCAGGAAGACGATGGTCACGCCGGCGTAGACCATCAGGTGGAAGCCGATGAGGAAGGCCACCAGGGCGATCCGCGCCCGGTCCCGCCAGACCAGCAGCATCAGCGGCGCCAGGGCCTCGAGCACGATCATCGCCCACTGCATCGCCTCGAGCAGCCATGGGAAGTCCAGCGTCCAGTCCGACAGCGGGGTGCCGCGGCGGATGACGGCCCGCGCGAGGGTCGCGCCGGTGGGCCAGTCCCAGCCGCCGAAGCGGATCTTCGCCCAGGCGGCCAGGAAGTAGGTGAGCATCACGGTGACCAGCACCGCGGCCATGGCGAACCCCGCGGCCTCCGAGCGCCGCCGGTCCCGCCAGCGGGCGACGCCCACGGTGGGCAGCACGGCCAGCAGCACCAGGAAGGCGATGCGGTCGTGGTCCACCTTCCCGTAGCTCATCGCGATGACCATCCACTCGAAGTAGAGGAGGAACACCGCGGTGCCCAGCAGGCGGGGCGCCCGTCCCGTCGCCGCCGCCAGCGCCGTGAGTAGCAGCGCCCACTGCACGACCGTGACCACCGTGTGCGTCGGCGTGGGCAGGTGCAGCAGCCGGCCGACGGTCAGCGGCGCGTACCACTCCGGCGGCACGTCGGCGTGCGCTCTGACCCAGGCGGTGGTCAACCAGACGTCGACCCAGATGAAGAGGTAGGCGATGGTGCGCACGACCGCGATGCGGCTCAGGGGCACGGGCCGGAACCACCAGCCGCCGGTCAGCGGGAAGGGCCGGCGCCCGGCGCCGGTGGCGTCGGAGCCGGCGGCGGGGACGGCGGAGGACGGGGTCTCGGGCCGGCTCACGGGGTCAGCTCCAGGTCGTGGTCGACGACGACGGTGTCGGTGTACTCGCCGGTGCGCTGGCCGTCGACGAGTTCGAAGCGCCGGTGGACGACCTGGACCTCCACCAGGGGCTCGGCGTCGGGGTGCCGTTCGGCGTAGGTCTCGGCGAGCAGGCCGAGCAGCTCGGGGTGCTCCTGCATCCGGGGGAGCTGTCCCTCGAACTCGGCCCGGCGGAGGCCGACCGCTCCGCCGGACAGGCGCACCTCCTCGCCGTCCGCGGTGAGCCCCACCACGCGGGTGGAGACGACGGGGGCGTTCGGGTCGGCGCGGGTCGAGTACATGCGGAAGGGCCCGAAGGGGAAGTCTGCGTCGTCCCCCCAGACGGTCCCGGTCATGACCACCGCGAACACCAGGGCGGTGACGGCCAGTCGCACCCAGCGCGAGGCGCGGGGGAGCCGGACCACGTCCGTGCCGGTGGTGCCCTCGGCCGTGGAGAGCTCAGACACCCGAGCATCGTAGGATCGGCGCCCGTCCAGACGGGTCACCGACGCGTGCGTGGGCACAGCACCCGGGCCCACCCGGCGGCGGTGCGTCCCGCGCGTCCCGGTGCCCACAACAGCAACGACGCCGGGAGCCATCACATGCAGTTCGGTCGGTACTACGAGGAGTTCGAGGTCGGGGCGGTCTACAAGCACTGGCCCGGCAAGACGGTCACCGAGTACGACGACCACCTGTTCTGCCTGATCACGATGAACCACCACCCGCTGCACCTGGACACGCACTACGCGGGGGAGACGACCGACTTCGGCAAGAACGTCGTCGTCGGCAACTACATCTACTCACTGCTGCTGGGCATGAGCGTCCCGGACGTCTCCGGCAAGGCCATCGCCAACCTGGAGATCGAGTCGCTGCGGCACGTGGCGCCGACCTTCCACGGCGACACCATCTACGGCGAGACGACCGTCCTGGACAAGACCGAGTCGAAGTCGAAGGACGACCGCGGCGTCGTGTACGTCGAGACCATCGGCTACAAGCAGGACGGCACCGTCGTGTGCGTCTTCCGGCGCAAGGTCATGGTGCCCAAGCGCAGCTACGGCGAGGCGCGCGGCGGCGAGCAGCCCGGCCGTCCGGAGCCCCGCCCGCGCTGAGCCGCCCGTGCTGAGCTGCCCGTGCTGAGCTGCCCGCGCTGAGTCGCCGGCGGGGGAGCGGCGTCAGCGGGCCTCCGGCGGCCGAGCCGCGTCAGCAGGGCAGCACGCCCCAGCGGCCGAGGTGCTCGAGCAGCCCGTCGGTGCAGGTGAGCTCCGCCAGTGCTGCGGCGTCGGCGAAGGTGACCGCGTCGGCGTCGTCGCCGGCCACCGGCACGGCGTCCGGGTGGAGCAGCGTGCAGGCCAGGTCCGCGACGTCGTAGACGACGCCCGGCCCGGGGATGCGAATCCGGCCGAGGACCGCGCCGGCCCGCACCGCCAGGCCGGTCTCCTCCCGCACCTCGCGCTCGACCGCGGCCGCCGGCGACTCACCCGGCTCGACCCGGCCGCCGGGCACCGACCACCGCCCGCGGCCGGGCTCGGTGCCCCGCCGGATCAGCAGCAACCGCCCCGCGGCATCGTGCACGACCGCCCCGACGCAGGCCACCACCGCCGGCACCGGGGTGCCGTCGGCCGCCTCCGCCTTCGCGCCGGCGGCCGGCGGGCCGTCGCCCGGCCCCGCGCTGGCGGCCGGCGCGGCGGGGTCCTGCTCGGCGGGCACCTCCGCGACGCTACGCCGAGGTGGGCCCGCGGCCCGCTGCGCTTGACGAACCCCCACGGCCACAGGACGGTAACGACGATGAGTGCCTCCCCGGTCTGCCCCCGCTGCGGCGAGCGCCTCGCCGTCCGCCCCGGGGACTCCGCGCAGGCGTGGTGCCACGTCCACGGGGCGGTCACCCCGCTGCACCACACGGTGCTCATCGCGCACGACGCCATCGCGGCGGTGACCGCCGACGCCCGGGTCCCCGCGTGGGTGCCCGACCCCATGCCGCCGGGCTGGACGGTGACCGGGATGGCGTGGGGCGGGGAGCCGGGGGCGCGCGCGATCGTCGTCGACTGCTCCGGCCCGGCGCCGCTGGGCGGGACGGCGGAGCTGGTGCTCGTCGCCGAGGAGCCGGGCACCGGCGTCGGCTGCGGCTACGCGGGCCTGCCGGGCCCCGACCCCGGCGACGTCTTCACCGGCCCCTCCTCGGCGACGGTCAAGGCGGCCGGCCAGCACGCCCCCCTGTGGGCCGTGCCCACCAGCGACGACCGCGCGGCGTTCGTCGGCGAGTCCTTCGGCGTGTGGCTCTGGCTGGTCATGTGGCCGATGTCCGCGGCCTGGCTGCTGGCCGAGCAGCTCGAGCTGCTGGACCTGCGCGACCGGGTGTACCCGGACCTGCCGCTGGGCCCGCCCAGCGAGCACCTGCTGCCCGGCCGGTAGGGGACCGCAGCGCCTCGGAACCCGGCGGCGTGTCACCCCAGGGGGCAGGTGGGACCCGTGTTACCCATGGGGAGGCCCGCCCCGGGCCAACCCGGCGGGCGAGTCCGGCCGGTGCGCTGAGCACGCCGCGGAGGTTGCGTGAACCTCAAGAAGATCATCACCTGGCTGGCCGTCGCCTTCGTCGTCTTCTACGTCATCCAGGCACCGGAGAAGTCGGCGGATATCGTCAAGAACGCCGGGGAGACCCTGGGCGACGCCGCCTCGTCGCTGGCGGAGTTCGTCGGGTCGCTGATCTAGGCCGGCGTGACCGACCCGGCCCACGACCGCCGCCCGGAGCGGTGGCGCAAGGACGCCGCCAAGTACCTGCTGCCCGGGGAGCTGCCGCCCGTCGTCGCCACCCGGCGGCACTGGGCCGTGCTCATCGTCCCCGTGCTCAAGGCGCTGCCGGTGCTCGTCCTCGGCGGCTGGCTGCTGGTGCTGGACCCGCGCAACGAGCTCACCAGCACCGCGGGCCTGCTCGTGGTCGCCGCCGCGCTGGTCTTCCTCGCCCTGCGTGCCGGCGAGTGGTGGATGCGCCACTTCATCGTCACCAACCGCCGCGTGCTGCTGACCAGCGGCATCGTCGTCCGCACCGTCGCGCTGCTGCCGCTGCGCCGGATCACCGACCTGACCTGGAAGGAGACCCTGCTCGGCCAGCTGCTGGGCTACGGCACCTTCCGGTTCGAGTCGGCCGGCCAGCAGCAGGCGCTGTCGGAGATCACCTACCTGCCCGCGGCCGACGTGCTCTACCGGCGGGTCAGCCAGCTGCTGTTCGGCGAGGACGGACTGGTGGACGGCGACGACGAGGGCAGCGTCGAGCCCGTCGTCCCGCACTCCGCCGGCCGGCGGGACACCCAGCCCATCCCGCGGCCCCCGCAGACGCCCTGAGCGGCCACCCGGACGCGGCGCAGCCCCGTACGGCAGGCTGACCGGCGATGCTGATCGACCTGCACACCCACTCCTCGGTGTCCGACGGCACCGAGTCACCCGCCGAGCTGCTGGCCACCGCCCGCGACGCCGGGCTCGACGTCGTCGCCCTCACCGACCACGACACCACCGGCGGCTGGGCGGCCGCCGAGGGATCACGTCCGCGCGGGCTGACCGTCGTCCCGGGGATGGAGCTGTCCTGCCGCTGGACCCGGGCGGCCGGCAACCCGATCAGCCTGCACCTGCTGGCCTACCTGTTCGACCCCGGCCACCCGGGCCTGGCCGCCGAGCGGGCCCGGCTGCGGGAGGAGCGGCTCGGCCGCGGCGAGCGGATCGTCGCCGCGCTGGCCGGGGCCGGGTACCCGGTGGAGTGGGAGCGGATCGTCGCGGCGTCCGGCGGCGGGGTGGTGGGCCGCCCGCACGTCGCCCGCGCGCTGGTCGACGCCGGCGTCGTCGGCTCGGTCGACGAGGCCTTCGCCGACCTGCTGCACCACCGCAGTCCGTACTACGTGGCCAAGGCCGACACCGACGTCCTCGACGGCATCCGGCTGGTCCGCGCGGCCGGCGGGGTGCCCGTCTTCGCGCACGGCCTGGCCACCAAGCGCGGCCGGGTGGTGGACGACGACGCGATCGCCGCGATGGCCGAGGCGGGCCTGCTCGGCCTCGAGGTCGACCACCCCGATCACAGCGACGAGGAGCGGGCCCACCTGCGCGGGCTGGCCGCCGAGCTCGGGCTGCTGACCACCGGCTCCAGCGACTACCACGGCAGCAACAAGACGACGCCGATCGCCGCCTGCACCACCGCGCCGGACCAGCTGGAGGCCTTGCTGGCGGCCGGCACCGGCAGCGCGCCGTTCACCGACTGAGGCCCGGATCGTCGGTACCGGCGGTTAGCGTGGGACGCATGGCGAGCGCACAGCTGGAGATGCCCGGCATGCCGCGCCGGCTCTTCCCCGCCACCCCCAGCAAGCTGGCCACGTTCACCGACTGCCCGCGCCGCTACCGGCACGCCTACCTCGACCGGCCCACGCCGCCCAAGGGCCCGGCGTGGGCGCACAACTCCGTCGGCTCGGCGGTGCACGCCGCGCTGCGGTCGTGGTGGGAGCTGCCGGTCCGGGAGCGGACGCCGGCCGCCGCGCGGCAGCTGCTGTACGGCGTCTGGTCGCCGGCCGGCTTCCGCGACGCCGAGCAGTCCGCGCGGTGGCGGACGCGGGCGGCGGGCTGGCTGACCGACTACGTGACCGGCCTCGACCCGGCCGAGGAGCCGGTCGGCACCGAGCGCCAGGTCGCGGCCACCACCGAGCGGCTGGCGCTGTCCGGCCGGGTGGACCGCATCGACCAGCGCGGCGACGAGCTGGTGGTCGTCGACTACAAGACCGGCCGGGTGCCCAGCACCGACGACGAGGCCCGCGGCTCGGCCGCGCTGGCCGCCTACGTGCTCGGCGTCCGCCGCACCCTGCGCCGGGCCTGCAGCCGCGTCGAGCTGCACCACCTGCCCTCGGGCACGGTCGCCGCCTTCGAGCACACCGACCGCTCGCTGGCCAACCACGTGCGCCGCGCGGAGGACACCGCCGAGGACATCGAGCGGGCCACCGAGGCGCTGCGCGCCGGGGAGGACGCCGACGCCGCGTTCCCCGCCGTCCCGGGCCGGCAGTGCGGCTGGTGCGACTTCCGGTCCAGCTGCGCGCCCGGCCGCGCCGTCGGGCCCCAGCCGCAGACCTGGGCGTTCCTGGCCGAGGAGGAGCCCGCCGCTACGCCGTGATCCGGACCGCCGACGCCGTCCGCTCGAACCCGCCGCGCACGATCGGCGACTGCCGCACCCGCACCGGCAGCGCGAGCAGCCCCTGGCGGAAGGCCCGCAGCGCCCCGGTGGCCGCGGCGTCGGTCAGCCCGAGTCCCGGCATCGAGAACAGCTGGCGGGCCCACGGCGGCAGCAGCGCGAAGCCCAGCGCGGCCAGCCCACCCCACGCCGGCCGGGCCGGGGTGAGCAGCTGCACCCACGTGGGCATCGGCGGCAGGAGCAGCAGCCGGACGGCGTCGCGGGCGGCCGCCGTGGCCGCCAGCGTCGGCCGAACCTCGGCGAAGTACGCGTCCAGCGCGGCCGCGGTGCGCGGCACGGCGTCCTCCGGCACGCCGACCAGCGTGGCCGCGGTGACCTGCTCGGCGACGTAGCGGTCGGCGTCGCCGGCGGTCAGCGGCACCCCGGCGCGGCGCGCGGTCGACAGCAGCGACTCCACCTCGCAGTTGTGCACCCACAGCAGCAGGTCGGGGTCGTCGACGCGGTAGGCCCGGCCGCTGCCCTGCTCGACGCCGCCGAGCCGGGAGTGCAGCCCCCGCACCCGCGCCACCGCGCGGCGGGCCTGGGTGCGGGTGCCGAAGGTGAGCGTCTCGACGTACTGGCCGGTGCGCACCAGCCGCTGCCACGGCTCGTCGCGGAAGGCGGCGGAGTTGCGGGCGACGCCGTCCATCGCGACCGGGTGCAGCGCCTGCAGCATGAGCGCGCGCAGCCCGCCGACGGAGTAGCTGGGGTCGGCGTGCACCCGCCACGTGACGCTGTCGGGGCCGAAGAAGCCGGCGAGGTCCTCCTCCGGCGTCCAGTCGTCCGGCCCGGGCAGCCGGCCGCGGGTCACGGGCGCCCCGCGGTCGCGGTGTCGGAGTCCCCGGCGGCGCCCTCGTCGGCGGGGGAGACCGACACCGACGACCAGAAGTCCAGCAGCACGGCGAGGGTCTCCGGCGGGTTCTCGACGGCCGGCGAGTGGATCGCGCGGGGGATCACCGCGTGGCGGGCGCCCAGGCGCGTGGCCATGTCGGCCTGCGCGGCCGGGGTCCACGCGTCGTCGGCGACGCCGTGGGCGACCAGCACCGGCATGCCGGTGGCGGCGAGCTCGGCGACCCGGTCGGGCTCGGAGGTCATCGCGTCGGCCATCCCGCGCAGCCCGGCCGCGCTGTTGGCCAGGAAGCGCCGGGCGTAGAACTCCCGGGTCGGCGCCGGCACCGCCTGCGCCTTGGGATCGGTCATCGCCAGCTGCTCGAGGGTCTCGTGCACCAGCGGCACGCCGCCGGCGGCCAGCAGCGGACCGAGGTGGTCCAGCAGCTCGGCCCGCGGGCCGACCAGCCGCGACGGCCCCGAGCCCAGCAGGGTCAGCGAGCGGAACGCCGCCGGGTCGGCGAGGACGGCGGCGCGGGCCACCAGGCCGCCGAAGCTGTGCCCGAGCAGGTGCGGGACGCCGGTCTCGCCGGCCAGCACCCGGGCCACCGCCAGGAGGTCGCCGGCCAGCTCGGCCACCGAGTAGCGCGCCGGGTCGTCCGGGCCGGGGGACTCGAACTGCCCGCGCTGGTCGACCGCGACCACCCGGTACCCGGCGTCGGTCAGCGGGGCCAGCAGCGGCGCGAAGTCCTCCTTGCTGCCGGTGTAGCCGGCGACCATCAGCACGGTGCCGCGCTCGCCGGGCCCACCGGAGTCGAGGGCGGCCAGCGGCCCGGCGCCGCCGGCGAAGGTGCGCGCCGCGGCGTCGTGCCGGGCCAGCTGGCGCAGGTCGTCGGGGGCGATGGCGAGGGTGGTGCGGTCGTCGGGGCCGCCGGGCATGACCATGACCCCAGTGAACCCCCCGGCGGCGCCCGCCGCCGGTCCGCCCCCCGTCGTCGGGTGGTCAGCGGTAGCCGAGCACCCGGTCGGGCAGCCGGTACACCACGACCGGCCCGGCGGTGGCCGCGGTGCCGCCGGCCGGGACGTCGCCGTCCACCGTGCTGCGGCCGGTCTCCTCGCCGGTGCGCAGGTCGCGGGAGACGAACGCGCCGTCCTCCGGCACGAGCACCGGGGGGCTGATCGCGTCCAGGGCCTTGTCGGCGCTGACGGCCGGCAGCCCGCGGGCCGGCCGCGACCACAGCAGCCGACCCGCGGCCGGGTCGAGCGCGAGGACGGTGCCGCGCGCCCACACGAGCACCGCGGTGGCGCCCTCGACGGCCGCGGGGGGCGCGTCGTCCGGGCCGGGGGCGGGCAGGGCGACGGCGGGCAGCGGGTCGCCGGTCGCGCCCTGGAAGACCAGCAGCTCGTCGCCGCTGACCACGCCGACCAGCCGGCCCACGCCGGCGAGGGTCAGGGCGCCGTCGCCGGGCTGCGGCACGTCGCGGCTCCACAGCGGATCGCCGGCGCCGCGCTCCAGGCCGCGCAGCCGCGCCGTCCCGTCGCAGGACTCCAGCAGGACGACGGCGGCGCTGCCGACGTCCCCCGCCTCGATCCGGCAGCCCTCGGAGGCGTCGGCGCGCCAGCGCAGGGTGTCGCTGGCCGGGTCGACGACCACCACGCCAGTCGGCGCGGTCGCCAGCACCATGCCCGGGGAGCTGCTCAGCGTGATGTCGGGGCGCAGGCTCAGGTTGCGGGTCCACTGCCGCACGCCGGTGCCGGCGTCCAGGGCGACGGCCTCGTCGCAGCGGCCGGCCGTGGCGAACACCGCGACCGCCCGGCCGTCCACGGCGGTGAGGTCGCACAGCCGGGCGTTGGACCGGGTGTAGTGCCAGGCCTCCTCGCCGGTGACCGCGTCGAGCGCGCGGACGCCGTGCGCCTCGCCGACGAGGACGCGGCCGGCCTGCACGAGCGCCTCCGGGAGCGGTCCGCCCTCGGCGCTCCAGGCGGCGGAGACGGCACCGGCCGGCGCCCCCTCGGGGACGTCGGCCGGTGCGGCGGTCGTGCTCTCGGTGGCCGCGGCGTCCGAGCCGCGCCACAGCAGTGCGGCCACGACCACCAGGGCGACGGTGGCCGCGGTCCACACCCAGACCCGCAGCGGCGGACGCCGGGAGATCCTGGAACGTCCACCCTCCAGGGGCCCGCGCCGAGCGTGCGAGGCGTGGGGAGGAGGGTGGTCCTCCATCAGGCGGCGGACTCGGAGCCGCCGCCCGAGCCGCCGCGGCCGGAGCCGCCCCGGCGGCGGCGACGACGCCGCGGCTTGGTCGCGCCCTCACCGGACGCCTCGGGCGCGCCGCCGGAGGCGTCGGGGGAGCCGGTCGCCTCCTCGGCGGACGGCTGCGGGGTGTCGCCCGCGACCGCCCCGGCCGCGGCGCCGCCGCCGCGGGTGCGGCGGCGCGGCCGGCTCGTGCGGGCGCCGGCGGGACGCTCGGGGGCCTCGGCGGCGCCGTCGGCGGAGCCGCCGTCACGGCCCGGGCCGCGGCCGCCGGAGCGGGTGCGCTTGCCGGTCTCGCCGAGGTCCTCGAGGGTCTCGGCGTCCAGGCCCTCGCGGGTGCGCTGCGAGCGGGGGAGGCGGCCGGTGGCGCCCTCGGGCACGTCCAGGTCGCTGTAGACCCACGGCGAGGTGGAGTAGGTCTCCGGCGGGTCGGTGAAGTCGAGGTCCAGCGCCTTGTTGATCAGCTGCCAGCGCGGGATGTCGTCCCAGTCGACGAGCGTGACGGCGACGCCGGTGCTGCCGGCGCGGCCGGTGCGGCCGATCCGGTGCACGTAGGTCTTCTCGTCCTCGGGGCACTGGTAGTTCACGACGTGGCTGACGCCGGTGACGTCGATGCCGCGGGCGGCGACGTCGGTGGCGACCAGCACGTCCACCTTGCCGCTGCGGAACGCGCGCAGCGCCTGCTCGCGGGCGCCCTGGCCGAGGTCGCCGTGCACGGCGGCCGCGGCGAAGCCGCGCTCGACCAGCTCGTCGGCGACCTTCTGCGCGGTGCGCTTGGTGCGGCAGAACACCATCACCAGGCCGCGGTCGCGGGCCTGCAGCACGCGGGCCAGCAGCTCGGGCTTGTCCAGGTTGTGCGCCCGGTAGACGAACTGCGTCGTCTGCGGGACGGTGCTGCCCTCGTCGTTGCCGTGCGCCCGGATGTGCGTCGGCTGGGTCATGAACGACCGGGACAGCGTCACGATCGGCCCGGGCATCGTGGCCGAGAACAGCATGGTCTGCCGCTGCTCGGGGACCATCGCCAGGATCCGCTCGATGTCGGGCAGGAAGCCCAGGTCGAGCATCTCGTCGGCCTCGTCGAGGACCAGCACGCGGACCTTGCCCAGGATCAGGTGGCCCTGCTGGGCGAGGTCCAGCAGCCGGCCCGGGGTGCCGACGACGACCTCGACACCGGACTGCAGCGCCTCCACCTGCGGCTCGAACGCGCGGCCGCCGTAGATGGCCTGCACGCGGATGCCGCGGCGGGTGCCGGCGGCGGCGAGGTCGCGGGCGACCTGCACGCACAGCTCACGGGTGGGGACGACGACCAGCGCCTGCGGGACGCCGTCGCCGCCCTCGGCCGGCGGGACGACGCGCTGCAGCAGCGGGACGCCGAAGCCGAGGGTCTTGCCGGTGCCGGTGCGGGCCTGGCCGATGAGGTCGTTGCCGGCCAGCGCCAGGGGGAGGGTGAGCTCCTGGATGGCGAACGTGCGGGTGATCCCGACGTCGGCCAGCGCGGCGACGATGTCGGGGTGCACGTCGAAGTCGCTGAACAGCGGGCTGTCGGGGGCGACCGGCGCGCCGCCGAGCTCCTCGACGGTCTGCTCGATCTGCTCCGGTGCCGGCGCGCCGGTCTCGGCGTGCTCGAGCTCGGGGGTGGTGGGGGTGCTGTCGGTGGAGGTCAGTGCTCTCGCCTCGGTCTGCTGGGGGAGCGGGCACCGGCACGACGGTGTCGTCGCTGCGGTCCGCTCCGCGGTCGGTTGTCGCGGATCTCTCTCCAGCGCCGACGCGGCCAGCGGACCGGGCGTGGCCCTGCGGGGGCCGCCCGGGAGACTTCCCCGAGGGCCCGGTGGGGGCCGGCTCGGGGCGTCGTCCAAGACGTGTCAGCGCACGTGGATCAGGCGGGCGGAGGAGCCCACCGACCCCCATGTTAGCGCGCGGGGCGGTTAGCCTCCCTCCCGCAGCGTGTCGGGTCCCCCTCCGGGGGGCACGCCCGGCCGCTCCCGCCGACCCGAGGAGCCGCGTGACCACGGTGGAGACCCGCGCCGTCGTCGACCTGCTGGGCGCGCTCGCCTACGCCGAGCTGACCGCCTTCGACCGCCTGGCCGAGGACGCCCGGCTGGCTCCCACGCTGTCCGGGCACGCCGCGCTGGCCCGCATGGCCGCGGCGGAGCTCGCCCACCACGGGCGGCTCACCGAGCGGCTGGTCGAGCTCGGCGCCGACCCGGCCGAGGCGATGACCCCGTTCGTGGCCGCGCTCGACGCCTTCCACGCCAGCACCCGGCCGCGGACCTGGCTGGAGGGCCTGGTCAAGGCCTACGTCGGCGACGGGCTGGCGGCCGACTTCTACCGCGAGGTCGCCGCCTTCCTCCCGGAGCCGGACCGCGGGCTGATCCTGGAGGTCATGGCCGACACCGGGCACGCGGACTTCGCCGTCCGCGAGGTCCGCGCGGCGATCGCGACCAACCAGAAGGTGGCCGGCCGGCTGGCGCTGTGGGGCCGGCGGCTGGTCGGGGAGGCGATCACCCAGTCGCAGGCCGTCATCGCCGAACGGGACGAGCTCGCCCGGCTGATCATGGCGGGCACCGGCGACCTGTCCGGGATCGGCCGCCTGATCGAGCGGATCACGAGCGCACACACCGACCGCATGCGGACGCTGGGGCTCAACCCCTGAACCGGCCGGTCCCGCCGTCCGGTGCCCGGGCACCCGTGGTCGCCGTGCGCCCGGAGCAGACGACGACCACCCGCCCGCTGCCCCTGGTGTCGGCCCATCGCGGCGGAGCCGGGTCCGACCGGGCGCGCGAGAACACGCTCGGGGCGCTGCGCGAGGCGGCCGCGATGGACTGCGAGTACGTCGAGGTCGACGTCCGCCGGTGCCGGGACGGCGTCTACGTCGTCTTCCACGACGCGCACGTCCGGGACGGCGACCGGCGGGTGCCCGTCGCGGCGCTGACGTACGACGAGTTCACCCGCCTCGCCGGCACCCCCCTGCTGCTGGACGACGCCCTCGAGGCGCTGCGCGGGCGGACCGGGGTGCACCTGGACCTGAAGTTCCTGGCCGAGCCCGAGGCCGGCGACCCGGTGCCGCCCGCGCACGAGGTCGCGCTGGTGCGGCACGTGGTCGACGTGCTGGGTGCCGGCGACGTCCTCGTCACGGGCCTGCAGGACGAGGCCGTCGCCGCAGTCCGGGCGTGGGCGCGCGAGAACTCCGTGGAGCTGCTGGTGGGCCTGTCCCTGAGCCGCGACGTCGGCCTGGGCGGGCTGGCCCGGCTCCTGACCGGCCGGCTCGGCGACGCGCTGCCCGGCCGCCGGCTGCGCGCCACCGGAGCCAACCTCGCCGTCTGCCACCGCACGGTGGCGCGGCTCTGGGGTGCGCGCTGGGCGCATCGGCACGGCCTGCCGCTGCTGGTGTGGACCGTCGACGACCCGGCCGAGCTGCGCGCCTGGCTGCGCGACGAGCGGGCCTGGCTGGTGACGACGAACCACCCGCGGCGGGCGCTGGCCCTGCGCGACGAGCTCGCCAGGAAGCGGGTGCCCGCGCCGTGACCGCCGGGGCCGCGCGGGCCCCGGACGCGCTCGGGGCGCCCTCTCCGCGGAGAGGACGCCCCGAGCGCGCCGTGTCGCGGGTCAGGCGCCGGCGATGAAGCCCACCCGGCGCTGGTCGGCCGGGGCGATCTCCACGTAGGCGATCCGGTCCACCGGGACGACGACGCGGCGGCCGCGCTCGTCCTCCAGGGTCAGCAGGCCGTCCTTCGTGCTGCCCGCCATGGCCGCGGCCACGTCGGCAGCGATCTCGTCGGGCGTCTTGGGGCTGTCGATGACCAGCTCCCGGGGGGAGTGTTGGACACCGATCTTGACTTCCACGCGGATGCCTCCTCGAGTAGCACTGCTGGCGACCACGCTAGTCCAGCCGCGGCCGGCGGGAGCCGCCGCGCGGCTGCGCCGTCAGCGAACGCCGGCGTCAGTGCGACGCGTCGCCGGACTCCACGCGGGGGAACCCGGACATCCCGCGCCAGGCCAGCGCTGACATGAACGTGACCGCCTCGTCGCGGCTGACCGAGCCCTTCCGGGCCAGCCACCAGCGGGCGCTGGTCTCGGCCAGCCCGGTCAGGCCGGAGGCCAGCAGCAGGGCGCGCTCGTCGTCGGCGCCGGTCTCGGCGCCGATCACCTCGGCGATCGCCTCGACGCAGGCGCGCGTGCCGCGGTCGACGAGCGTGCGGACGTCCTCGTCGTTGCGCAGGTCGGACTCGAAGACCAGCCGGAACGCCTCGCCCTCGGCGTCGATGAAGTCGAAGTAGGCGCCCACGGCGCCGTCGACGCGCTCGCGGTTGTCCGCGGTGCCGGCCATCGCCTGGCGCACCCGGTCGGTGAGCTCCGTGACCTGCAGCTCCAGCAGCGCCAGGTACAGCTCCCGCTTGCCGGGGAAGTGCTGGTACAGGACCGGCTTGCTGACCCCGGCCCGGTCGGCGATGTCGTCCATGGCCGCGGCGTGGAAGCCCTGGGCCACGAACACCTCCTGCGCCGCCTGCAGCAGCTGGAGGCGGCGTGCGCCCCGCGGGAGGCGCGAGGTCCGGCGGGGCGGGGCGGGTGACGGGCGCGACAGTGACATGACGCCGGGGATGTTACCGACGGGTCACTCCGGTGCGCGCCGCGACGCGGAGAGGCTTACCGTTCCCCGGTGCCCCGAGCCGCCGTCGCCGCTCCGCCGGCCCCCGCCCGGCCGTCGGAGGTCGCGCTGCCCCCGGTGGACCCCGACTCCCCGGCGTGGCCCGGCGGGCCGGTGCCGGTCCGGGGCGGCGAGGTGTTCGTCCGGTGCACCCCGTGGCGTGGCCCGGTCGACGGGACGGACGCCGGCGCGCCCCGCGAGCGCGCCGTCTACGTGCACGGCCTCGGCGGCGCCTCGACCAACTGGACCGACCTCGCCGGGCTGCTCGCCGTCCGGATGGAGGGCTGGGCCGTCGACCTGCCCGGCTTCGGCCGCAGCCACCCGCCGCGGGGCTCCTACTCCATCCGCGGGCACGTGCAGGCCGTGATCGACGTGCTGGAGCGGGTGGTCGCCGAGCCGGGGGAGGCGGCCGGCCGGCCGGTGCACCTGCTCGGCAACTCCCTGGGCGGCCTGGTGAGCCTGATCGTCGCGGCCCGCCGTCCGGACCTGGTGGCCACCCTGACCCTGGTGTCCCCGGCGATGCCGGTCTACCGGGTGCCGCGGGCGTTCAGCCCGGCCCTCCTGCTGCTGCTCGTGCCCGGCGTGCCCACGCTGGCCGAGCGCCGGCTCGCGGGGGTGACCCCCGAGCAGCAGGTGCGCGGCATGGTCGCGATGTGCTTCGGCGACCCGTCGCGGATCCCGCGGCAGCGGCTGGCGCAGGCGCTCGACGAGATGCGCGAGCGGGCCGAGCAGGCCTGGGCGCACCGGGCGCTGGCCCGCAGCATGCGCGGGCTCATGACCTCCTATCTGCGCGTGGGTGCGGCCAACGCGTGGCGGATGGCGCGGTCGCTGCGCGTGCCCACCCTCGTGGTCTGGGGGGACCGCGACCGCCTGGTCGACCCGGCGCTGGCGCCGCGGCTGGCCCGGACGGTGCCCGGTGCCCGCTTGCTGCTCCTGCCCGGGGTGGGGCACGTGGCCATGCTCGAGGCGCCGGAGGAGACCGCGCGGGCCGTCCTCGGGATGGTCGAGGACGCCGCCGCGCGCTAGCCCCGCGCGGGGCGTCGCCGACACGCCTCGCCTCCGACGCGGGCTGCCCTCACGGGGCGTGATCGTGAGAGTCTGTCGAGTGGCCGCCGACCGGCCGGCAGACCGACGATCCGCGGGAGGGGTGCCGTGGCAGCACCGCCGGCCGGGGGTCGGTCCGGGGGCCGGCGACCCGGTGCCGAGGACGCCGCCCGCCGGGCGCCGCGGGTGCCGCCGCCGGCCGGACGCCGCCCGCCGCCACCCCGGCCGCCGCTGCCGCCCCGCTCCGCCGCCGCCCGCCCGCGCGTGCCCGGTGAGGACCGCCCGGCCGCCGACCCCCGGGGGACCGGACCCCGTGTGCCCGGCCCGCGGCCCCTGGACCCCCGCGCCGCCGAGCGTCCGGCCGGGTCCCGCGCCGCGGCCGGCCCGGCCCGCACCCCGGCACGGCCGCGTGGCGGACCGCCCCCGGGACGGCTGCGCCGCTTCGTCCGCCGCCACGGGTGGCGGGCCTACGCGATCCCGCTGCTCACGATCGCGACGCTGCTGACCCTGGTCGACCTCGCCCGCGACGGGGGCACGCCGTCGCGCGCGGCGTCGGCATCCGCGTCGCCGCCGGCGTCCGCCTCGGCGTCGGCGTCGGCCGGCCCGACCGCCGACGCCGCCGTCGGCCCGGGCACGCCGGAGCCGACCGGCCCCGCCGAGGGCGAGTCCGCGCCGACCGCCACGCCGTCCGTGCCCGCGCCCACCACCTACGTCGAGCGGGGCGCCGGCACGGTCACCGTCGTCCCGGGCGCCTCGCCGGTGTACGGCACCGGACCGCTGCGCCGCTACGTCGTCGAGGTGGAGGACGGCATCGGGGTGGACGGCGCCGCCTTCGCCACCGCGGTGGAGGCGACGCTGGCCGACCCGCGCGGGTGGGGCAACGGCGGGCGGATGTCGTTCCAGCGGGTCGGCGTCGACGAGGCCGCCGCCGGGCAGTTCGACTTCAAGGTGACCCTGATCAGCCCCGGCAACATGGAGACCTACTGCCCCGGCGTGGGCACCGGCGGCTACACCTCGTGCCGGTACGGCGACCGCGCCGTCATCAACCTCGCCCGGTGGGAGACCGCCGTCCCCGACTACCAGGGCGACGTCGCCACCTACCGCCTCTACGTCGTCAACCACGAGGTCGGCCACGCGCTCGGCAACGGCCACCAGCAGTGCCCCGGCCCCGGCCAGGTCGCCCCCGTCATGCAGCAGCAGACGCTCGGCCTCGAGGGCTGCCTGAAGAACCCCTGGCCCTACCCGTGACGGCCTGAGCCGCGCGGCGGCCCGGAGAGCCGGGCCGCGGCGCGGCCGGAGCGGCGCCGGCGCGGCTCCAGCCGCCTCGCGGCGGGGGGAAGAACTGGCTCTGGGACGCTGTTGGACGAACGAACGCCGGCCCCGTGGGGCCGCTGTCCGCGAACCCGAGGAGCAAGCGTGTCCCTGCCACCGCTGGTGGAGCCCGCCGCCGAGCTGTCGATCGACGAGGTCCGCCGCTACAGCCGCCACCTGATCATCCCCGACGTCGGGATGGACGGGCAGAAGCGGCTCAAGAACGCCAAGGTGCTGGCCGTCGGCGCCGGCGGGCTGGGGTCGCCGGTGCTGATGTACCTGGCCGCCGCGGGCGTCGGCACGCTGGGCATCGTCGAGTTCGACGTCGTCGACGAGTCGAACCTGCAGCGCCAGATCATCCACGGCGCCTCCGACGTCGGCCGGTCCAAGGCCGAGAGCGCGCGGGACTCCATCAAGGAGATCAACCCCTACGTCGACGTCCGGCTGCACGAGACGCGCCTGGACAGCGACAACGTGCTGGAGATCTTCAGCCAGTACGACCTCATCGTCGACGGCACGGACAACTTCGCCACGCGCTACCTGGTCAACGACGCCTGCGTGCTCCTCGGCAAGCCCTACGTGTGGGGCTCCATCTACCGCTTCGACGGCCAGGTGTCGGTCTTCTGGGACGAGCACGGGCCCAACTACCGCGACCTGTACCCGGTGCCGCCGCCGCCCGGCATGGTGCCCAGCTGCGCCGAGGGCGGCGTGCTCGGCGTGCTCTGCGCGACCATCGGCGCCATCCAGGCCACCGAGGCGGTCAAGCTGATCACCGGCATCGGCGAGACCCTGCTCGGCCGGCTGATGGTCTACGACGCCCTGGAGATGACCTTCCGCACGATCAAGGTGCGCAAGGACCCCGAGGGCGAGCCGATCACCGGCCTCATCGACTACGAGACCTTCTGCGGCGTCGTCTCCACCGAGGCCCAGGAGGCCGCGGCCGGCTCGACGATCACCGTCGACGAGCTCAAGGACATGATGGACGCCGGCAAGGACTTCGAGCTGATCGACGTCCGGGAGCCCAACGAGTACGAGATCGTCTCGATCCCCGGCGCGACGCTGATCCCCAAGGACGAGCTGCTGTCCGGCCGGGCCCTGTCGCGGCTGCCGCAGGACAAGCCGATCGTGCTGCACTGCAAGACCGGCGTCCGCTCCGCCGAGGTGCTCGCGGCGGTCAAGAACGCCGGCTTCAAGGACGCCGTCCACGTCCAGGGCGGCGTGACCGCCTGGGCGACGCGCATCGACAAGGCGCTGCCCACCTACTGAGCGGCGCACGAAGGGCCCGGCCCCCCGCGGGGAGCCGGGCCCTTCGTCGTGTCGGCGCCGCGCGGTTGACTGGGCCCGTGCCGACCGACGCCGCGATGCTCGAGCTGTTCCAGCGCGCCCAGAACGCCTTCACCGACCGGGTCGACGCCGTGGAGGCCGGCCAGTGGGACGCCGAGGCCCTGCCCGGCTGGACCGTCGCCGACCTGGTGGCCCACCTGGTCGACGAGGCCCGCTGGATCCCCGACCTGCTGGCCGGCGACCCGGCCGACCTGGTCGAGCCCCGCTTCTCGCACGACACCGCGGCCCTGCTCGGCGACGACCCCCTCACCGCCTGGGAGACCGCCGCCGACGCCGCCCTGTCCGCGCTGGCCACCACCGACCTGGCCGGCACGGTGCACCTGTACCGCGGGCCGACGCCGGTGCGCGAGTACCTGGAGGAGCTCACCGCCGACCTCGTCGTCCACGGCTGGGACCTCGCCCGGGCGACCGGCGGGGACGAGCGGATCGACCCCGCGCTGCTGGGCGCCGCGGCCGTCCTCGGCGACCGGCTGCCCGCCGAGGGCTGGCCCGGCCTGTTCGACCCGCCGCTCGAGGCGCCGGCCGGCGCCTCCGAGCAGGCGCGGGTGCTCGCCCGGTACGGGCGCCGGGCCTGACGCGGTGCCCGCCCAGGACCGGGCGCCGGGCGCGCGGCAGGACCCGGCCGACGTCGACGAGGCGGTGTACGACGCCGTCGAGGCCATCCCGCCGGGCCGGGTGAGCACCTACGGCGCGATCGGCCGGCTGGTCGGCGTGGGCCCGCGGCGGGTGGCCCGCGCGCTGAGCTCCGGCGGGGGAGCGGTGCCCTGGTTCCGGGTGGTCCGGGCCGACGGGACGGCGGCCGAGCCGGTGCGCGCGCGGCAGCTGGAGCTGCTGGCCGGCGAGGGCGTGCCGGTGCGCGGCGGCCGGGTCGACCTGGCCGCCGTGGGCTGGCCGGACTGACCCGCCGTCCCCCCGGGGTCGGACGCCGGCGCCGGCCATGATCGTCCTCCGGGCCGACGCGCCGACCTGACCTGCGGCGATGGACTGTCGGCATGGAGCCCACCGTCCTCTCGCCGTCCCCGTCGCCCCGCCGAGTCCGGGGCGTCCGGTTGCTGCGGAGGGCCGGGGCGGCCGGCCTGGTCGGGCTGGTCCTCGCCGTCCTCGTCGGCGCCGCGGCGTGGCTGGCCACCCCCGGTGTGGGCGACGCCCGCGCGCGGGTGGACGCGCTGCTGGCCGCGCACGGCGCCCCGGCGCTGACCGGCGAGCTGCCCGATCGGGTGGCCCTGGCGGTGCTGGCCACCGAGGACAGCCGCTTCGCCGGCCACGTCGGCGTCGACTGGCGCGGCGCGCTGCGCGCCCCGTGGGGCGTGGTCACCGGCCGCGACCTGGGCGGGTCGACGCTGCCGCAGCAGCTGGCCAAGAACCTGTACGAGGACGGCGCCGACGACCCGCTGGCCCGGGCCCGGTCCGTCGTCCTGGCCGTGAAGCTCGACGCGCACTGGAGCAAGGCCGACCTGCTGCGGATGTACCTGGACGCCGCCTACCTCGGGCACGGCTTCCACGGCGTGGCCGCCGCGAGCGAGGGCTACTTCGGCCTGGCGCCGGACGAGCTGTCGTGGGCGCAGGCGACGTTGCTGGCCGGGCTGCTGCAGGCGCCCAGCGCCTACGACCCGCTGCGGCACCCCGAGCGGGCGGCCGCCCGGCAGGCGCACGTGCTGGACCGGCTGGTGGCCGTCGGGACGCTGACCCGTGCCGAGGCCGACGACGTCGCCGCCGCGCCGTGGGGGCTCGTCGCGGTCTGACGCCGCCGGACCTGCGGGTCCCCGGGACTGTCGGCGGCCCGTGCTTCCATCGGTGCGTGGCAGTGCGGGGGGACGTCGAGCCGGTCTACCGGCTCGTGCAGGCCGACGCGGCGCCGGCGGTCCGGCCGCGGCTGGACCCGACCCAGCAGGCGGTGGTGGACCACCCGGGCGGCCCGCTGCTCGTGCTCGCCGGCCCGGGCACCGGGAAGACGACGACCATCGTCGAGGCGGTCGCCGCCCGCATCGACCGCGGCGTCGACCCGGAGCAGATCCTGGTCCTGACGTTCAGCCGGAAGGCCGCCGCCGAGCTGCGCACGCGGATCACCGCCCGGGTGGCCCGCACCATCCGCGAGCCGCTGGCGCGCACCTTCCACTCCTACGCCTACGGGGTGCTGCGCCGGGCGGCGCTGCTGCGCGGCGAGGCCCCGCCCCGGCTGCTGACCGCCGCCGAGCAGGACGCGGTCGTCGCCGAGCTGCTCCGCGGCGACCTCGCCGAGGAGGGCGCGGTCCGCTGGCCCGAGGAGCTGACCCCGGCGCTCACCACGGCCGGGTTCCGCACGGAGCTGCGCGACCTGCTGCTGCGCGCGACCGAGCGGGGGGTGGGCCCCGACGTGCTGGCCGCGTGGGGCCGCGAGCTCGGGCACGACGCGTGGGTGCACGCCGCGGCCTTCCAGGAGCAGTACGAGGCGGTCACCGCGTTCTCCACCGCCGGCCGCGGCGACGCCTCCGGCTACGACCCGGCGGAGCTGGTCCGCGCCGCGATCGCCGAGCTGGCGGCCGACCCCGAGCTGCTGCGCCAGGAGCGCGAGCGCGCCCGCTGGCTGTTCGTCGACGAGTACCAGGACACCGACCCCGCCCAGGTGGAGCTGCTCGAGCTGCTCGCCGGCGGCGGCGGGGACCTGGTCGCCGTCGGCGACCCCGACCAGGCCATCTACGCGTTCCGCGGCGCCGAGCCGCGCGGCATCGTCGAGTTCCCCGAGCGCTTCCGGCACGCCGACGGCCGGCCCGCCGCCCGCCTGTCGCTGGGGGTCTGCCGGCGCTCGGGCGCCGAGCTGCTGGCGCTCAGCCGCCGGGTGGCGGAGGGGCTGCCCGGGCCGTGGGAGCACCGGCGGCTGACGCCGGGGGAGCACACCGACCCGGGCACGGCGGAGGTGCACGTCTTCGGGTCGACGTCGGTCGAGGCCGCCTACGTCGCCGACGCCCTGCGCCGCGCGCACCTGCTCGACGGCGTGCCGTGGTCGGAGATGGCCGTGGTGGTGCGGACGGCGCTCGCGCTGGCCCCGCTGCGCCGCGCGCTGACCTCCGCCGGGGTGCCGGTCGCGGTCTCCGCCGACGACCTGCCGCTGCACGCCCAGCCCGCGGTCGCCCCGTTCCTCGGCGCGCTCACCGTGCTGCTGCCCCGGCCGGGGGTCGCCGAGGGCGAGCTGCCGCTGGACGAGCCCGCCGCCGAGGCGCTGCTGGCCTCGCCGCTGGGCGGGGCCACGGTGCTCGACCTGCGCCGGCTGCGCCGCGCGGTGCGCATCGCGCTGGCCCGCCGGGGGGTGGACGCCGCGGAGCGGGGCGTGCCGCTGGCCACGGCGCTGACCGACGAGTTCCTGCTCGCCGAGCTGCCCGAGCACGTGGCGCGCCCCGCTGCCCGGGTCGCCGGCGTGCTGGCCGCCGGCCGGGCCGCCCTGGGCACCGGCGGCACCGCCGAGGACGTGCTGTGGGCCATGTGGCAGCGCAGCGGGCTGGCCGGCCGGTGGGCGCGGGCCAGTGCCGCCGGAGGGGCGGCCGGCGCGGTCGCCGACCGGGACCTCGACGCCGTCGTCGCGCTGTTCGACGCCGCCGCCGGCTTCGTCGACCGGCTGCCCTCGGCCGACGTGCGGGCCTTCGTCGAGCACCTCGCCGCCCAGGAGCTGCCCGGCGACACCGGCGCCGCCCGGGCCGCCACCCCCGAGGCGGTGCGGGTGCTCACCGCGCACGCCAGCAAGGGGCTGGAGTGGGACGTCGTGGTCGTCGCCGGCGTGCAGGAGGGCGTCTGGCCGGACCTGCGCGACCGCGGGTCGCTGCTGGCCACGGAGCTGCTCGTGGAGCGCGCCGCCGGCATCGACGGCGCCGCGGTCGACCGGCGGACCCTGGCGCTGGCCGAGGAGCGGCGGCTGTTCTACGTCGCCTGCACCCGCGCCCGACGCCGGCTGGTCGTCACCGCGGTGGAGGGCGCCCTCGACGGCGCCGACGCCGGCGCGACCGCCTCCCGCTTCCTCGACCTCGTCTCGCCGCCGCCGGAGGACGGCCGGCCGCTGACCCCGCTGCCGCGTTCGCTGACCCTGCCCGCGCTGGTCGCCGAGCTGCGCCGGGCGGTCGCCGACCCGCACACCCCGCCGGCCCGCCGGTCGGCCGCGGCCGCCGTGCTGCGCCGGCTGGCCGACGAGGGCGTCCCCGGCGCCGCGCCGGAGGACTGGTGGGGGCTGGCCCCGCTGTCGGACGACGCGCCCCTGGTGCCCGAGGAGCTGACCGTGCGGGTCCGCCCCTCGGCCATCGAGACCTTCCAGCGCTGCCCGCTGCGCTGGGTGCTCGGCGCGGTCGGCGCGGAGGCCTCGCCGGACGCGACCCGCACCGTCGGCTCGGCCGTGCACGCCGTGGCCCAGCGGGTGGCCGACGGGCTGCCGGCCGCCGAGGCGCGGACCGCGCTGGCCGCCGAGCTCGACCAGCTCGACCTGGGGCCGGGCTGGTCCGACCAGCGGCAGCGGGTCGCCGCGCACGACATGCTCGACCGGTTCCTGCGCTGGCACGCCGCCAACGCCCGGCAGCTGGTCGCCGCCGAGGCGGAGTTCGACGTCGTCCTGGGCCGGGCCCGCATCCGCGGCCAGGTCGACCGGCTGGAGCGCGACGCCGAGGGGCGGCTGGTCGTCGTCGACCTCAAGACCGGCAAGAGCGCGCCGCGGGAGGTCGAGACCCACGGCCAGCTGGCCGCCTACCAGGTGGCGATCGCGGCGGGGGCCTTCGGCGAGCACGGCAGCGAGGCCGGCGGCGCGGCCCTGCTGCAGGTGGGCACCGGTGCCAAGGCCAAGGAGCAGCACCAGCCGCCGCTGCCGCCCGGCGTCCCGGTCGAGCAGACCTGGGCCGGCGAGCTGCTCGCGCAGGTGGGGGAGGGCATGGGCGCGGCGACGTTCGAGGTGCGCACCGGCTCGCACTGCTCCCGCTGCCCCGCCCGCCGCAACTGCCCGCTGCAGGAGCGCGGCCGGCAGGTGACGTCGTGAGGTCCCGCTCGACCGCCGCCGAGGACCAGCTCTCGTTCGACGACCTGTTCGGCGGCGCCGGCGAGCCGGCCCCCGCTCCGCGCCGGGTGCTGACCCCGGCGGAGGTCGCCGCGCGCTGCGGGCTGTCCTACGCGCCCTCCGACGAGCAGGCGCGCGTGGTCGCCGCGCCCGCCGACCGGCCGCTGGTGGTCGTCGCCGGCGCCGGGTCGGGCAAGACCGAGACGATGGCCGCCCGGGTGTCGTGGCTGGTCGCCAACCGGGTGGTCGAGCCCGAGGCGATCCTCGGCCTGACCTTCACCCGCAAGGCCGCCAGCGAGCTCAACGAGCGGATCCGGATGCGGCTGGGCGCCCTGGCCCGGCACCCGGAGACCGAGCCCGAGCTGCGGGACCGCCTGGCGATCGCCATGCCGACCGTCTCCACCTACCACGGGTACGCCGCGTCCCTGGTCTCCGAGCACGGGCTGCGGATCGGCGTGGAGCCCGGCGCCGGCGTGCTCGGCCCGGCCATGTGCTGGGGCCAGGCGGCCACCGTCGTCACCGGCTACACCGGCGACATGGACGACGTGCCGCTCGGGCTCGTCTCCACCGTCGAGGACGTCCTGGCGCTGGCCGCCGAGCTGGGCGAGCACGACGTGACCCCCGCCGCGCTGCGCGCCTGGACGACGAAGCTCGAGCACCAGATCGGCGGCTATCCCGACGCGCCGCGCAAGAAGGGCCCGTACGCGCCGGTGCTGGAGATGCTGACCCGGCAGCGGGCGCGGGTCGCGCTGCTGCCGCTGGTCGAGGCGTTCGAGGCGCGCAAGCGCGCGGCCGGCGCCATCGACTACGCCGACCAGGTCAGCTCCGCCGCCCGCATCGCCGTCGCCGCCCCCGAGGTCGGCCGCCGCGAGCGGGCCCGCTGGCAGGTCGTGCTGCTCGACGAGTACCAGGACACCAGCGTCGGCCAGCTGCGCATGCTCGAGGCGCTGTTCGGCCGGACCACCGGCCACCCGGTGCTCGCCGTCGGCGACCCCCGGCAGTCCATCTACGGCTGGCGGGGCGCCTCGGCCGGCACCATCGAGCGCTTCGCCCGCACGTTCCCCGGCGCCCGCGGCCGGCCGGCGCAGCGGCTCACGCTCGCCACCAGCTGGCGCAACGACGAGTCCGTGCTGGCGATCGCCAACGCCGTCTCCGGGCTGCTGCCGCCCCCGCCGCAGGCGCTGCCCGACCTGGCGCCGGCCCCCACCGCCGGCCGCGGCGCGGTCGGCGTCGGGCTGTACGAGACCGTCGCCGAGGAGAACGCCGCGCTCGCCGACCGGCTCGCCGCCTGCTGGCACGGCACCGACCCGCAGTTCCCGCCCCGGGAGGACGGGCGGCGGCCCACCGTCGCCGTCCTGGTCCGCACCCGCAAGCAGCTGTCCGCCATCGCCGCGGCGCTGCGCGAGCGCGACCTGCCGGTCGAGGTCGTGGGCCTCGGCGGGCTGCTCGAGGTGCCCGAGGTGTCCGACGTCGTCGCCACGCTGACCGTGCTCGTCGACCCGACCGCCGGCGACGCGCTGGGCCGGCTGCTGACCGGCGCCCGGTGGCGGATCGGTCCCCGCGACCTGGCCGCGCTCGAGGCCCGGGCCCGGGCACTGGTGCACGCCCGCCGCCCCGAGCGGCCCACCGCCGGGGGAGCCGGGGCCGCCGGGGAGGCCGCCGCGCCCGAGCCGCCGACCGAGCGGGGCAGCATCGTCGAGGCCCTCGACGACCTGGGCGACGCGTCGGCCTACTCCGCCGCGGCCTGGCGCCGGCTGCGCCGGCTGGGCGCGGAGCTCGACCGACTGCGCGCGCGGATGGGCGACCCGCTGCCCGACCTGGTCGACGAGGTGGCCCGCACGCTGGGCCTGGAGACCGAGCTGGCCAGCGCCCCCGGGGTCAGCCCCGCCGGCGCGCGGGCGCACCTGGACGCGCTGCACTCCGTCGCCGCCGAGTTCACCGAGCTGGCCGAGCTGCCGTCGCTGCCGGCCTTCCTCGGCTACCTGCGCGACGCCGAGGAGCGCGAGCGCGGCCTGGAGCCCGGCGAGGTCGCGGTCAACCCCGAGGCGGTGCAGCTGCTCACCGCGCACTCGGCCAAGGGGCTGGAGTGGGACGTCGTCGCCGTCCCCGGGATGACCGCCGACCAGTTCCCCGCCCGCACCGACAGCAGCGACTCGTGGGTGAAGGACCCGGGCTCGATCCCGGTCGACCTGCGGCTCACCGACCGCGAGGAGCTGCCCCGGCTGCGGTTGCCCGTGCCCGGCTCGGGCGACCAGGCCGTGGTCAAGGCGGCGCTGGAGGACTACGTCGCCGAGTGGAAGGAGTTCGGGCTCGGCGAGGAGATCCGCATCGGCTACGTCGCGGTCACCCGGGCCCGGCACCTGCTGCTGTGCTCGGGCAGCTGGTGGCGCGACGGGGTGAAGCCGTGCGGCCCGTCGGTGCTGCTGGACACCGCGCGCCGCGCCTGCTCCGCCGGCGCCGGGGTCGTCGTCTCCTGGGCCGAGCCGCCGGCCGAGGGGGCGACCAACCCCGCGCTCGAGGAGTGGCCGGTCGGGGTCTGGCCCGCCGACCCGCTGTCCGAGCCGCGCCGCCGCGCGCTGACCGCCGCCGCCGAGCTGGTCGCCGCCTCCGAGCCGCACCCGCTGGACGCCGCCCGGCTGGGCGACGGGGACGAGCTGGTCGACTCCTGGGTGCGCGACGCCGACCTGCTGCTGCGCGAGCGGGCGCGCACCGACCGCCCGCAGGTGGACGTGCCGCTGCCCTCGCACCTGTCGGTGTCGGCGCTGGTCACCCTCCGCCGCGACCCCGCGGAGCTGGCCCGCCGGCTGCGCCGGCCGATGCCCGCCGCGCCCGCGCCGCAGGCCCGCCGGGGCACCGCCTTCCACGCCTGGCTGGAGGAGCGGTTCGGCGCCTCCCGGCTGCTCGACCTCGACGAGCTGCCCGGCTCCGGCGACGAGCTCGCGGTGCCGGACAGTTCCCTGGCCGACCTGCAGGAGGCGTTCCTGGCCAGCGAGTGGGCCGACCGGCAGCCGGTGGAGGTCGAGGTGCCGTTCGAGACGCCGTTGGGCCCGCTGACCCTGCGCGGCCGGATCGACGCGGTCTTCGCCGACGGGGACGGCGGCTTCGAGGTGATCGACTGGAAGACCGGCCCGCCGCCGCGGGGTGCCGAGCTGGCCGCCGCCGGGGTGCAGCTGGCCGCCTACCGGCTGGGCTGGGCCCGGCTGACCGGCGTGCCCGTCGAGCGGGTCAGCGCCGGCTTCCACCACGTCGCGGCGCGGGAGACCGTCCGCCCGGTCGACCTCCTCGACGAGGCCGGCCTGCTCGCCCTGGTCTCCGGGACGGCGTGACGCGCGTCCGGGACGCGCCCGGCCACCGAGCAGCTGCCGCCGCACGGGTTCCAGGGCACCCGGGCGCGCGCACCGCGACCGGCTGACCGACCGGCCGCCCCGCGCCGACGCCCGGGAACGGCGACACCGGTCGGCGTCACCGGCCGGCGTCACCGGCCGGGCGCCGGCCCGGCGGCACGGTCAGCTCGACGCGACGCGGTCCAGGATCGCGCGGGCCAGCGCCTCCGGCGCCTCCTCGGGGATCCAGTGGCTGACCCCGGGCAGCTCCACGAACCGGTAGTCGGCGGTCACGTGCGCGGCGCAGCCCTCCGCGGCGGTCCGGCCGATCGCCGTGTCGCCGTCGCTCCACACGTACGTCGTGGGGACGGCGACGTCGTCCACGGGCGTCGACGAGCTCATCGCCCGGTACCAGTTCAGCGCCGCGGTCAGCGCCCCCGGCGCCGACAGCACCGCCACGTACTCGTCGACGGCCTCCTCGGGCACCGTGCCGCCGAACATCCGGCGCAGCCGGCGGCCGTCGTCCTCCAGCAGCACCTCCTCGGCCTTGCCCGGCTGCCAGAACAGCCGGATGTAGGCCGAGCGCTCCTGCTGCTCCGGGTCGCCGCGCCAGGCCGCGGTGAACGCCGACGGGTGCGGCACCGACACCGCGGTCAGCGACCGCACCCGGTCGCCGTGCCAGGCGGCCAGCGCCCACGCCGCGTTGGCGCCCCAGTCGTGCCCCACCACGTCGGCGACCGGCGCGTCGAGCGCGGTCATCAGGTCGGCGGTGACCTGCGCGAGGTTCGTCATCGCGTAGGCGTCGACCTCGGCCGGGCGGGCGCCGGGGGAGTAGCCGAGCTGGTCGACGGCGTAGGTGCGCAGCCCCGCCGACGTGAGCAGCGGGGTGACCGCGGCCCACGACAGGGAGGTCTCGGGGAAGCCGTGCAGCAGCAGCACCGGCCGCCCGTCCTCGGGGCCGTCGGCCCGGACGTCGAAGGTCAGGTCGCCGACGTCCACGCGTTCCAGGGCTGTGGTCATGGCCGAACGCTAGTGCCGCCGCCACCCCGCGAGGCGTCGGCCCGGGAACGGTCATCCCGGACACCGGGGTGGCCGGTCCCGGGACGACGCCCCCGCACGACGCCCAGGAGGAGTCCTGCACGACGAGCTCGCCGGACCGCGTCCGATGCCGCCGGGTACGGGCCACCGGCGGCGTCCTCGGTCCGCGGGGCCCGACCCCGTTACCGTCGCAGGCGTGACCAGCCCGGAGCGCGCGTTCGTGCACGCGCACCTCGACGACCTCTTCGACGACCTCGACGCGTGGCTGCGCATCCCCTCGATCTCGGCCGACCCGGCGCACGCGCCGGAGGTCGCGCGCAGCGCCGAGTGGCTGGCCGCCGCGCTGCGCCGTACCGGGTTCCCCGTCGTGGAGATCTGGCCGACCCCCGGTGCGCCGGCGGTCTACGCGGAGTGGCCCTCGGCCGACGCCGGCGCCCCGGTCGCGCTGGTCTACGGCCACCACGACGTGCAGCCGGTCGACCCGGTCGAGCTGTGGGCGCACCCGCCGTTCCTGCCCACCCTCGTGGAGGGTGCCGACGGGGAGGAGCTGCACGCCCGCGGCGCGATCGACGACAAGGGCAACGTCGCCTTCCACCTGCTGGGGATCCGCGCGCACCTGGCCGCCACCGGCCGGGACACCCCCGCGGTCACCGTGAAGCTGCTGGTCGAGGGCGAGGAGGAGTCGGGCTCGCCGCACTTCGCCGCCCTGCTGCGGGAGCGGGCCGACCGGCTGGCCTGCGACGTCGTCGTCGTCAGCGACACCGGCATGGTCGCCCCGGACGTGCCCAGCGCCGTCGTCGGCATGCGCGGCCTGGCCGACGCCGAGATCACCCTCCGAGGGCCGGCCGTGGACCTGCACTCGGGCTCCTTCGGCGGCGGCGTCCCCAACCCGCTGCACGCGATGGCCGAGCTGATCGCCGCGCTGCACGACGAGCAGGGCCGGGTCACGCTGCCCGGCTTCTACGACGCCGTCCGGCCGCTGTCCGACCGCGAGCGCGAGCTCATGGCCCGGGTGCCGTTCGACGAGCAGGCGTGGCTGGCCGGCCCCGCCGCCTCCCGCGCGACCGCCGGCGAGGCCGGCTACAGCACCCTGGAACGGATCGGCGCCCGCCCGACCGCCGAGGTCAACGGCATGTGGGGCGGCTACACCGGCCCCGGGCACAAGACGATCATCCCGGCCGAGGCGCACGCCAAGCTGACCTTCCGGCTGGTCGCCGACCAGCGCCCCGAGGACGTCGCCGCGCAGGTCCGCGCCTGGGTCGAGCAGCACCTGCCCGCGGGCATCGAGGCCGAGGTGCACACCCCGCCCGGCGGCGTGTCGCCGTGTGCCAGCGACCTCGACTCCCCGGCGATGAGCGCGCTGCTGGCCGCCATCGCGCAGGCCTTCGACACCGACCCCGGGTCGGTGCTGTTCACCCGCGAGGGCGGCAGCGGCCCCGAGGCCGACCTGGTCGACGTCCTCGGCGCGCCGCTGCTGTTCCTCGGCGCCGGCCTGCCGACCGACCGCATCCACTCGCCGAACGAGCGGGTGCTGCTGCCGATGCTGTACCGGGGCGCCGAGGCCGCGGCGCACCTGTGGCGGGAGCTCGCCGCGGCCGCCCGCCGGTGAGCGAGGGGCAGGAGGGCTGGACCTTCGGCCCGTACCGCGTCCTCGGCGTCCTCGGCCACGGCGGCATGGGCCAGGTGCTGCGCGCCCACGACGCCGAGCACCAGCGGGACGTCGCCCTCAAGCTCCTGCCCGCGCAGTGGGCCGCCGACGAGCACTACCGCGAGCGGTTCCGCCGGGAGGCGCGGATCGCGGCGCGGCTCAACGAGCCGCACGTCGTCCCCATCCACCGGTACGGCGAGATCGACGGGCAGCTCTTCCTGGACATGCGGCTGGTCGAGGGGGAGGACCTCGGCTCGCTGCTGGCCCGCTCCGGCCCGCTGGCGCCGGCCCGCGCGGTCGACGTGGTCGGCCAGGTGGCCCGCGCCCTCGACGCCGCGCACGCCGGCGGGCTGGTGCACCGCGACGTCAAGCCGTCCAACGTGCTGCTCGTCGGCCGCGCGGACGGCGGTGACCTGGCCGCCTCCGCGCCCGGCGAGGACTTCGCCTACCTCGCCGACTTCGGCATCGCCCGGGTCGCCGACGGCGACGGCACCGGGCCCGGCCTGACCGGCACCGGGCTGGCCGTCGGCAGCACCGACTACATGGCGCCCGAGCGGTTCACCGGCGACGCGCTCGACGGCCGGGCCGACGTGTACTCGCTGGCCTGCGTGCTGTTCGAACTGCTCACCGGCCGCCGCCCCTTCACCCCGGGCGACCCGATGGGGCTGATGTACGCGCACCTGCACGAGGAGCCGCCCGCGCCCTCGGCGGTCCGCCCGGGGCTGCCGCCGGCGCTGGACACCGTCGTCCTGCGCGGCCTGGCCAAGGACCGCGACCGGCGCTGGGCGACCGCCGGTCGGATGGCCGCCGCGGCCCGCGAGGCGCTGGCCGACAGCGGGGTGCCGGTCCCGCGGCCGGACGGCAGGCGGACCGCCGTCGCCCCGCTGCCCGGGGACGGCGACCGCCCGGCGACCCGGCGGCAGTCCCTCGCCGGCGCCGGGCCCACGGTGGTGGGCGGCGTCGCGCCGGCGACACGCGGCCCGCGGCGGCGCGGCGCGCGGCGGCGCAGCCCGCTGCCGTGGGTGCTGGTCGGGCTGCTCACGGCGGCCGCGGTCGCCCTCGCCGTCCTCGTCGTCGTCCTCGACCGGCGGTCCGACGCGACCGGCGACGACCTGACCGCCACCGCCGACCGGCTGCTGGGCCTCGCGCTGCCCGGCGACGTGACCACCGATGAGTGCACCGCCGGGGAGCCCGGGGACGGCGAGCTGCGCCTGCTCTCCTGCCCCGACGGCTCGCCGGACGCGGCGCTGCCGGAGGGCACCTACACGCTGTACGCGGACGACGGCGCCGCGGCCGCGCTGGAGGACGTGGCCGCCGGGCTCCCCGAGCTCGGGCTGGTCAGCGACTGCGGGGACACCGACAGCCCCGAGGGCCGCTACGCCGTCACCGACGTCGAGGACGTCGACCACGGCACGGTGGCGTGCTTCGTGGACGAGGCGACCAACGACGCGGTGCTCGTCTGGGCCTGGGACGACCTCGGCGTGCTGGGGGAGGTCCGGGTCCGGGACGGCGGGGTGGACGGCGTCGACGAGCTGGCGACCTGGTGGGGAGGCGCCGCCGACCGGGGCATCTGACGCCCTACCCTGACGGCGTGACCGGACCCGGCGAGCCCTCCGCGCCCGCGGGCTGGTACCCCGACCCCGACGGCGCGCCCGGCATGGTGCGCTGGTGGAACGGCCTGAGCTGGTCCGACGTCACCACGCCGGCCGGCCCCGGGGTCGCGGTGCAGGCCGCCCCGACGCTCGCTCCCGCCCGGCCGCCGGTCCCCGCCGAGCCGGCCTGGCGCCCGCAGGGCGGCACGCGACCGCCCCGCCGCGGCGGCCTGGCGTGGGGGCTCGGCCTCGGCGCGCTCGCGCTGGTGCTCGTCGTCGTCCTGGCGCTGCTGGTCGGCCGCGGGGACGGCGGAGGCACCGGGCAGGCCGTGGCGACCGACGACCCCGCGGGCCCGAGCGGCAACGCGTTCCCGCCCGGCACCGTGCGGATCATCGACGAGGCCGCCGGCATCGCCTATCCCTACCTCGGCGACGGCTGGTACGAGTACGACCTGTTCCCGATGACCGAGACCACCGAGACCGCCGGCCAGTACTTCGTCACCCAGGAACTCGTCCCCTCCGGCGGCGACTTCATCGCCCAGTGCACCTCCGGCCCGCTCTCCCCGGAGTTCGGCTACGCCGGGCCGGGCAGCCTGGGCGTCACCCTGCAGCAGGTCGTGGACAGCGCGCGGGTGAACTACTATCCGGCGCCCAACGAGCAGGAGGTCCGGCGCGACGAGGAGCTCACCGTCGACGGCGCCCCCGCCCACCTCATCGAGTTCCAGCTCAGCTGGGACGTCGAGGGCTACGAGGCCACCGGGGAGCGCGCGGCGCTGCTCCTGATCGACGTCGGCCGCGCCCAGCCGGCCCTGCTGTACCTGTCGATCCCCAACACCCACGCCGAGCTCTACGGCGTCATCGACCAGGTCATCGCGTCAGTGGATGTGTTGTGAGGTCCTGACGAGTCGCGGTCGTCGCCGATGGGGCACGGCACGGGTCTCTCGCAGCTCGAGGGGCGCGGAGCCGGGGTGGCGCGGTCGCGGGGGCCCGGAGGGCAGCCCGACCGGGACACGGGCAGCGGCTCCGCGGCACCGGGGGGCGGCACCTGGCCGCGGTGCGGTCCGGAGGACCGCAGAGGCATAGGGTCGGGGCGTGACAGCAGCTGGGGCCGACCTGACCATCCGGCACCCGGTGGAGCGCTTCCGCCTCGACAACGGCCTGCGGGTCGTCCTGGCGCCCGACCGCAGCGTGCCGGTCGTGGCCGTGACCGTCTTCTACGACGTCGGGATGCGCAACGAGCCCGAGGGCCGCACCGGATTCGCCCACCTCTTCGAGCACCTGATGTTCCAGGGGTCCGCGCACGTCCCGAAGATGGAGCACGCCCGGCTGGTCCAGGCCGCCGGCGGCACCTTCAACGGGTCGACGCACCAGGACTACACCAACTACTACGAGGCGCTGCCCTCCGAGGCGCTGGAGCGGGCGCTGTTCCTCGAGGCCGACCGGATGGCCTCCCCGGCGATCACCGCGGAGAACCTCCGCAACCAGATCGACGTGGTCAAGGAGGAGATCCGGGTCAACGTGCTCAACCGGCCCTACGGCGCCTTCCCCTGGCTGCAGCTGCCGCCGGTCGCGTTCGAGAGCTTCGCCAACACCCACGACGGCTACGGGTCGTTCGTCGACCTGGAGTCCTCCACGGTCGAGGACGCCGCGGACTTCTTCGACAAGTACTACGCGCCGGGCAACGCCGTCCTGTGCGTCGGCGGCGACCTCGACGTGGCCGAGACCGAGCGGCTGGTGCAGCGCTGGTTCGGCGCCGTCCAGGCCCGCGACGTGCCCCCGACCGCGCACACCGGGGAGCCGTCGCCGACCACGGTCCGCTCCGCGGTGGTCGAGGACCGGCTGGCGCCGGCCCCCGCCGTCGCCCTGGGCTGGCGGGTGCCCGACCCCGTCGGCGACCTCGACACCTACCTCGGGACCGTGCTGCTGGCCGAGCTGCTCAGCGAGGGCGACGCCTCCCGGCTGGAGCGCCGGCTGGTGCACGACGACCAGCTCGCCGTGGCCCAGAGCAGCTACGTCGGGCTGTTCGGCGACCCCTTCGACGTCCGCGACGCCACGCTGCTGACGACCCAGGTGCACCACCCGGCCGCCGTCCCGGTGGACGCCGTCGTCGCCGCCGTGCACGACGAGATCGGCCGGGTGGCCGCGCAGGGCGTCGAGCCCGAGGAGCTGGCCCGGGTGCAGGCCCGCGCCGAGGCGCAGCTGCTGCGCCAGGCCGACAGCGTGCTGGGCCGCACCCTCGGCTTCGCCGCGGCCGAGCTGGTGCACGGCCGCGCCGAGCTGGCCGGTGAGCTCGCGGCCCGCCTCGCCGCGGTCGGCCCCGAGCAGGTGCAGGCCGCCGCGAAGGGCCTCGATCCCGGCACCGTCGCGGTCCTGGAGCTGCAGGCCACGGGAGGACGGCGATGACCGCCTCGGTGCTCGACCTGGCCCTCGTCCCGCCGCTGGGGGAGCCCCGCCCGCAGCCCGAGCTCGCGGTCACCGAGCAGACGCTGCCCAACGGCCTGCGCGTCGTCGTCGTGCCGCGGCCCGGCGTGCCGCTGGTCGAGCTGCGGCTGCGCGTGCCCTTCGCCGCCGGCACCTCCCGCGCCGCCGCCCAGCACGCCGCCCGGGCCTCGGTGCTCTCCGGCGCCGTACTGCTCGGGACCGAGCGGCACGACCAGACCGAGATCGCCCAGCTGGTGCAGACCCACGGCGGCGAGCTGTCGGTGTCCACCGACCCCGACCGGGTGCTGTTCTCCACCACGCTGCTCACCGAGGGGCTGGCGCCGGTCCTCGGCGTCCTGGCCGAGCTGCTGACCTCGGCCACCTACCCCAACGGGCAGGTGGAGGCCGAGCGCGCGCGGGTGGCCGAGCGGATCGCCATCGCCCGCTCGCAGCCCGGCGTCATCGCCCGCACGGCGCTGGCCGAGCGGCGCTACGGCGCGCATCCCTACGCGCTGCAGCTGCCCGCCCCCGAGCTGGTGGCGCTGGTCCGCGCCACGGCGCTGCGCAAGCTGCACCGCGAGCGGGTGGTCCCCGCCGGCAGCACGCTGGTGCTCGTCGGCGACCTGGAGCCCGCCGCCGCCATCGACGCCGCCGCCGGCGCGCTGGCCGGCTGGACCGGCGAGGGCAGCGCGGTGACCGCCCCCGCCGTCACCGAGCAGCGGCACGGCGCCCTGCAGGTGGTCGACCGGCCCGGCGCCGTGCAGTCCAACGTCCGCCTCGGCGGCACGGCGCCGCGCCGCACCGACCCCGACCTGCCCGCCGTCCGGCTGGCCAACATGGTCTTCGGCGGGTACTTCTCCTCGCGCCTGGTGGAGAACATCCGCGAGCGGCGCGGCTACACCTACAGCCCGCGCAGCTCCGTGGACCACCTCGCCGCCGCGTCGTCGTTCCTCGTCGAGGCCGACGTCGCCACCGAGGTCACCGGCCCGGCGTTCCTCGAGACCGTCTACGAGCTCGGCCGGATGGCGCTGCTGCCCGTGACCGAGGCCGAGCTGGACGGCGCCCGCCGGTACGTGCTCGGCAGCATGGCGCTGTCCACCGCCACCCAGGCCGGCCTGGCCAGCACCGTCTCGGCGCTGCTGGGCGCGGGGCTGGCCCCCGAGTGGCTGGCCGACCACCAGCGCGCCCTGGCCGCCGTCACCGTCGAGGAGGTGCGCGAGGCCGCCCGCCGGTACCTGGCGCCCGACGCCCTCACCGCGGTCGTCGTCGGCGACGCGGGCCAGATCGCCGAGCCGCTGCGCGCCCTGGGCGCCGTTGAGGTCACCGCGGCGGCGGAGCAGGCGGCGGACGAGGCATGAGCGTCCCCGCGGGCGGCAGCGGCCCGGCGGACAACCCGCCGCCGGACGCCTGGGGGGACGACACCCGGTCGACCACCGGGTTCGTCCCCGTCCTCTCCCGGTCCGCGCACGACCGCGCCCACCTGTCCCGGGCGCTGGCCGACCCCGCGGGCGGCCGCCCGGTCCGGGTGCTCACCGTGGACCCGCGCGGCGCCGTCCCGGTGCACCGCAACGCCGCCGGTCCCCGGCTGGTGTGGGACGAGCAGCCGGCCCTGCCGCCGGGCGCGGTCTACCTCGGCGAGGCCGGTGGCGTGCCCTACGCCGCCGTCCGCGGCGAGCGGGGACAGGCGGGGGACGGCCGGGACGTCGACGGCTGGCACGACCTGCGCGAGCTCGGCGCCGACCTCGACGACCTCGACGCCGGGCTGCTCGCCCAGGCCATCGGCATCCTCGAGTGGCACGCGCGCGCCCGGTTCAGCCCGCTGTCGGGCGCGCCGACGACCGTGGAGAAGGCCGGCTGGGTGCAGCGGGACCCGGTCACCGGCGCGGAGCTGTTCCCGCGCACCGACCCCGCGGTGATCATGCTCGTGCACGACGGCGGCGACCGCTGCGTGCTCGGCCGCCAGGCGGTCTGGCCGCCGGGCCGGTTCTCGATCCTCGCCGGCTTCGTCGAGCCGGGGGAGTCGGCCGAGGGCGCCGTGGCGCGCGAGGTCTTCGAGGAGGTCGGCGTGCAGGTGACCGACGTCCGCTACGTCGCCAGCCAGCCCTGGCCGTTCCCGCAGTCGCTGATGCTGGGCTTCGTCGCCCGCGTCGACGGCGACCCGACCCTGCGGCTCGACCCGACCGAGATCGAGGAGGCCCGCTGGTTCACCCGCGACGAGCTGCGCTCGGGGGAGGGCCCGCGCGCGCTCCCGCCGCCGGTGTCGATCGCGCGGAACATCATCGACCGCTGGGTGGCCGGCGAGATCTAGCCGGCGCCGCCGTCCTCCCTCACCGCAGCGCGTCCTCCCCCACCGTCCACCGTGAGGGAGGACGCTCCACGATCAGGTCCCCTGATCGTGGCCGGGCCGGGCCGGGCGCTAGGCGAACCGGCCCTGCAGCACCAGGGCGGGGTGGTCGGGGGAGTCGGCCAGCACCACCGCGTCGGCCAGCGCCGCCGGGTCGACCTCGTCGTCGTAGCGGTCGAACGCCGGCAGCTGCCACGCGTCCTCCGCCGGCGTCCGCCGCCGCCGGGCCGCCGGGGCCACCCGCAGGTGGACGACGGCGTCGAAGGCCAGGCCCAGCCCCTGCAGCAGCGCGCCCGCGACGAGCACCACCCCGCCGGGGGGCAGCGGCCGGCGCGGCGCCCGGGCCGCCCGGTCGCGCTCGAGGTCCCACAGCACCGGCAGGTACTCGCCGCTGCCGCCGGGCCCGAGCGGGTCGAGCACCTCGCGGGCCAGCGCGCCGGTGTCCAGCCAGTCGGTGTACCGGGCGTCGGGGTCGGTGCGGCCGTGCTCCAGCCGCAGGGACGCCGGCCGGTAGAAGCCCGGCGCCGGGACGACGACCGCGGGCCGGCCCAGCACGGGCAGCCGCTCGGCCACGGCGCCGGCCAGCGCGGCGGGCGCGGCGACGTCGGGGCCGTCGACGGCCACCCGCAGCGCGGTGGCCCCGGGCTCCGGCGGCAGCCCGGCCAGCAGCTCGGCCAGCCGGGCGGCGAGCCCCTCGGGGGTGAGCGGTTCGGGGCCGGTCAGGAGCGGCCATCCGCCGCGACGACGGCGCCCGAGCGGGTGCGGGTCCGTCGCGCGCCGGGCACCCGCGGGGCCGGCGGCTGCGGCGCCCCGGCGCCGCCTTGGGCCTCGGCGGGCGTCGCGGGCGTCGCGTGCCCGGTGGTCAGCGGGACGGCCGGGTGCTCGTCGAGCTCGGCCAGCACGGCGCGGGCGAGCTCGTGCACCGGCCGGCCGCTGCTGCGGGCCTGCCCGCGCAGCAGCTCGAACGCCGAGCGCGGGCTGGTGCGGTGCCGCTCGGCGAGGACGCCGATCGCCCGCTCCGTGGCCACCCGGGCGGCCAGGGCGTGCTCGAGCTGGGCGACGGTGCGCTCCAGGGCGGCCAGCCGCGCGTCGCGCGGGTCGGCCTCGGGCGCCGGGTCGGCCGCCGCCGGGCCGCGGGCGGCGCGCCGGGCGGTGCGGTCGGGCTCGGGCGCCGCGCCGGCGGCCTCGGCGAGCAGGTCGGCCAGGGAGAGCCCCTCGAGGAGGTCGCCGACGTCGGAGGCGGCCCCGGCGGCGACCACCGACCACCCGCGCGCGGTGCGCGCGACCATGACCGGGGGGACGGGAGCTGCCTCGCCGTCCGGGCAGCCGGGCGCAGGACCGGCGTGCTCGGGGCGGTTGCTCACGTGACGACCTCCGACGCGGACCGGGGGCGGACCGGGCGCGGGACCGCCCGTCGCGGTCCGCTCGGACGTCGATGATGCACCGTCCCCGGGTGCGCTCGGGGCACCCCCCCGGCGCGGCACGGGCGGTGTCAGGCGCCGGGCAGCTGCGCGAGCTGGGCCTTGACCTGGTCGAGGCTGGGGTTGGTGAGCGCCACGCCGTCGGCGAAGACGAGGGTCGGGACGGTCCGGTTGCCACCGTTGGCGGCCATCACGACGTCGGCCGCGCCCTCGGTCACCTCGATGTCGACCTCGGCGAACTCGATGCCCTCGCGCTGCATGAGCTTCTTGAGCCGGTTGCAGTAGCCGCACCAGGTGGTGGTGTACATGGTCACGGCGGCGGTGGCGGCGCTCATACGGGCGGTCCTCCCAGGGGCGGTCGGTCGGGGCTGTCGATGCGGGACCGCGCGGTCCCGTCGTCCTCCCCGCCAACACCGGCGGGGTGTGGATGCTTCCCCGGTGTCGTCGGACCGGGCTGGGAGGATCGAGGGGTGAGCGCAGGGGAGCGGGGTGGCGAGGCGGTGCTCGCCGGGCTGGACGACGAGCAGCGGGCGGCGGCCTCGGCGGTGAGCGGGCCGGTCTGCATCCTGGCCGGTGCCGGCACGGGCAAGACCCGCACCATCACCCACCGCATCGCGTACGGCGTGCACGTCGGCGCCTTCACCCCGGAGGCGGTGCTGGCCGTGACCTTCACCGCCCGCGCGGCCGGCGAGCTGCGCACCCGGCTGGCCTCCCTGGGCGTCGGCGGCGTGCAGGCGCGCACCTTCCACGCCGCGGCGATGCGCCAGCTGCGCTACTTCGCCCCGCAGGTACTCGGCGGGCCGCTGCCCCCGCTCGTCGAGAACAAGCTGCGGGTGGTCGGCAACGCCGCGGCCCGCGCCCGGCTCACCACCGACCGGACGAGCCTGCGCGACCTCGCCAGCGAGATCGAGTGGGCCAAGACCACGCTGGCCACGCCGGAGGACTACCCGGCGAAGGCGGCGGCCGCGGGCCGGGAGCCGCCGTTCGAGGCCGCCGCCGTCGCGCAGGTCTACGCCTCCTACGAGGCGGCCAAGCAGCGGGACGGCGCGCTGGACTTCGAGGACCTGCTGCTGGTGACGGCCTACGCGCTGGAGGAGCACCAGCAGGTCGCCCGGCAGGTCCGCGCCCAGTACCGACACTTCGTCGTCGACGAGTACCAGGACGTCAACCCGCTGCAGCAGCGGCTGCTGGACGCCTGGCTCGGCGGCCGCGCCGACGTCTGCGTGGTGGGCGACCCGAACCAGACGATCTACTCGTTCACCGGCGCCGACCCCGACTACCTGCTCGGCTTCGCCGACCGCTATCCCGACGCGGAGGTCGTCAAGCTCGAGCGGGACTACCGGTCCACGCCGCAGGTCGTGGCGCTGGCCAACAAGCTGATCGGCCAGGCCCCGAAGCGCAAGGGCCTGCCCGGGCTGCGGCTGCTGGGGCAGCGCGCCGAGGGCCCCGCGCCCCGCTTCGTCGAGCACCCCGACGAGCCGGCCGAGGCCGCCGCCGTGGCCGCCGCGTGCCGCGCGCTGATCGACGCCGGCACGCCCGCGGCGGAGATCGCGGTGCTCTTCCGGATCAACGCCCAGTCCGAGGTCTACGAGAACGCGCTGACCGACGTCGGCGTCCCGTACGTGCTCAAGGGCGGCGAGCGGTTCTTCGAGCGACCCGAGGTCCGCGAGGCGGTGCTGCTGCTGCGCGGCGCCGCCGCCGGGGGCAGCGAGCCGGGCGCGCTGGTGCCGACCGTCCGCGACGTGCTCGCCTCCACCGGCTGGGTCGAGCACCGGCCGCCGGCCGGCGGCGCCGCCCGGGACCGCTGGCAGTCGCTGTCGGCGCTGGTCGACCTCGCCGTCGACCTGGTCGCCGAGAACCCCGCGCTCGACCTGGCCGGTTTCGTGGCGCACCTGGCGCAGCGCGCCGACGCGCAGCACGCGCCGACCGTGCAGGGGGTCACGCTCGCCTCGATGCACGCCGCCAAGGGCCTGGAGTGGGACGCGGTCTTCGTCGTGGGACTGGTCGACGGCGTCGTCCCCATCGCCCAGTCGCTCGCCCGGCCCGACGCCGTGGAGGAGGAGCGCCGGCTGCTCTACGTCGCCGTCACCCGGGCGCGGGAGCAGCTGACCCTCTCCTGGTCGCTGGCCCGCAACCCCGGCGCGCGGCGCAGCCGCCCCCGCAGCCGCTTCCTCGACGGGCTGGCGCCCGACGCCGCCGCGCCCGTGCCGGCGCGCCGGCCGAAGAAGGCCAAGGTCGTGCTCGAGGGGGAGGCCGGGGAGCTGTTCGAGCGGCTGCGCGCCTGGCGGAGCTCTGCGGCGCAGGCGGCGTCCGTCCCCGCCTACGTCGTCTTCCCCGACGCGACGTTGCAGGCCATCGCCGAGACCCGGCCGGCGACGCTGCGCGAGCTGGCCGGGCTGCCCGGCATCGGGGCGCGCAAGCTCGAGCTCTACGGCGAGGACGTGCTGGCCACGGTCAGCGAGTGACGGTCGACACATCGTTCCGACATGACGGCCGGTGGGGACGCTGTCCCGCGTCCGGAGGACGCGCCCGTTAATTGCGTTGACCGCCTTCCGCGGCGGCCCCTACTGTCCTGATCGCGCCCGGGGACGACCTCGGGCCGCACCAAGCTCCGGTGCCGCCGACCACGGCCGCACCGCGTCCCCGGGAGGAGGGGTGGCACAGATGATCGACATGACCTGGACGACCGCCCCCGCCTCCGTCGCCGGGGTCCTCGTCGCGCGTCCGGCTCCCGCCGTCAGCGCCTGCGTCCCGTCCGTCGCGACGCCGCCCGCTGCCGTCCCGGCCCCGCTGTACGGGACCCGTGTGCCCTCGGCCCGCCTGCGCGCCCTCACCGGCGGCATGCCGTTCGGCGCCGGCACCGCAGCCGACGAGAAGCACCTCGCCTTCGACATCCAGAACACCCCCCTCGGGATCCGATCCCCGGGCAGGCCGCTGAGCTAGCGCTCACCGGACCTCCTCGAGGCCGCGGAACCCGAATCCCGGGATCCGCGGCCTTCGTCTTTTTGCGGCACCCGGCCCGACATCCGGTCGGCGAACCCGCCGGCCGCAGACGACGAGTACGAGGAGGAGCGGCAGTGCAGTCGACCCTTACCCGCCCGACGTCCCACCGCCGACCCGGGCTCCCCCGGACCGGCGGCGCCACCCCCCGGCACCCGCAGGCGCCCCTGGCCCCGGCGCCGGTGCGGCGGCCGCTGCCGTGCCGCGAGGAGGACCGCGACCTGTGGTTCGCCGAGCGACCCGAGCAGCTGGAGATGGCCAAGGCGCTCTGCGCCGGCTGCCCGGTGCGCGACGCCTGCCTGGCCGGCGCCCTGTCCCGCGGCGAGCCGTGGGGCGTGTGGGGCGGCGAGATCTTCGAGCGCGGCACGGTCATCGCCCGCAAGCGGCCGCGGGGACGCCCCCGCAAGGTCGTCGCGGCATGAGCGGCGGCCCGGCTCCGGACGGCCCGGCCACCGACCCGGGCCGTCCGGCCCCCACCCCCACCGGCACCACCCGACCAGCACAGCGACCGACCCTGTCGAGGGCGGTCGCCCTCCGGAACGAGGCGATCCAGATGTACGGATACGAGTACGACCTCGCGTGCCACCGGCTCGCGGAGCTGCGGTCGCAGGCCGACACCGCATCCCGCACGCGCCGGCTGCGGGCGGCCCGCCGCTGGGCGCGGCGTGCCGAGTACGCGCGGCTGCGTGCCGCGCGCGCCAGCGCCGCCGTCCGCTGACGGCGGACTGCCGACGAGCAGGAACCGCGGGGGAGACCCCGCACCCGACCGAGGCCGGTCCCGGACGCTTCCCGGTGCGTCCCGGGGCCGGCCTCGCCGTGTCCGGGGAGCGGGCGGGGCTCAGGCGGTGAAGCCGGGGAGCCACTCCTCCAGCACCGACCGGAAGTCGCCCGCCGAGTCGAGCTGGCAGAGCACCCCGATGGAGCCGATCGTCACCCGGTGGATGAGCAGGTAGGCCGGGGGCAGGTTGAGCTGGCGGCCCAGCCGGCTGGCCTCGTTGCGCGGGTCGGCGACCCGCGCGGCCTGCTCCTGCATCCAGGCGCGGGTGAAGTGGAAGGAGTGCGTCTCGATCGGCGCCAGCAGCGGCCGCAGGTAGTCCAGGACACCCTCGGCGTCGACCTCGATGCCGGTGCGGACGAACCCCTCGGCGCGCAGGTCGACCAGGACGTCCTCCGCCCGGCCGGCCAGCGCCCAGCGCAGCAGCCGGCCGATCGGCTCGGGGTGCCCGTCGGGCAGCCGGGCCGTGGCGCCGAAGTCGATGACCCCGAGCCGGCCGTCGCGGGTGAGCCGGAAGTTGCCCGGGTGCGGATCGGCGTGCAGCAGGCCGGCGCGCTGCGGGCCGGAGAAGTGCAGCTCGGCCATGAGCAGGCCGGCCCGGTCCCGCTCCTCCCGGGACCCGTCGGCGATGATCTTCGACAGCGGGATCCCGTCGAGCCACTCCGAGACGATCACCTTCGGCGCGCTGGCCACCACCCGCGGGACGACGATGCGCGGGTCGCCGACGTAGGCCGCGGCGAACTGCCGCTGCGCGTCGGCCTCGAGCCCGTAGTCCAGCTCCTCGATGACCCGGGCCTTGAGCTCGGCGATCAGCGGCTTGACGTCCATGCCGGGGAACATCGCGGCGAAGACGCGGGCGAACCGGGCGAGCTGGTTGAGGTCGGCCATCAGCGCGGTGGCCGCGCCCGGGTACTGGATCTTGACCGCGACGTCCCGGCCGTCCCGCCAGGTGGCGCGGTGCACCTGGCCGATGCTGGCCGCGGCGGCGGGGGCGTCGTCGAAGTGCCGGAACCGCTCCCGCCACTTGCCGCCGAGCTGCTGGGCGAGCACCGCGTGCACGGTGCGCACCGGCATCGGCGGCGCCTCCTCCTGCAGCTTGGTCAGCGCCTCGCGGTAGGGGGCGGCGACCTCCTCGGGCACCGCGGCCTCGAACACCGACAGCGTCTGGCCCAGCTTCATCGCCCCGCCCTTGAGCTGGCCCAGGACGGCGAACAGCTGCTCGGCGGTGCGCTGCTGCAGCTCCGCGGTGACGGCCTCCGAGGACTGGCCCGACAGCCGCTTGCCGATGCCCAGGGTGGCGCGCCCGGCGGCGCCGAGGGGGAGGGAGGCCAGACGGGCGGTGCGGGCCATCGAGCCCCTCGGGATCCCCCGCTCGCTGTCGGGCACGTGTCCTCCTCGCTGAGGCTCGTCGGTCACGGCGCTCGCAGGTCGTGGTCGCGGAGGGGGCCGCCGGCGCGCCGCTCCGGGGACCATTGTCCCCGTCCGGGGTCCGGGACGCCGAGTGCGGGTCCGCGCGAGTCCCCCGTTGGGGTCGCGGGCGCCTCCGCCGGAGCGGCGTCGAGGCAGCCGCAGTCGGGGTGCACCGGCCACCGCCGGCGGGCCGGCACCAGCCCGGGGGGCCGCAGCTCGACCGTCGCGCCCAGGGCGGCCGGCGCCCCGCTGCGGTCCAGGTAGGCCAGCACCTGCTGGGCCGCGGTCACGGCGGTCAGCAGACAGGTGACGGTCGAGCCGCTGGGCAGCGCCTCCGCGGCGGTGAGCTGGGCGGCCAGCGCCGGCCAGGACGGGTCGGCGTCGCGGCGGTGCAGGTCGGCGCAGGCCAGGCAGCTGGTGCGCCCGGGCACCACGAGCGGCCCGACGACGCCGGTCTCCCCGCGGACGGTCGCCACCAGGTGCACCGTGCCGGCCCGCTGCAGCGCGGCCACCAGCGGGTCGGCGGCCGCCCAGGGCCGGGCCAGCACCACCAGGTCGGGGGCCGCGCCCTCGGGCAGCGGGCGGACGTCGGCCAGCGGGCTGGCCCGGCGGACGGCGTCGGCGGCGGCCAGGGCCCGGGGCCGCCCCTCGTCGCCGGCGCTCAGCCCCCCGACGACGGCGTCCGCGGCCGCGGTCAGCTCCCCGTCGCGGACGCTCACCCGGCCGACCCCGCTGGCGGCCAGGACGGCGGCCAGCGGCACCCCGACCCGCGTGGCCCCCTCCACCACCACGGCCGCCCGGCGGCGGGCCGCCCACCGGGCCGGGCCGCCCGCGGGCAGCTCGGCGGCGGTGCGCGCCGCGGCGGCCGGGCCCGCCTCGGCCGCCAGCAGGTCGGCGGGGTCGAGGTCGACCAGCAGCCCGGTGGCCCGCAGCCCGTGCAGCAGGCCCGTCACGGCGGCCGGGTCGAAGCCGGCCTCGGCCGCGTCCGCCACGACCGCCCGCTGCGGACGGCGGCCGTCCAGGCCCCGCAGCAGGGCGGTCAGCTCCGCCGCCCCGGGCCGCAGGAGCAGCCCGTCGCCGGTGTCCACCCCGCCCACCTGGACGGCGTCGGCGGGCCGGCGCAGCAGCGGGGTGGCCGGGGGCAGGAGGGGGTGGGCGGTGTCGGACACGCGGCGCAGCCTCGCACCGCGCACGGGCCGGGGCCGCCGTCGTCCACAGCCCCCGGGGACGCCGACGGCGGCGCCCGCCGTGCGGGACGCCGCCGTCGATGGCCCCCTCGCAGGGGCCCACCGCGAGCTCGCGAGTGGTGGGGCGAGGGGGTCCTCCCTCAGGCCTTGCCGAGGATCCGGTTCATCTTGGTGCCGCAGACCGGGCACGTGCCCTGGGCCATCCGGCGGCCGGACTCGCTGACCTTCACCTCGCCGTCGAAGTCGCGCTTCTCCTTGCACTTCACGCAGTAGCCGTTGTAGCTCTCCGCCACGGTGCTCCTCCTCCTGCTGGGCTGGTCCGGCACCCGGTCCGGGGCGCCGCTGCGCAGGAACGCTACCCGCCGGTCGGGTCCCGCCCCGGGGCGCGGCGGTGCCGCCGCCGCCGGGGGACCGGCCGGTTCCCCACAGCCTGTGGACGACGCTGTGGAGGAGCTGGGGAGCCCGCGGCGTGTCGCTGTGGGCGGCCGGGGGACGGCGCCGGCCGGGCGCGCCCCTGCTCCGGCCCCGACTTGCGGGCCCACCTGCGGGAACGGCCTCGCGGGGGGTGTGGAAGCCGCGCAGTGGAGCACGTCCCCGGGACGGGGGCACGCGGTGTCCACCGTCCGTGCGGACCTGCACCCGAGCGGGTGTCGTGGAGCGGCGACGCCCGGCCGCCGGAACTACGGTGCTCTCGTGCCCGGAAGGACTCCCGACACCCCGAACACCCCCGGACCGGCGGACCGACCGCCGGCCGCGCGGGCCGTCCGCGCCGTCCCCGCGTCCGGGTCGGAACTGGCGCGTCCCGCGACCGGTCCGGTCGAGGTGCGCCGCAGCGCGCGGCGGCGGCGCACGGTGACGGCGTACCGGGAGTCCGGCCGCACCGTGGTCCTCATCCCGGCCGCCTTCACGCCGGCCGAGGAGCGCCGCTGGGTGGCGCAGATGGTGGCCAAGCTGCAGACCCGCGAGGAGCGGCGGCGCCGCTCGGTCGGCGGCGACGAGGAGCTCCTGGCGCACGCGCGGGCGCTGTCCGCGGCCCACCTGGCCGGGGCGCCGCAGCCGACCAGCGTGCGGTGGGTCGACAACCAGAACCGGCGCTGGGGGTCGTGCACGCCGGCCGACGGCAGCATCCGCCTGTCCAGCCGGCTGCGGGGCATGCCGCAGTACGTCGTCGACTACGTGCTCGTGCACGAGCTGGCGCACCTGATCGAGCCCAGCCACGACGACCGGTTCTGGGCGCTGGTCGCCGGCTACCCCCGGGCGGAGCGGGCCCGCGGCTTCCTGGAGGGCGTCGAGCTGGCCCGCCACGAGGCCGGCGAGCCCGCCACCTCCGAGGACGACGTCGACTAGACGAAGCCCTCCCTGCCCCTCACCCCTCGCGCGCCCGGGGCGGGCCCCTGCAGGGGGCCGGCGGCTACTGCTGCTCGGGCCGGTCCTCGTCCGTGGGGGGCTGCTCGGTGAGGGCGCGCAGCTCGTCGTCGGCGCCCTGCCGGGCCACGAAGTCCAGCGGCTCGTCGAGGTCGTCCGACGTCGGCAGCAGGTCGGGGTGGGACCAGAGCCGGTCGCGCGCGGCCGTGCCGTGCTGCTGGGCCATGGCGCCCCACACGGTGGCGGCGTCGCGCAGCCGGCGGGGCCGCAGCTGCAGCCCCACCAGGGTGGCGAAGGTCTGCTCGGCCGGCCCGCCGGAGGCCCGGCGGCGGCGCATCGTCTCCGCCAGGGCGCCGTGCCCGGGCAGTCGGTCGCCGGCCGCCGCGGCCACGACGGCGTCCACCCAGCCCTCGACGAGCGCGAGCAGCGTCTCCAGCCGGCGCAGCGCCATCTGCTGCTCCGGCGTCTCCTCCGGCTCCAGCATCGGCAGCAGCCGCTGCAGGCTCTCCGGGTCGTTCGGGTCGATGCCGCCGGACCCCATCGCCTCGCTGATCCCGCGCTCGATGGCCTCCCGGTCGACGTTGATGCCGCGGGCGTAGGCGTGAACGGCGTCGTGCAGCTGCTGGCGCAGCCACGGCACGTGCGCGAACAGCCGCAGCGACGCGGCCTCGCGCAGGGCCAGGAACAGCCGCACCTCGTCGGCCGGCCGGTCCAGGCCGGAGGCGAACTCCTCGACGTTCTGCGGGACCAGGACCGCCGCGCCGGCCGGGGCCAGCGGCAGGCCGACCTCGGTGCCGGTGAGCACCTCGCCGGCCAGCCGGCCGAAGGCCTGCCCGACCTGGGCGCCGAACATCAGGCCGCCGACCTGGCCCATCATCCCGGCCAGCGGGCCGGCCATGGCCATGGCCTCCTGCGGGAGGGCGCCGGTCATCGCGGCGACGACGCGCTCGGCGAGCGGGTCGATCAGGGTGGCCCACTGCGGCAGCGTCTGCTCCACCCACTCGACGCGCGACCAGGCGAGGGTGCGCTCGACGCCCGACGGCAGGTCGGTCACCGGGTCCAGCCACAGGTCGGCCAGCCGCAGCGCCTCGGTGACCGCGGTGCGCTCGGCGTCGGAGACCGGCTGGGTGCCGGCGGCCAGGGCGCTGATCGCGCCCTGCCGGGCGAGGTCCCAGTTCACCGGCCCGCCGGACCAGCTCATGAGCTTCTGCAGCTCGGCGAACAGCGGCATCTTCGCCAGGAACTCCTGCGGCGTCCCGGCGCCGGCGCCCGCGCCGCCGCCGAAGAGGGCACCGAACCCGAAGGGGTCGTTGCCCGGGCCGGGCTGGTCCCGGCGCTCGGGGTCGCGGTCGGGGAGCCCGAAGCCGAACGGCACGTCACTCATGGCTCCACGGTAGTCGCGGTGATCTCCGGGGGACCGGCGTCGGACCCGGCCCGGACTACGCCGGCAGCGGACACCGCCCGCGGGCGGCGGCGCCGGGCCCGCGTCGCGGCGGTTGCCAGCTCCGCCTCCTAAGCTGCCCGGTCGTGACCCGACGGATCGCCGTGCTCGCAGTGGGCACGGTGCTGCTCCTGGTCCTGGGCGTGCTGGGCGCGGCCGTGCCGGTGCCCTACGTCGCCCAGGTGCCCGGCCCCACGCTGAACACCCTGGGCGAGGTCGACGGCGAGCCGGTGATCGCGGTCGAGGGCCGGGAGCGCAACGACGTCAGCGGCAACCTCAACCTGACCACCGTCGGCGTCAGCCGCGCCGGGCTGAGCCTGGTGGAGGCCGTGCAGGGCTGGTTCGACGACGAGGTCAGCATCGTCCCCGAGGAGTCGGTCTACCCCTCCGACCAGACCCGCGAGGAGACCCAGCGGGCCAACCGCCAGGCGTTCCTCACCTCCGAGGAGCGGGCCGAGGCGGCGGCGCTGACCGAGCTGGGCTACGGCGACAAGGTCGTCGTCCGGGGGCTGTCCGGGGACGACTCCCCGTCCGAGGGGCTGCTCGAGGAGAACGACGCCATCGAGTCGGTCGACGGGCGGCCGACACCCGACACGGCCGCGCTGGACGAGGTGCTCACCGGCATCGAGGGCGGCAGCACGGTGACCGTCGCCTACACCCGCCTCGGCGAGCCCGGGACCGCGGAGATCACCACCGGGACGTCGGAGGAGCGCGGCGGCGCGCTGCTCGGCATCCTCGTGGCCGACCGGCCCTCGGCGCCGTTCGACGTCGACATCCAGGTCGCCGACGTCGGCGGCCCCTCGGCCGGGCTGATGCTGACCCTGGGCATCCTCGACCTGGTCGGCGACACCGACCTGACCGAGGGGGCGGTCGTCGCCGGCACCGGCACGATCGACGCGGCCGGCACGGTCGGCCCGATCGGCGGCATCCAGCTCAAGATGGTCGCCGCCCGCGAGATCGGCGCCGAGCTGTTCCTCGTGCCCGCCGACAACTGCGCGGAGGCGCTGGACGCGCCGCAGCCGGGGCTGACCATGGCCCGGGTGGCCGACCTGCAGGACGCGCTGGACGCGCTGGACGACCTCCGCGCCGGGCGCACCCCGGCGGGGTGCTGACCGTGCGCCGGCGGTACGCCGCACCGCCGCGCCCCGCCGTGGGGGAAGCTGGACCCGGCCGGGGAACCCCGGGCCGCCCCGTGCGTTGTCCTGGGTTGACCGGGCCCGCGCCGGGTCGGCCGACCCCCTCCCGACGCCGCCCCGACCGCCCGCGGTCGAACGCCCGGTGACGGGGCAGCCGGTGGTCGCAGCCGCCGGACGCCCCCCGCACCACCGCAACTGAAGGAGACCGCTCGTGGCCATGCGGCCCCCCGTGTCCGTGCCGACGCTGTCGCGGCGCGCCAAGATCGTCATCGGGGCCATCGCCGTCCTGCTGGTGCTGTTCACCGCGATCGGGACGCTGACGAACGTCTACGTCGACTACCTGTGGTTCGACGAGACCGGCTACACCGAGGTGTTCTGGACCGAGCTCCAGACCCGCGCGCTGCTCTTCGCGGTGGCCGGGGTGGCCACCGGCGGGCTGACCGCGCTGGCGATCTACCTCGCCTACCGGTTCCGGCCGACGTTCCGGCCGATGTCGCTGGAGCAGCAGAACCTCGAGCGCTACCGGCAGTCGCTGGAGCCGCGCCGCACGCTGGTGCTGTCGGCGGTCGCCGTCGTCGTCGGCCTGTTCGCCGGCTTCACCGCGCAGGGCAGCTGGGAGACCTGGCTGACCTTCCGCAACGCCACCGACTTCGGCCGGACCGACCCGGAGTTCGGGCTGGACCTGTCCTTCTTCGTCTTCGACTACCCCTTCTACCGGCTGCTGCTCGGCTTCGGCTTCGCGATCGTGCTGCTGGCGCTGATCGGGTCGCTGCTGACGCACTACCTGTTCGGCGGGCTGCGGCTGCAGACGCCGGGGCAGAAGCTCACCTCGGCGGCGATGGTGCAGCTGTCGGTGCTGCTGGGCCTGTTCGTGCTGCTCAAGGCGCTGGCCTACTGGATGGACCGGTACGGGCTGGTCTACTCCGACCGCGGTGACCTGTTCACCGGCGCCAGCTACACCGACGTCAACGCGCTGCTGCCGGCCAAGACGATCCTGGTGTTCGCCGCGGCCTTCTGCGCCCTGGCCTTCTTCGCCAACGTCGTCGTCCGCAACCTGCGGCTGCCGGCCGCGGCGCTGGTGCTGCTCCTGCTGTCCAGCCTGGTCATCGGCGTCGCCTACCCGGCGATCGTGCAGCAGTTCGTGGTCAAGCCCAGCGCCGACCAGCGCGAGGCCGACTACATCTCCCGGGCGATCGAGGCGACCCGCGACGCCTACGACCTGCGCGACGTCGACTACGTCGACTACGCGCAGAGCGCCACCGGCGAGGAGGTCGACACCGAGGCGGCGCAGGCCGAGCTGCGCGCCGACAGCGAGACGATCCCCAACGCCCGGCTGCTGGACCCCAACGTGCTGTCGGCGACGTTCACCGCGCGCCAGCAGATCCGCAACATCTACGGCTTCCCGGAGAAGCTCGACATCGACCGGTACACCCTGCCCGACCCGCAGACCGGCGACCCGGTGACGCGGGACTACGTGGTCGCCGTCCGCGAGCTGGACAGCGAGAGCCTGTCGGAGAACCAGTCGAGCTGGATCAACCGGCACACCGTCTACACCCACGGCAACGGCTTCGTGGCCGCGCCGGCCAACCAGGTCGTCGAGGTGGCCGCCGGCCAGGAGGGCGGCGTCCCGAACTTCACCACCCTGGACCTGCCGACCCGCGGCAACATCGAGGTCGACCAGTCGCGCATCTACTACGGCGAGCTCCTGCAGGACCAGGGCGAGGACGTCTACTCCGTCGTCGGCGCGCCCGAGGGCGAGGAGCCGCGCGAGTTCGACCGGCCCGAGGACGGCTCCGACGAGGGGCAGATCAACAACACCTACGACGGCGACGGCGGGGTGTCGATCGGCAGCTTCTTCCGGCAGCTGACGTTCGCCATCTACTACCGGGAGCGCAACTTCCTGCTCTCCGGGGCGGTCAACGACGCCTCCCGCGTGCTGTACGTCCGCGACCCGCGCGACCGCGTCGAGAAGGCAGCGCCCTTCCTCGAGGTGGACGGCGACCCGTACCCGGCCGTGATCGACGGGGAGATCACCTGGGTGCTGGACGGCTACACGACGTCGGACTCCTACCCGTACGCGGAGTTCATGGAGCTGGGCGAGGCGGCCACCGACGCGCTGACGGGCACCGGCAGCACGGCGCTGCCCGACGAGCAGTTCAACTACATCCGCAACTCGGTGAAGGCCACCGTCGACGCCTACGACGGCACCGTGACCCTCTACGAGTGGGACACCGACGACCCGGTCCTGCAGACGTTCATGAAGGCCTTCCCGGGCGTGGTGCAGCCGCGCGACGAGATGCCCGACGAGCTGGTCGAGCACGTGCGCTACCCCGAGGACCTGTTCAAGCTGCAGCGGGACATCCTCACGCGCTACCACGTGTCGGACCCGCAGGACTTCTACCAGGGCAACGACCGCTGGCAGGTGCCGGCCGACCCGACGGTCGACACGGACGACGCCCAGCCGCCGTACTACATCCTGGCGCAGCGGCCCGGGGACGAGGACGCGACGTTCCAGCTGACCAGCGCGCTCAACGCGTTCCGCCGGCAGAACCTGTCGTCGTTCATCTCCGCCTCCAGCGACCCGGACACCTACGGTGAGATCCAGATCCTGCGGTTGCCCGGGAACACGCCGTTCCTCGGCCCGCAGCAGGTGCAGGACACGTTCAACACCAACGACGAGGTCGCGCGTGACCTGAACCTGTTCCGCAGCGCCGACTCGCAACCGGTGTTCGGCAACCTGCTGACCCTGCCCATCGGCGAGGACGGGCTGCTGTACGTCCAACCGCTGTACGTCGAGGGCACGGGGCAGAACTCATTCCCGCTGCTGCGGAAGGTGCTGGTCAGCTACGGCGACCAGGTCGGCTACGCCGACACCCTCTCGGACGCGCTGGACCAGGTCTTCGGCGCCGGGGCGGGCGACGTGGCCACCGACGGCGGGGACGCGGGCAGCGAGCCCGACACCGAGACGCCGCCCGCGACGTCGGCGCCCCCGACGACGTCCGCGCCCCCGACGACCGAGGCGCCCCCGCCGCCGGCCGGCGGGACCGGCTCCACCCCGGAGCTGGAGCAGGCGGTCGCCAACCTCGACGCGGCGCTGAGCGCGCTGGCCGAGGCGCAGCGCAGCGGCGACTTCTCGGCCCAGGGCCAGGCACTCGAGGACCTGCAGGTGGCGGTGGACGCCTACCAGGCGGCGCAGGCCGCCGCGGCCTCGGCGACGCCGGGGGGCTGATCCCGGGAACCGGCCCGCGCGGGGCGGGGTGTGCCGAGGGGCACTCCCGCCCCGCCGGTCGGCGGCCGGCAGGGCGTGTACAGTGGAGTCACCGACGCGGGGTGGAGCAGCTCGGTAGCTCGCTGGGCTCATAACCCAGAGGTCGCAGGTTCGAATCCTGCCCCCGCTACCACCACAGGACCCCGGCACTCATCGAGTGCCGGGGTCCTGTGCCGTCCCGGGCCGGCGCCCGGGTGTCGAGGGAGGACCGCGTGACCAGCCTGCAGATGAGGGCGGTCGCGGCCGTCCTCCGGCTCACCCGCAAGCGGGCGCTGGCGACCCCCGAGCGGGCGCGGCGGCGCCTGGCGGCGCCGAAGGGGTCCACGGCCCCGCCGGCCGCGCTGACCCGGCGGCACGACGTCCGGCAGCGGGAGGTCGGCGGCTTCCCGTGCACGACCGTCGCCCCGCGCGGCGGCCCGGCCCGCAGCGCGGCGGTCTACCTGCACGGCGGCGCCTACATGAGCGCGATCTCGCCGCAGCACTGGGCGCTGGTCTCCCGGCTGGCCGACGCCGGCGTGCGGGTGGAGGTGCCGCACTACGGCCTCGCGCCGGAGCACACGTACCGGGCGGCGTATCCGTTCGTGACCGCCGTCTACCGCGACCTCGTCGCGGAGGTGGGCGCCGCGGCGGTGACCGTCGCGGGCGACTCCGCCGGCGGCGGGCTGGCCCTCGGTCTCGCGCAGACGCTGGCCGGTGCCGGGCTGCCGCAGCCGCGGCGCCTGGTGCTGCTCTCGCCGTGGCTGGACCTGACGCTGGGCCACCCCGACCTGCCGGCGGTGGAGGCGCGCGATCCGTGGTTGTGCAGCGCCGGGCTGCGCGTCGCGGCGGCCGCCTGGGCCGGCGGGGACGACCCGACCGACCCGCGGCTGAGCCCGGGCAACGGCCCGCTGACCGGGTTGGCGCCGGTGCACGTGTACGTCGGCACCGCCGAGATCTGCCTGCCCGACGCGCTCGCGCTGCGGGACCGGGCGCGGGCGGAGGGCGCCCCGGTGGAGGTCACCGTCTGCCGGGGAGCGGTGCACGTGTACCCGCTCGTGCCGGCCCCCGAGGGCCGGGCGGCCGCCCGGGCCGTCGTGCGGGAGATCGCGGCCCCGGCGGCGTGATCGGGGCCGCGCCGCGCCTGCTCGCCGGCTGAGCCGACGCCGCCGGACGGGACGACGAGCCGCTGCTGCCGGCCGTTCCGGCCGCGGCGACCGCCGCGCGCCTCGGCTGAGCCGCGCGCGGACGATCAGGCCGGGACCGGCGGGAGCGGCCGCCCGACGCGGTCGGCCGGCAGCGACGGCCGCGGCCGGGGCAGCGCCGGAGTCCGGGCGGGCGCGTCCCGGTCGCCGTGCCGGACCAGGCGCGGCGGGGCGGACGCGGCGGGCGCGGTCCCGGGCAGCCGGACCGCGGCCAGCGGCACCCACGCGGACTGCTTCAGCCCGTCGACGACGGCGCTGACGCGCAGCCAGCAGGCGTCGTCCGCGTCGTGCCGCCAGCCCAGCAGCACGCCGCGGTGCCAGCCGTCCCGGTGGTGCACCTCGACCCGCAGGGGCTCGGCGAGGAAGGCCACCGAGAACATCCGGCGACCGTACGTGGTCGGACGGTCACGTTCCGGGAGGCGCGCTCCGACCCCCGGAGGTCCCGCCGAGGGGCACGCCGAGGGCCCCGCCGAGGGCTCACCTGACGGGTGGTACCGTGGTCTCACCGACGCGGGGTGGAGCAGCTCGGTAGCTCGCTGGGCTCATAACCCAGAGGTCACAGGTTCGAATCCTGTCCCCGCTACTGGCACGAGGGCCCGGTCACCACGGTGACCGGGCCCTCGTCGTGTCCGGGCCCCCGTCGGGGGCCGGGGAACAGCCGGCCGCCGCCCCCGGTTGGGCCGCACATGGAGCCCACCGTGCACGACGTCCCCGAGTCCTCCCGGTACGAGATCCGCGACGGCGAGCGCGTGCTCGGCCACGCGGCCTACCGCCGCGAGCCGGGCCGCATCGTGTTCACCCACACCGAGGTCGACCCCGCCGCCGAGGGCACCGGCGTGGGCGGGCGCCTGGTCCGCGGGGCCCTCGACGACGTGCGGTCCCGCGGCGAGCGCGCGGTGCCGCAGTGCTCCTTCGTCCGCGGCTGGATCGGCAAGCACCCCGACTACGCCGACCTGGTCGACTCCGCGGCGTGACCGCCGCCGGGCCCGTCGGGCAGCATCGTGGCGTGCCCGACCTCCGCGCCGGCGACCTGCTGGCCGACCACGTCCTCGGCGACCCCGCCGCCCCGGTCACCGTCCTGGAGTACGGGGACTACGAGTGCCCCTACTGCGCCGCCGCGGCCCCGGTGCTGCGCCGGCTGGTGGAGGAGTCCGGCGGCCGGGTGCGCCTGGTCTTCCGCAACTTCCCGCTGGCCGACCGGCACCCGTACGCGCTGACCGCGGCGCTGGCCGCCGAGGCGGCCGCCGCCCAGGGCGCCTTCTGGCAGATGCACGACCTGCTGTTCGCCAAGCAGGACCGCCTCAACGACGCCGCCCTGCGCTCCTACGCCGAGCACCTGGGGCTGGACGGCGACCGGGTGGTGGGGGCCGCGGCCCAGCCCTTCGGCGACAAGGTGGAGGCGGACTTCGCCGCCGGCCTCGAGATGGGCGTGGAGGGCACGCCGACGCTGTTCATCGGCGGCCGCCGCTACGCGGGCCGGGTGGAGATCGCCGCGCTGCGCCGGGCGGTCGCCGCCGCACCGGGCGTCGTCGCCGACCCCGAGCCGGCACCGGAGGCCCCGGCCTGCACCTGGATGCCCGGCGCCGGGCCGGGCACGGCCGGCTCAGCGGCGGAGGGCGGGCTCCAGCCAGGGCCGCGGCGGCAGCGTCGGTGGCCCCTCGGCCTCCGGCGTGCACAGCGGGAAGCGGTCGCCGAGGACGCGCAGCAGCACGACGCCGACGATCGCGGCGGTCAGCGAGCCGCCGAGGATGCCGATCATCGCCTGCTCGCGCAGGGCCGGCTGGTCCCGGAAGGCCAGGTCGGCGATGAACAGCGAGATGGTGAAGCCGATGCCGGCCAGCGTCGCGCCGGCCACCAGGTGTGACCAGCGCACCCCGCCGGGGAGGATGCCCAGGCCGGCGCGCAGCGCGACCGTCGCGCCGAGGGTGATCCCGATGGCGTTGCCGACCAGCAGCGCCACCGCGACGCCGATGGTCACCGGCGAGGAGGCCGCCTCGCCGAGGGTGGCCGGGTCCAGCGGCACGCCCGCGTTGGCCAGTCCGAACACCGGGACGACGACGTAGGCCGTCCAGCGGTGCAGCCGGTGCTGCAGGCGGGCGTTCGCCGGCACGGTCGAGGCCACCGCGAGGCTGGCCAGCCGCGCCCGCTCGGCGTCGGGCTGCTCGCGCAGCGCCCGGCCGTAGGCGCTGGTGCGCTGCACCTCCTCGTGCGGCGGCGGCCGGGAGGGCATCAGCAGGCCGAGGACGACGCCGGCCAGCGTGGCGTGCACCCCCGACTCGTGCACCGCCACCCACAGCGCCGTCCCGAGGACGACGTAGGGCCACAGCCGCCACACCCCGGCCCAGCGCAGCGCGACGACGGCGGCGACGAGCACGGCCGACACCGCCAGCGCCGGCAGCACCAGGTCGTCGGAGTAGAACAGCGCCATCACGGTGATCGCGCCGATGTCGTCCACGATCGCCAGCGTCAGCAGGAACAGCCGCAGCCGGTCGGGGCAGCGCGGCCCGAACAGCGCCAGCACGCCCAGGACGAACGCGGTGTCGGTGGACATGACGATGCCCCAGCCCGCCGACGCCTCGCCCCCGGCGTTGAACGCCAGGTAGATCACGGCGGGGACGACGAGCCCGCCGAGGGCCCCGAGCGCCGGCGCGGCGACCGACCGGCGGTCGCGCATCTCCCCGGTGCTCACCTCGCGGGTGATCTCCAGGCCGACGACGAGGAAGAACAGCGCCATCGCGCCGTCGTTCACCCAGTGCCGCAGGTCCATCTCGAGGACGACGTCCCCGACGCCGACCACCGCCGGGGTGTGCCAGAACGAGTCGTAGGCGTCCGACCAGGGCGAGTTGGCCCAGGCCAGCGCGCACAACGTCGCCACCAGCAGGAGGGCGGAGCCGCCGGCCTCGGTGCCGACGTAGAGGCGGGAGGACGGCGAGAGGGTGGGGAGGGTGACCCGGGTGGGCGGGCCGGGGCGGGGCGGCTGGCTCACCGGCTCACAGGACCTGCTGGCCGTACATCTCGCCGAGCGGGTCGGCGATCAGCTCGATCCGGGCGCCGTCGGGGTCGCGGAAGTAGACCGAGACGCCGCTGTGCACCTCGTGCGCGACCCCGGCGGACTCCAGCCGGCCGACGAGCTCGCGCCACCGGTCGGGCTCGACGCTGATCGCCATGTGGTGCAGGCCGCCGAGCACCTCGGCGTAGGGGCCGACGTCCAGCCCGGGGAAGTCGAAGAAGGCGATCAGGTTGCCGTTGCCGATGTCGAAGAAGAAGTGCGAGGAACCGGGGTAGTCGCGGTTCTCGATGAGCTCGGTGAGCGGGAAGCCGAGCACGTCCTGGTAGAAGCGGACGGTCCGCTCGACGTCGGAGCTGATCAGCGCCGTGTGGTGCAGGCCCCGGGCCGTCGAGGCGGGCCGCTCGCCGGCGGGCCGCAGGTGCGCCGCCCGGATCCGGGCGCGCTCCTCCTCGGCGGCGGCGGGGTCGAGGCGGCGGTCGGTGGTGCTCATGGCGGCGATCCTCTCGCGTCCGGCGCCGGCGTGGGTGCCCTGCGACAACCCGGCCGACCGCCGGGTGCTTCCCGGTGGTGTGCCGGGCTTGACGGCGGGTGTGACCCCGGCCACGGTGGCAACGCCGCGTTCCGATCCCGGGAGGTCCCGTGTCCGCCACCGTCGTCCCGTCCGGGATCGACCTCGACGCCGTCGACCTGTCCGACCGGGCGTTCTGGGCGAACCCGCCGGAGGTGAAGCACGCGGTCCTGGACCTGCTGCGGGCCCAGGCGCCGTTCGCCTTCTTCGCCGAGCCGGAGATCCCGTACCTGCCGGTCGGTCCGGGCTACCACGCGGTCACCCGGTACGCCGACGTCGAGGCGATCAGCTGCCGCCCGGACCTGTTCTCCTCCGGCCAGGGCGCGGTGTCGATCCAGGACATGCCGCCGGACCTCAACGAGTTCTACGGCTCGCTGATCAGCATGGACGACCCGCGGCACGCGAAGATCCGCCGGATCGTGGCCAAGGCGTTCACCCCGCGGATCCTGGAGGGGCTGGTCGGCTCGGTGCAGGCGGTCGCCGAGGACGTCGTCGCCCGCGCCCGGCGCACCGCGCAGGACGGCGACGGCACGCTCGACGTCGTCGCCGACCTCGCCGCCCCGATCCCGCTGCGGGTGATCTGCGACCTCATGGGCGTGCCGGACGACGACCGGGCGATGGTGCTGCAGCAGTCGAACGTGATCCTCTCCGGCGGCGACCCGGAGCTGATCGACAGCGAGGAGCACGCCGTCGCCGCCTTCCTGACGGCGGGGGAGCTGCTGGCCGGGCTGATGACCCGGATGGCCGTGGAGCGCCGCGGCCGGCCGACCGAGGACCTGACGACGGCGCTGGTGCACGCCGAGGTCGACGGCGAGCGGCTGACCGACCAGGAGATCGCCAGCTTCTTCATCCTGCTGCTGGTGGCCGGCAACGAGACCACCCGCAACGCCATCTCCCAGGGCGTGCTGGCGCTCAGCGAGCACCCCGCTGAGCGGGACCGCTGGGCCGCCGACCCGGGCCTGACCCGCACGGCGGTGGAGGAGGTGGTGCGCTGGACCAGCCCGATCACCTGGATGCGCCGGACGGCCACCCGCGAGGTCGAGCTCTCCGGGCAGACCTTCCCGGCGGGCAGCAAGTTCCTGCTGTTCTACGCCGCGGCCAACCGGGACCCGGCCGTCTTCGCCGACCCTCACCGCCTGGACCTCGGCCGCGACCCCAACCCGCACGTCGGGTTCGGCTCGCGGGGCCCGCACTTCTGCCTCGGCGCGCACCTGGCCCGCCGGGAGATCGCCGTGGCCTTCCGGACCCTCTTCGACGCGCTGCCCGACCTGGAGGTGACCGGCCCGCCGGACCGGCTGCAGTCCTCCTTCGTCAACGGGCTCAAGCGGCTGCCGGCCCGGCTGGCGCGGTGAGCCGGATCGAGGTCGACCGGGACCGGTGCATCGCCAGCGGCGTCTGCGAGGTGGTCGCCCCGGAGGTGTTCGAGCTCGACGACGACGGCGTGCTGCAGGTGCGGCAGGCCGCCCCGGCCGACCCCGCCGCGGCGGCGGAGGCGGTCCGGGGCTGCCCCAGCGGGGCGCTGCGGCTCAGCTGAGCGCTCGCTCCAGGTCCGCCAGCAGGTCCTCGACGTCCTCGATGCCGACCGACAGCCGCACCAGGTCGGCGGGCACCTCCAGCGGGGAGCCGGCGGCGCTGGCGTGCGTCATCCGGTGCGGGTGCTCGACCAGCGACTCCACGCCGCCCAGGGACTCGGCGAGGGTGAACAGCTCCGTGCGCTCGCAGACCCGCAGCGCCGCCTCCTCGCCACCGGCCAGCCGGAACGACACCATCCCGCCGAAGCCGGACATCTGCTTCGCGGCGACCTCGTGGCCCGGGTGGTCGGGCAGCCCCGGGTAGAGGACGGCCGACACCTCCGGCCGCGCGGACAGGAACTCCACGACCCGGGCGGCGTTGGCGCAGTGCCGGTCCATCCGCACGCCGAGGGTCTTGATGCCGCGCAGCACCAGCCAGGCGTCGAACGGGCCGTTGACCGCGCCCATCGCGTTCTGGTGGAAGGCCAGCTGCTCGGCGAGGCCGGCGTCGGCGACGACCAGCGCCCCGCCGACGACGTCGGAGTGCCCGCCCAGGTACTTGGTCGTCGAGTGGACGACGACGTCGGCGCCGAGCGTGAGCGGCCGCTGCAGGTAGGGCGAGGCGAAGGTGTTGTCGACGACGAGCAGGGCGCCGGCGTCGTGCGCGACCTGGGCCAGCCCGGCGACGTCGGCGACGTTAAGCAGCGGGTTGGTCGGCGTCTCGCACCACAGGACGGCGGTGGTGTCGCGCATCGCCGCGCGGACGGCGCCGAGGTCCCCGAGGTCGACCGGCGTGTGCTCGACGCCCCAGCGCGCGGCCACCTTCGACAGCAGCCGGAACGTGCCGCCGTAGGCGTCCCCGGCGAGGACGACGTGCGAGCCGGGCGTGCAGACGGTGCGCAGCAGGGTGTCCTCGGCGGCCAGCCCGGAGGCGAACGCCAGGCCGGCGACGCCCTCCTCCAGCGCGGCCAGCGCCTCCTGCAGCGCCGTCCGGGTGGGGTTGGCGCTGCGGCTGTACTCGTAGCCCTGCCGCAGGCCGCCGACGCCGTCCTGCTTGTACGTCGTCGTCAGGTGCAGCGGCGGGACCACCGCCCCGGTCGCCGGGTCCGGGTCCTGGCCCGCGTGGATCGCCCTGGTGCTGAAGCCGTGGCTCATGCGCCGACCGTAGGCGCAGGGCTGCCGGCGGACAGGCCCGCCAGGTGGCCGAGCACGTCCTGCCGGGTGACCACGCCGGCGGGCTTGCCGTCGACGTGCACCAGCAGGGCGTCGGCCGAGCCGAACGCGCTCACCGCCTCGCTGACCGGCTCGCCCGATCCGATGATCGGCAGCGGGGCGGACATGTGCTTCTCCACCCGGTCGGCGAGCGTCGCGCGGCCGGCGAACAGCGCGTCGAGCAGCACCTTCTCGTCCACCGACCCGACGACCTCGCCGGCGGTCACCGGCGGCTCGGCGCGGACCACCGGCATCTGGCTGACGCCGTACTCGCGCAGGATGTCGATCGCCTCGCGGACGGTCTCGTTCGGGTGGGTGTGCACCAGCGACGGGGTCTCGCCGGACTTGGTGTGCAGCAGCTCGCCGACGGTCTCGCCGGCGGTGGAGTCCAGGAACCCGTAGTCGGCCATCCAGGTGTCGTTGAAGATCTTGTTCAGGTAGCCGCGGCCGCCGTCGGGCAGCAGCACCACGAGGACGTCGTCCCTGGTCAGCTTCTCCGCGGCCCGCAGCGCCGCCACCACCGCCATCCCGCAGGAGCCGCCCACGAGCAGCCCCTCCTCGCGGGCCAGCCGCCGGGTCATGGCGAAGGAGTCGCCGTCGGAGACGGCGATGACCTCGTCGGCGATCTCGCGGTCGTAGGTCGAGGGCCAGAAGTCCTCGCCGACGCCCTCGACCAGGTAGGGCCGGCCGGTGCCCCCGGAGTACACCGAGCCCTCGGGGTCGGCGCCGACCACCCGTACGCGGCCGCCGGAGGCCTCCTTGAGGTAGCGGCCGATGCCGCTGATCGTGCCGCCGGTGCCCATGCCGGTGACGAACGTGGTGATCCGGCCCTCGGTCTGCGCCCAGATCTCCGGGCCGGTCGTCTCGTAGTGCGACTGCGGGTTGGCCGGGTTGGAGTACTGGTCGGGCTTCCAGCCGCCGGGGGTCTCGCGGGCCAGCCGGTCGGACACCGAGTAGTAGGAGCGCGGGTCGGCCGGGTCGACGGCGGTGGGGCACACGACCACCTCGGCGCCGTAGGCCTTGAGCACGTTGATCTTCTCCTGGCCGACCTTGTCGGGGCAGATGAAGACGCACCGGTACCCGCGCTGCTGGGCGACCAGCGCCAGGCCGATGCCGGTGTTGCCGCTGGTCGGCTCGACGATCGTGCCGCCGGGCTGCAGCGCGCCGCTGGCCTCGGCGGCGTCCACCATCCGGACGGCGATGCGGTCCTTCACCGACCCGCCGGGGTTGAGGTACTCGACCTTCGCCAGCACCAGCGGCGCGTCGGGGCCGAGGTCCCGGGTGACCGAGTTCAGCCGGACCAGCGGGGTGTTCCCGACCAGGTCGACCACGGATTCGGCGTACTGCACGGCGGACCTCCTCGTTCGGCGCCCGGGCCCGGACGGGCGGCGCCGTCCCCATCCCAGCAGAGCCGCACGCCGCGCGCTGCGGGTGTCACCGCGGCGGCCCGCGGGCACCGGACCGGCCATGACCGAGACCGTCCCCGCCGCGCCTCTCGCCGGCGGCGGCACCATGCCGCTGCTGGGCTTCGGCACCTGGCAGCTGACCGGCCGCGCCTGCCGGGACGCCGTCCGCACCGCGCTGGACGCCGGCTACCGGCACCTGGACACCGCGACGATGTACCGCAACGAGGCCGAGGTGGGCCGGGCGCTGCGCGACTCCGGCATCGCCCGCGACGAGGTGTTCGTGACCACCAAGCTGCCGCCGCGGGAGACCGGCCGGGCCGACCGGGTGCTGGCGCGGTCCCTGGACGCGCTGGGCCTCGACGCGGTCGACCTGTGGCTTGTGCACTGGCCGCCGCCCGGCGGCAGCGAGGCGGTCTGGGAGCGCTTCGTCGCCGCCCGCGAGGACGGCCGGGCCCGCGCGATCGGGGTCAGCAACCACTCCCTCGCCCAGGTGGACGCGCTGACCCGGGCGACCGGTGTGACGCCGCAGGTGAACCAGGTCAGCTGGGCGCCGTCGCGGTACGACGCGGCGGTGGAGAGCGGGCACCGGGAGCGGGGGGTCGTCCTGGAGGGCTACAGCCCGTTCAAGAACACCGACCTGGGTGACCCGGTGCTGCGCGAGGTGGCGGCGGCGCACGGCGTCACGACGGCGCAGGTGGTGCTGCGCTGGCACGTCGAGCACGGCGTCGTCGTGATCCCGAAGTCGGCGACGCCGGAGCGGATCCGGGCCAACCTCGCGGTCGGCGGGTTCACGCTGTCCGCGGAGGAGGTGGCCCGGGTCGACGGCCTGGCGCAGCGCTGAGCGGGGGCGCGAGGATGCCGGGGTGACCCCACCCCTCGGCACCCGCACCCTCGGCGACGGGCTGACCGTCTCCGCCCTCGGCCTCGGCTGCATGGGCATGAGCGAGATGTACGGCACCGCCGACCGGGACGAGTCGGTCGCCACGATCCACCGGGCGCTGGACCTCGGCGTCACCCTCCTGGACACCGCCGACGTCTACGGCGACGGGCACAACGAGGAGCTCGTCGGGGAGGCGATCGCCGGCCGGCGCGACGAGGTGGTCCTGGCGACGAAGTTCTCGCTGTCGCCGGGGGAGCGGGGCATGCGGATCGACGGGCGGCCGGAGAACGTCCGGGCCTGCGCCGAGGCCAGCCTGCGCCGGCTCGGCGTGGACGTGATCGACCTCTACTACCAGCACCGGGTCGACCCCGCCGTCCCGATCGAGGACACCGTCGGCGCCATGGCCGAGCTGGTGCAGCAGGGGAAGGTGCGCCACCTCGGGCTGTCCGAGGCCAGCGCCGCCTCGGTCCGCCGGGCCGTCGCCGTGCACCCGATCGCCGCGCTGCAGAGCGAGTGGTCGCTGTGGACCCGCGATCTGGAGGCGGTCGGGGGCGGCGGGGCGGACCCCGTGCTGGGCGTGGCCCGCGAGCACGGGATCGGGCTGGTGCCCTACAGCCCGCTGGGCCGCGGCTTCCTCACCGGCGCGATCCGGACCCCCGCGGACTTCGCCGAGGACGACTGGCGCCGGCGGATGCCGCGCTTCCAGGGGGAGGCGTTCACCGCCAACCTGCGCCTGGTGGACGCGGTGCGCGCGATGGCGGAGGAGAAGGGCGTCACCGCCGGCCAGCTCGCGCTGGCCTGGGTGCTGGCGCAGGGGCCGGACGTCGTCCCCATCCCCGGGACCAAGCGCCGGCGCAACCTGGAGGAGAACGTGGCCGCGGCGGCGGTGGAGCTGACCGCCGGGGACCTGGCGCGGCTGGCCGAGATCGCCCCGCCCGACGTGGCGCAGGGCGCCCGGTACGCGGCCACCGGGCCCGGCTACGGCGACAGCCCCGAGCGGGGCGCGGCGTGACCGACCGGGTGCTCGTCGCGGTGTTCGCCTCGCCGACCGCCGAGGTGCTGCTGCGCTGGGCGCCGGAGCTGGGCTACCGCGCCGTGCTGCTCGACCCGGACCCCGCACGGGGGGCCGGTGCGACCGGCTTCGACGGGCTGGACCTGCGCCTGGAGGACGCCGACGTCGTCGTCACCGACCACCACCGGCCCGAGCTCGGCGCGGTGCTGCGCGACGCGCTCGCGCGGCCGGTGCGCTGGGTCGGCGTGATGGGCAACCCGCGGCACGAGGGCCCGCACGTCGCCGCCCTGACCGCGCTGGGGGTGCCGCCGGAGGACATCGCCCGGGTGCACCGGCCGATCGGCCTGGACATCGGGTCGAAGGCGCCCGCGGAGATCGCGCTGAGCACGCTCGCCGGGCTGCTGGCCGACCGCAACGGCCGCACCGGCGGGACGGCGCACGGCGGGGCCGCTCAGGGCTGAGGACGCGGCCGCAGGTGGGACAGCGCCGCCGCGTGCAGCGCGCCGTTGCTCGCCAGGGCGCTGCCGCCGGCCGGGCCGGGGGCGCCGGTCACGTCGGTGAAGGTGCCGCCGGCCTCGCGCACGATGACGTCGAGGGCGGCGAGGTCCCACACCGAGACCTCGGGCTCGCAGGCGAGGTCGACGGCGCCCTCGGCCAGCAGCACGTAGCTCCAGAAGTCGCCGTAGGCCCGGGTGCGCCAGACCGTGCGGGTCAGGTCGAGGAAGCCCTCGAGCATGCCGCGCTCCTCCCAGCCGGACAGGGAGGAGTAGCTGAGGCTGGCGTCGGCCAGGTCCCGCACGCCGGAGACGCGGCACCGGGTGGCCGACTCCAGCCGCCGGCCGGTGAAGGCGCCCACGCCCTTGGCCGCCCACCAGCGGCGGTTCAGCGCCGGCGCGGAGACCAGCCCGACCACCGGCTCGTCGCCGTCGAACAGGGCGATCAGCGTGGCCCAGACCGGCACCCCGCGGACGAAGTTCTTGGTCCCGTCGATCGGGTCGAGCACCCAGCGCCGCGGCCCGTGGCCGGTCGTGCCGAACTCCTCGCCCAGCACGGCGTCGCGGGTGCGGGCCCGCGCCAGGGTGATCCGCAGCTGCTCCTCGACCGCCCGGTCGGCGTCGGTGACGGGCGTGAGGTCGGGCTTGGTCTCGACCTCCAGGTCCTGCGCGCGGAACCGCTCCATGCTGATCGAGTCGGCCTGGTCGGCAAGCACGTGCGCCAGGTGCATGTCCCCGGTGTGGTCGCGGCCCGACGTCATGGGCACCGAACCTAGCGGGCCGGTCATGGCTACCGTCGGACGCGTGGACGCGGCGACCATCGTGGGGCTCCTGGCCGACCCCACCCGCCTGCGGGTGGTCGCGGCCCTGGCGCTCGGCGCGACGACCATCGAGGAGGTCGCCGAGGCCTCGGGGCTGTCGCTCAAGGACGTCGCGCTGGCCGCCCGCCGGCTGGCCCGCGCCGGCCTGGTGCGCCGAGACCGGCACTCCCTCGAGCTGCTCACCGACCGGTTCGGCGCCGCCGCCCGCGCCGCCGCGGCCGCCGCGCCCCGGCCCGAGCCGCTGTCCGACGACCCGGCGCAGGACGCCGTCCTGTCGGCGTTCGTCCGCGACGGGCGGCTGGTCTCCGTCCCGGCGCAGGCCAGCAAGCGGCGGATCGTGCTCGAGCACCTGGTGCGGGTGTTCGACGTCGGCGTCCGCTACCCGGAGCGGGAGGTCAACGCGCTGCTCGCCGTCTGGCACCCCGACACCGCGGCGCTGCGCCGGTACCTGGTCGACGAGGGGCTGCTGACCCGGGAGGCGGGGGTGTACTGGCGCAGCGGCGGCTGGGTCGACGTGTAGCCCTGTCGACGAGTCGCCCCGCGGGAAACCGGTCGCCTCCGGCCGTGGCGCGCGCCCACACTCGCCGGGTGCCCGACGCCGACGACCTCCGCGCGCTCGCCCGGTCCTCCCCGTGGCTGTTCACCACCCTGCGGTTCACCTACCGCCGCGGCCGGTCGGCCGAGGGGATCCGCGCCTGGCTGCGGCGCCCCGACGCCCTGCGGGTCGAGACCGTCGGCGGGGTGCTCCTGGACACCGTGCACGGTCGCCCGGGGGCGGCCGACCAGCCGCTCGCCGGGCCCCGCCGGCGTGCCGACGGCCTCGTCGCCGGGCCCCGCCGGTACCTCGACCGGGAGGGCGACCCGATGTGGCAGGACTACTCCTTCGTCGCGATGCTCGACCCGGTCGAGCTCGCCGACGGGCAGGACCGGTTCGGCGACGGGCCCGGGCCGGCCGGGCCGCCGCTGGAGATCGCCGACGTGCGGGAGGTCGAGCACGGCGGGCGGCCGGCGTGGGAGGCGGTCGTCGCCACGACGGACACCTACGAGCCGCGCTGCGGCTGCTGCCCGCTGCTGCGCGACCCGCTGATCGACCGGCTGGAGTGGGACGACGCGGCGGAGCGGTTCGCCGGGGTCCGGTACCCCAGCGCCACCCGCGTCCGGCTGGACGTGGGGACCGGGGTCTGCGTGGCCACCGAGGCGCTCGACGGGACCTACGCCGGCGACGGGCACGAGGTGCTGGTCGAGGCGGTCGACGAGCCGATGGCCGACGACCTGTTCGTCCAGCCCTGGCGCCGCCGGCCCCGGGGGTGGGGGCGCCCGCCGCGGCCGGGCCGTCAGTAGCCGGGGCCGACCTGGCCGACGGCGCCCAGCAGCACCCGCAGCGCGGCCAGCTGCTCCTGGCGGGCCGGCGGCCCCGCCGCGGCCCACGCGTCGAGGGCGCACTCGGGGTCGTCGGCGGTGTGCCCGCACAGCGGCGGGCAGTCGACGGCCGCCTGGGCGATCTCCTCGAACGCGGCGAGCACGTCGTCGGCGGTGACGTGGGCGAGCCCGAACGACCGGATGCCGGGGGTGTCGATCACCATCCCGCCGCCGGGGAGGTCGAACAGCACGACCGACGACGACGTGTGCCGGCCCTTGCCGATCTTGCTGACGTCGCCGGTCGCGCGGGCGGCGTCGGGCACGAGCCGGTTGACCAGGGTCGACTTGCCGACACCGGACTGCCCGACGAGCACGCTGATCCGGGACGCGAGCCGCTCCAGCAGGGCGTCCAGCGGCAGCTCCCGGGAGATCGCGACGGCGTCGAGGCCGAGCCCGGCGTACCGGTCCAGCAGCGGCCGGGGGCTGGCGAGGTCGGTCTTGGTCAGGCAGAGCAGCGGCTCCAGGCCGCCGGCGTAGGCGGCGACCAGGCACCGGTCCAGGAAGCCGATCGCGGGCTCGGGGTCGGTCACCGCCGTGACGACGACGAGCAGGTCGGCGTTGGCCACCACGACCCGCTCGGTGGGGTCGGTGTCGTCGGCGGTGCGCCGCAGCGACGTCGTCCGCTCCGCGATCGTGACGATGCGGGCCAGGCTGTCGGTGCGGCCGCTGGTGTCGCCCACGACGCGGACCCGGTCGCCGACGACGACGCCGTGCTTGCCCAGCTCCCGCGCCCGCATGGAGGTGACGTCGACCGGGGCGCCGTCGGGCCCCTCGACGCGCACGGTCATCCGGCCGCGGTCGACGGCCACGACGAGGCCGGGCACCGCGTCGTCGTGGCTGGGGCGGGTCCGGGTCCGCGGCCGGGAGCCGCGCCGGTTGGGCCGGACCCGGACGTCGTCCTCGTCCGAGCGGCTGTCGTGCCGGCGGGGGCTCAGCGTGCCGCTCCGAGCATCGCCGCCCACCGCTCGCGGAAGTCCGGCAGCGTCTTGGTGACCGCGCCCGGGTCGGCCACCCGCACCCCGTCGACCGCCAGGCCCAGCACCGCCGCGGCGTGCACCATCCGGTGGTCGGCGTAGGAGTCCAGCTGCGCGGGCCGGCGCGGACCGGGCTCGATCACCAGGCCGTCGGGGAGCTGCTCCACCCGCGCGCCGACGGCCGTGAGCACCTCGTCGAGGGCCTGCAGCCGGTCGGTCTCGTGCCCGCGCAGGTGGCCGATGCCGGTCAGCCGGGACGGGCCGTCGGCCAGCGCGCACAGCGCGGCCAGCACCGGGGTCAGCTCGCCCACCTCGCCCAGGTCGGCGGTCAGCGGGGCGATCGCGCCGCGGCCGGTCACGGTCAGCCCGGCGTCGTCCCGCTCGACGTGCGCGCCCATCGCCCGGAACAGCCGGTCGAGCTGCGCGCCGGGCTGGGTCGTGGTCTCCGGCCAGTCCGGCACCGTGACGCGTCCGCCGGTGACCAGCGCGGCGGCCAGGAACGGGGCGGCGTTGGACAGGTCGGGCTCGACGGCGCGGTCCCGTGCCGCCACCGGGCCCGGCGCCACCCGCCAGCCGCGGTCGGTGCCGGCCACCCCGACCCCGTGGTCGCGCAGCGCGGTCACGGTCATCTCGACGTGCGGCATCGACGGCAGCCCGCCGGCGAGCGCGAGGTCGAGCCCCTCGTCGAACCGCGCGGCGGCCAGCAGCAGCCCGGAGACGATCTGCGAGGACTCCGAGGCGTCCACGGTCACCGCGCCGCCGCGGACCGCGCCGGTGCCGTGCACGGTGAACGGCGCCCGGCCGCGGCCGTCGTCGTCCACCCGCACGCCGAGCGCCCGCAGCGCCGCGATCAGGCCGGCGTTGGGGCGCTCGCGCAGCCGCGGGTCGCCGTCCAGCCGGACCGGGCCGTCGGCGAGCGCGGCGACCGGCGGGAGGAAGCGCAGCACGGTGCCGGCCAGGCCGGCGTCGACCTCGGCGGGCCCGCGCAGCGGGGCGGGGGTGACCAGCCAGTCGGCGCCGTCCTCCTCGACCAGCACCCCGAGGCCGCGCAGCGCGGCGGCCATCAGGTCGGTGTCGCGGGCCCGCAACGGGCGCACCAGCCGGCTGGGGCCGTCGGCCAGCGCGGCCAGGACGAGCGCCCGGGCGGTGATCGACTTGGAGCCGGGCAGGGGGACGACGGCGTCCACGGGGGAGGGCGCGTGCGGCGCCGGCCAGACCTCGCTCACGCCGTCAGTCTGCCCGGTGGAGGACCCCGCCCTCCTCATGCCCGGTGAGCCCGGCACGAGCCTCGGAGCGGGTCGGGGGAGGGCGGGGTCCGCACGTCAGCCGCTGATCGGCTTCGACGCCTTCTTCACGGGCACGGTGCGCACCAGCCGCCGGTTGGCGAACTCGAACATCGCCAGCTCGGAGAGCTCGCGGCCGTAGCCGGACCGCTTGACGCCGCCGAAGGGCAGCTCGGGCGAGGAACCCGTGGGCTGGTTGATCCACACCATGCCGGCCTCGAGCCGCTCGGCCACCGCCCGGGCGCGGTCGACGTCGCTGCTCATGACCGTGGCGCCGAGGCCGTAGTCGCTGTCGTTGGCCAGGGCGACCGCCTCCTCGTCGTCCCTCACCTTGTAGACGACGGCCGCGGGCCCGAACAGCTCCTCGCGGTAGGCGCGCATCTCCGGGGTGACGTCGGTGAGGATCGTCGCCTCGACGAAGGCGCCGGGCCGGTCCGGGCGCCTGCCGCCGGCGACCACGGTGGCGCCCTTGTCGATCGCGTCCTGGATCTGCGCGTGCAGGTCCTGCGCGGCGCGCTCGCTCGACAGCGGCGCCAGGGACGTCGACGGGTCGGCCGGGTCGCCGGGGGAGAATGTGGAGAAGGCCTGCCTGAGGCCCTCGACGAAGGGCTCGTAGAGCTCCTCGGTGACGATCAGCCGCTTGGAGGCGGTGCACGCCTGGCCGGTGTTCTGCATCCGGCCCGAGGTCGCGGCCTTGACCGTGGCGGCCATGTCGTCGGCGTCGAGCACGATGAACGGGTCGCTGCCGCCGAGCTCGAGCACCGACTTCTTCAGGTACTTGCCGGCCAGGGCGCCAACGGCGCTGCCTGCCCGCTCGCTGCCGGTCAGGGTGACGCCCTGGATGCGCGGGTCGGCGATCACCTGCTCGACGTCGTCGATCCGCAGGAAGGTGTTGGTGAAGACGCCCTCGGGCGCGCCGGCGTCGACGAACAGCTGCTCGATCGCCTGGGCGCACTGGGGGGTGATCTCGGCGTGCTTGAGGATCACCGTGTTGCCCAGCACCAGGTTCGGCCCGGCCACGCGGACCACCTGGTAGAAGGGGTAGTTCCACGGCTCGATGGCCAGCAGCACGCCGATCGGCCGCGTCTCCACGACCGCCTCGCCCTTGCCCATCAGCGGCGTGATGGACGTCGGCTCGAGGAAGCCGGGGCCGTTGTCGGCGTAGTACTTGAGGATCATCGAGCACAGGTACAGCTCGCCGGTCGCCTCGTCGTGCCGCTTGCCCATCTCCGTGGTGATGAGCCGCGCGAGGTCGTCGCGGCGCTCGTCCATGAGCTCGGCGGCCCGGCGGACGACGGCCGCGCGGTCGGCGACCGGCCGTCGCGCCCACTCCTGGTAGGCGGCGTGCGCCCGGCCGATGATGCCGTCGATCTCCTCGGTGGGCGTGAAGTCGAACTCCTTCTCCGTCTCACCGGTGAAGGGGTTGACCGTCGCGTACCTGCGCTCACCGGAGTCGCTGGCGGTCTTCGGCTGCTGGGTGTCTGGCTGCTGTGTCGCGGTCACGCCTGGATCCTCGTCTCGTCCTCGTCCGTCCCGACACCGGCCCCTACCCGCGGTCGGGCCGGTCACGCACGCCCGCGCCGGCTGTCGGTGCCCGCCCCTAGGCTCGACACGAGCTGTCACCCGAGCAGGGAGGAGCCGTCCCATGTGCGGTCGGTACGCCGCCAGCCGCCGTCCCGAGGACCTGGTGGTCGAGTTCGAGGCGGTCCCCGCCGAGGGGCAGCAGCCGCTCCCGGCCGACTACAACGTCGCGCCGACCAAGGACGTCTACGTCGTCCGGCACAAGCGCGAGCGCGACGCCGAGGGGGCGCTGACCGGCGGCGGGCACCGCGAGCTGCGCGAGGTCCGCTGGGGGCTGGTGCCCTCCTGGGCCAAGGACGCCTCGATCGGCAACCGGCTGCTCAACGCCCGCGTCGAGTCGCTGGCCGAGAAGCCGGCGTTCCGCCGGGCCGCGGCCTCGCGCCGCTGCCTGGTGCCGGCCGACGGCTGGTACGAGTGGGCCAAGCGGCTGGACCGGCCCGGCAAGCAGCCCTACTACATGACCCCGGCCGACGGCTCGGTGCTGGCGTTCGCCGGGCTGTGGGAGGTGTGGGGCGAGGGCGCGGACCGGCTCTACACCTGCACGGTCGTCACCGCGCCGGCCGTCGGGGCGCTGGCCGAGATCCACGACCGGATGCCGCTGGTGCTGCCCCGCGACCGCTGGGCCGAGTGGCTCGACCCGGCCCGGGACGACGTCGCGGCGCTGGCCGCGCCCACCCCGCCGGAGCTGGTCGAGTCCCTGGAGCTGCGGCCGGTGAGCGCGATGGTGAACAGCGTGAAGAACAACGGCCCCCAGCTCCTCGAGCGGTCCGAGGGCGTGAGCGAGCCGGCCGACCAGCCGGCGCTGTTCTGAGGTGTCCGAGGATCCCGAGGGCGCGCCGCCGGCCCTGCGCAGTCGCGCGCTGCCCGGCTGGGTCGCCGCCGGCCTGACGTTCCTGTGCTCCGGCGCGGTGCTGGTCCTGGAGATCGCCGGGCTGCGACTGATCGCGCCCTACGTCGGCATCACGCTGCAGACCAACACCGCGGTCATCGGCTTCGCGCTGGCCGCCATCGCCGTCGGCGCCTGGGCCGGCGGCAGCCTGGCCGACCGCACCGACCCGCGGCGGCTGATCCCGCCGCTGGTCGTGGCCGGCGGGGCGCTGGTCGTCGCCGTGCTGCCGCTGGTGCGCTTCACCGGCGAGGCGTTCAGCGGGGCCGACGCCGGGAGCGTGCTGCTGCTGGCCTTCGTCGCGATCGTCGTGCCGGCCGCGCTGCTGTCCGCCGTCCCGCCGATGGTGGTCAAGCTGCAGCTGGCCAGCCTGGCCGAGACCGGCTCGGTCGTCGGCCGGCTGTCCGGCATCGGCACCCTCGGCGGGATCGCCGCGACCTTCCTGACCGGCTTCGTGCTGGTCGCGCTGTTCCCGACCAGCGGGATCCTCGTGGGCACCGGGCTGGTCACCGTCGCCGCCGGGATCGCCGCGGCGGTGTACCTGCGCCGCGCCGGCGGCCGGCTGCCCGCCGGGCTCGTCGTCCTCGCCGTGGCGGGCACGGGGCTGGCCGCGCTGGCGCCCAGCCCCTGCGAGGAGGAGACCGCCTACCACTGCGCGCGCGTGGTGGCCGACCCCGACCGGCCGACCGGGCGGGTGCTGCTGCTGGACACCCTGCGGCACTCCTACGTCGACCTCGCCGACCCCACCCACCTGGAGTTCGAGTACGTGCGGGCCATCGCCTCGGTGACCGACGTGGTCGCCCCGGCCGGCGAGCCGCTCTCGGCGCTGCACCTGGGCGGCGGCGGGCTCACCGTGCCGCGCTACCTCGCCGAGGTCCGGCCCGGCACCGAGAGCCTGGTGCTGGAGGTCGACCCGGGCGTGGTCGACGTCGACCGCGACCAGCTGGAGCTCGAGACCTCCGACGAGCTCGCGGTGCGGGTCGTCGACGCCCGGATCGGGCTGGCCGACGAGCCGGCCGGCGGGCGCGACCTGGTGGTCGGCGACGCGTTCGGCGGGCTGTCGGTGCCCTGGCAGCTGACCACGGTCGAGGCCCTGGAGGCGGTCGACGCGGCCCTGGCAGAGGACGGCGTCTACGTGGTCAACCTCATCGACCACCCGCCGCTGGACTTCGTCCGGGCGGAGCTGGCCACCCTCCGGGCCGTCTTCGCCGACGTCGTCCTGCTGGCGCGGGCGCCGGTGCTCGCCGGCGAGGACGGCGGCAACGTCGTCGCCGTCGCCTCGCAGCGGCCGCTGCCGGTCCAGGAGATCACCGCGGCGCTGCCCGAGCGGGACCTCGCGTGGCAGGTCGCCGCGGGCGCCGAGCTGGACGCGTTCGTCGGCGACGCCGGGGTGCTCACCGACGACCACGCCCCGGTCGACCAGCTGCTCAACCCCTACGCCGACCCCGGCTGACGGCCGATCGGCGCGGTCCGCGCGCGGGTGAGCCGGACCAGCTCGGCCGGCGGGAGCTCCACCTGCAGCCCGCGGCGGCCGGCGCTGACCATCACCGTGGCGAACCCCAGCGCGGACTCGTCGACCACCGTGGGCAGGGCCTTGCGCTGCCCCAGCGGGCTGATCCCGCCCAGCACGTAGCCGGTGGTGCGCTCGGCGTCGGCGGGGTCGGCCATCACGGCCCGCCGGCCGCCGGCCGCTGCGGCCAGCGCCTTGAGGTCCAGGGTGCCGGCCACCGGGACGACGGCGACGGTCAGCGTGCCGTCCACCCGGGTGACCAGCGTCTTGAACACCTGGCGCGGGTCGGCGCCCAGCGCGGCGACCGCCGCCTCGCCGTGCCCCTGGTCGCTGGGGTGCTCGGGGTCGTACGGGTGCAGGGTGTGCGCGACCCGCGCCCGCTCCAGGGCCCGGACCGCCGGAGTGGCCGCCACGGCGGGGCAGCCTAGCCAGCGCGCCGCCCGGCACACCGCCGGTTCCCGGCGGGGGAACAGGCCGCGTCCCCCGGCGGTTGGACCGGCCGTGAGCAGCACCCTCCCGACCGCCCGCGCGCGGTCCGGCGCCGGCCCGGCCGTGCGCCGGCGCCCGCCGGGCCGCCCCGATGCCGCGCGACTAGGATCGACCGAGGTGGCACCCCGCGTCCGGGGTGCGCAGAGAGGACGGTCGGTGCCCGAGGAGCCCACGAGCACGCCCCGGGACGAGGCGACGGCCGGCGCGGCCGGCGTGCCCGTCGAGGTGCCGGAGGCGCGTGAGGGCGGCAGCCGCACCGAGGTGGCCGAGACCCGCGCCGAGCGGGACGCCCGCTTCGAGCGGGACGCGCTGCCGTTCCTCGACCAGCTCTACCCGGCGGCGCTGCGGATGACCCGCAACCCGGCCGACGCCGAGGACCTGGTCCAGGAGACGTTCGTGAAGGCCTACTCGGCCTTCCACCAGTTCGCCGAGGGCACCAACCTCAAGGCCTGGCTGTACCGGATCCTGACCAACACCTACATCAACAGCTACCGCAAGAAGCAGCGGCAGCCGCAGCAGTACCCCACCGACCAGGTGCAGGACTGGCAGCTGTACGCGGCCGAGGAGCACAGCTCCAGCGGGCTGCGGTCGGCTGAGATCGAGGCGCTGGACCACCTGCCGGACTCCGACATCAAGGAGGCCCTGCAGCAGCTGCCGGAGGACTTCCGGCTGGCGGTGTACCTCGCCGACGTCGAGGGCTTCTCCTACAAGGAGATCGCCGAGATCATGGGCACGCCGATCGGCACGGTGATGTCCCGACTGCACCGCGGCCGGCGGGGCCTGCAGAAGCTGCTGGCCGACTACGCCCGCGAGCGGGGCTTCGTCCGCGCCGGTGCCGGTGAGGAGGCGTCGTGAGCGAGCACCCGGAGCACGCGGGCGAGCCGCTGCAGATCGACTCGTGCGACGACGTCCTGTCGCACGTCTTCGAGTTCCTCGACCACGAGACCGACGACTCCCGCCGGGCGGTCATCGCCGAGCACCTCGAGGACTGCTCGCCGTGCCTGCGGCAGTTCGGCATCGAGCAGGAGTTCAAGGCGCTGGTCCGCCGCCGCTGCGGGGGCGACGCGCCGCCGCTGGGGCTGCGGGACCGGATCAAGATGCAGCTGACCACCGTCTCCTTCGAGGAGGACGGCACCACGGTCAGCGTGGAGCGGGTGACCACCGAGGTCGTCACCGAGCGGAGCACCGAGCGCCCCACCGCCTGAGCGGCGGGGCGCCCGCGCCGGCTCAGGCGTTGGGCCGCTTGCCGTGGTTGGCCTTGTTCCCCTTGCGGGAGCGACGCTTGCGTCCACGCTTGGACATCGCTGCCCTCCTCTCCTCGTGCGTGCGCCGGGGCGCCCGGTCGGGCGCCCCGTTCGGGCGGGTGGATCCGGGGGGCCGGGTGTGCAGGCTCCCGGCGGACCCGCCAAGCTGACCGGACAAGCCTCTCACGTCCGGGGCGGGGGACCGCGCCGGGCGGCACGGACCGACACGGGGAGGGACCGCCGGCGGTGGACCAGTTGGGGATCGAGAGCGTGCTCGTGGCCGGGCGCGGCCCCGCGGCGTGCGCGGTGATCGCGGCCTGCTCGCGGCTGGAGGTCAAGGCCGTCGCGGTCCACTCGGAGGCCGATCGGCACGCCCTCCACGTGCGGCTGGCCGACGACGCCGTCCTGCTCGGGCCGGCGCCCGCGGCCGAGTCCTACCTGGCCGTCGACCGGATCGTCGAGGCCGCCCGCCGCAGCGGCGTCTCCGCGGTGCTGCCGGTGCCGCCGGCCCTGGCCGGCAACGCCCGGCTCGCCGGTGCCGTCGTCGCGGCCGGGCTGACCTGGGTGGGGCCCGACGCCGCCGTCCTGGAGCGGCTCGGCGGGGACGGCGTGGAGCCGGCCAGCGAGCGCGGGCTGCTGGGGCTGGTCACCGACGACGGCCTGCGCTGCGCCACCCCGGTCACCCGCGACCGCGCCGCGGGCATCGCCCGCGTCTCGTGGACGCCGGACGAGCCGCCCCCGCTGCCCCCGACCGCCGGCCGGCTGGTCGACGTCGGCTGGCGCGGCCTGGTCACCGTCGGCGTCGCCCCCGACGGCGAGCTGGCCGAGGTCGCCGCCGGCTTCTCGCTGGACATGGCGGTGCTCGAGCGGGCGCACGGCGTGGACGCCGTCGAGCTCGCGCTGCGCAGCGCGGCCGGCACGACCGGGCGGCTGCCCACCCCCGCGGACCCGCCGCGGGCCGCCGTCGCCGTCCAGCTGCGCTCCACCCTCCCGCCCGGACGCGCGGGGCGGGTCACCGGCCGGCTGCCCGGTCCCGGGCGGCTGCGCGGCCGGCGACGGTCCCTGGAGCTGGTCGCCACCCGCGGCTACGAGCCCGGCGACCGGCTCGACGGCTGGTACGACGCGCTGCTGGCCACGGTCAGCGCCGGGGCCGCCGACGTCCCGACCGCCGCCCGCGCGGTCAGCGACGCGCTCACCGGCCTCGGCGAGACCGGCGTGCCGCACGACGGCCCCGAGGTGTGCGCCGTCCTCGAGCGGCTGACCTCCGGGCACCCCGCGCCGAGGAGCTGACCGGTCCGTCCTGCCCGCCGGGGGTGGTTGGATGAACCGGCAGCGTCGAGGTGGAGGAGGTGCCGGTGGCGGTCGAGGAGATCCACGCGGAGATGGTGTCCAGCGTCTGGAAGGTGCTGGTGACGCCGGGCTCGCCGGTCGCCGCCGGCGACACGCTGGTCATCCTCGAGTCGATGAAGATGGAGATCCCCGTCCTCACCGAGCGCGCCGGCACCGTGGCCGAGCTGCACGTCACCGAGGGCGAGGTGCTCCAGGAGGGCGACCTGATCGCCACCGTGGAGTCCTGAGCCCGGGGTCCCGGGCCGCCGGCGGCTACAGCGCCCGGGCGTACACCCACAGGTCGACGCCCGGCAGCGGCGACCAGTCGCGCTCGGGCAGCCGGCGGAAGCCCAGCCGCCCGTAGAGGCGGTGGGCCGCGGTCATGCGCGGGTCGGTGGAGAGCACCATCGCCGCCTTGCCCGCGGCCCGCGCCCGGTCCAGGCACGCGCGCACCAGCAGCTCCCCGACGCCGGCGCCGCGCGCGGCCGGGTCGACCACCAGCATGCGGAAGGCGGCCTCCGAGTCGTCGGCCGTGACCTCGCCGAAGTCGCCGCCCAGCACCAGCGCCACGCTGCCGACCACCCGGCCGCCCAGCCGCGCCACGAGCAGCTCGGCCCGCCCGGCCCGGCCCTCCACGTCGGCGAGCTCGGTCAGGTAGGACGGCGAGGCGTACCGCTCGTCCCGGTACACGCCGACGGTCAGCTCGCGGATGCGGTCGAAGTCCGCGGGGGCGGCCGGCTCGACGGTCGGCAGGGTGGGCGGGGCCGGGGAGGTCACGTCGAGGCAGCGTAGGCGGCGGCCCCGCCTAGGCTCGGAGCACCATGAGCAGCCTCTCCGACCGCCTCACGCGCGGCTCGGCCACGTCGCCGTCCCAGGTCGACCACGCCCGCCGGCTGGTCGCCGACTGGCAGTTGCTGGCCGACCTCTCCTTCGCCGACCTGACCCTGTGGGTGCCGCTGCGGACCGGCGCGTGGTGGTGCGTCGCGCAGGTGCGCCCGCTGACCGCGCCGACCAGCCAGCCGGAGGACCTCGTCGGCAGCGAGGTGTCCGGCGCCGACGCCGAGCCGTTCCTGGTGGCCCACCGGGAGGGCCGGCCGGTCACCGAGGGCGAGCCGGACTGGTCGGGCCCGGCGCCGCGGCGGCGCGAGGTCATCCCGGTGCGCCACGACGGCGTGGTCGTCGCCGTCCTGGCGCGGGACACCAACCTGGCGGTGACCCGCTCGCCGTCGACCCTGGAGCTCACCTACCTCGACATCGCCGCCGACCTGTGCCTCATGGTCTCGGCCGGCACCTTCCCGCCGCAGAAGATCCTCGACGCCGAGCTCAGCCCGCGGGTGGGCGACGGGCTGGTCCGCCTCGACGGCGCCGGACGCGCCGTCTACGCCAGCCCCAACGCGCTGTCGGCCTACCGCCGGATCGGGGTGACCGGTGACGTCGTCGGCGCCGACCTGGCCCGGCTCAGCCGGGAGGTCGCCGCCGACCGCGTCGCCGGGGAGGCGGTCGCGGCCGGGATCCGCGCCGCGGTCGCCGGCCGGTTCCCCGAGCCGACCGACCTGGAGGGGATCAGCGCGACCATGCTGGTCCGCGCGCTGCCGCTGCAGGCCCCGGGCGCCGAGGAGGGCGCGCTGGTCCTGGTCCGCGACGTCACCGACGTGCGCCGCCGCGACCGGGCGCTGCTCACCAAGGACGCCACCATCCGCGAGATCCACCACCGGGTGAAGAACAACCTGCAGACGGTGGCGGCGCTGCTGCGGCTGCAGGCCCGGCGGATGACCGAGCCCGCCGCCCGCGCCGCGCTCGAGGAGTCGGTGCGCCGGGTCGCCTCGATCGCGATCGTGCACGAGACCCTGGCCGGCAGCCGGGAGGACGTCGTGGACGTGGACGACGTCCTCGACCAGGTGCTGCCGATGCTCGGCGACCTGGCCTCGATCGGGCCGGCCGCCCGGACCTGCCGGATCGGCGCGTTCGGCGAGCTGCCGGCCGCCGCCGCCACGCCGCTGGTGCTGGCCGTCACCGAGCTGCTGCACAACGCCGCCGAGCACGCGTTCCCCGACGGCGAGACCGGGAGCATCGAGCTGCAGGCCGAGCGGACCGGCGACGACCTCGTCGTCCGGGTGCGCGACGACGGCTCCGGGCTGCCCGCGGACTTCGACCCCGCCGCCACCGACGGGCTGGGCCTGCAGATCGTGCGGACCCTGGTCACCAGCGAGCTCGGCGGGGCGCTCGCCATGGGCCGCCCGGCCGACGGCGGCCCCGGTACCGAGGTGGTCCTGCAGCTGCCCGGGACCGGCCGCCTCCGCCGCTGACCCCGCGCCGCCGGCCCCCAGCACTGACCTCGGCGCTGGAGCCGGCCGGCGCGCCCCTGGCGCTCTCCAGCACCCTGCCGTGGCCGTGGGGCGCGGTCGGCGGCTCCGCGGCCGCGGTCGGCCTCGGGCCCCGGGGGGCGCGGCCGCTGAGCCGGTCCCGGGTGCGCCCCGGCCCCGGATGCGCGAGAGGCCGGCCCGGGTGTCCGGGGCCGGCCTCTCGCGCGGTGCGGTGGAACCGTCGGGTCAGGCGCGGACGCGGGTGCGGGCCTGACGGCGCTTGAGGGCGCGGCGCTCGTCCTCGGAGAGGCCGCCCCAGACGCCGGAGTCCTGGCCGGCGCCCAGTGCCCAGTCCAGGCAGGACTGCACGACCGGGCAGCGCCGGCACACCGCCTTCGCCTGCTCGATCTGCACCAGGGCCGGACCGGTCGTCCCGATGGGGAAGAACAGCTCGGGGTCCTCGTCGCGGCAGAGGGCGCGGTGGCGCCAGTCCATGGTGGTGTGCTCCTCGAAGTCGTCTACGGTGTGCCGGTCGGGTCGCTGTCTCCGGACGTCTGCGCGGGCGACACCACTCTGTGTCGTCTACAGCGACCGCCTGCTCTTTGTTACCGGCAGGTTGCGTTCCTGGTCGCGATGTTTTCACGACACGGACGCCTGTCAAGCGCAACGAGGGCCCGGTGGGACCCCTCGTGAGCAAGCTCACCACGCCCGTGATAGGGCCGCCACTCGGCCGGGCGGAACCGTTGACAGGACGGCCCGGACGTGCCCTCGCGGCGGACTCCGGAGGGCCGCATCCCGGCTGCCCCGGGAGGACCTCCGGCGGCCCCGCGGCTCAGGCGACGACGCGGAGGGCGGCGGGCACCGAGCGCAGCCGCAGGCCGGTGGCCGTGCCGAGGTGGTCGCCGTCGAGCTGCCAGCCCTGCGGCCGGGTGGCCCGGAGGGTGAGCTCGGGCAGGTCGTGCCAGCGGTGCAGGCGGCGGCCACGCAGGACCGGCTGCGGGGCCATCACCTGGCGCAGCGTGCGGAGCATGCCGAACGAGCCCATCCGGCCCAGCGCGAAGACGTCGAGCTCGGTGTCGAACGACGCCTCGGGGCTGGGGTTGATCGGCCGGGCGCCCAGGTAGGTCCACGGGCTCACGTTGGAGACCAGGCAGAGGAACACCCCGTCCCGCGGGGCCTCGCCGGGCACCTCGACGGTGACGGCGGGCCGGCGCCGCTCGCGGCCGAGCAGGAACGCCGTCGTCGCCTCGCGGACGTACAGCGCGCCGGTGGAGCGCCGGCCGCGGGCCCGCTGCGCCTCCACCCGGGCGATGACCTCGGCGTCGAAGCCCAGGCCGGCGGCGAAGACGAACCAGCGCGGGTCGGTCCACCCCGGGTGCGCGGCGGCGTCGCGGGCGGCGATGGCGGGCGCGGCCGCCGGGTCGACCGGCGCGGCCGGTGCGGAGCTGGTGCCCGAGGCGCTGGCGGTGCCGAGGGAGACCCGGCGGGTGCGCCCGGCGCGGATGCTGTCGAGGATCTCCGCGGTCGCCTCCACCGGGTCGCGGGAGCGGCCCAGCGCGCGGGAGAAGACGTTCGTGGAGCCGCCGGGCACCACGGCCAGCGTCGGCACGGCCGCGCCGGGACCGGCGTGCAGCAGGCCGTTGACGACCTCGTTGACGGTGCCGTCGCCGCCGAGCGCCACGACGACGTCGACGCCGTCGGCGCACGCCTGCACGCCGAGCTCGCGGGCGTGCCCGCGGTGGGTCGTCTCGGCCAGGTCGACCTTCAGCTCGCTGCCGAGGGCGCCGACGAGCACGTCGCGCACCTTGGAGTTGGTGGAGGTCGCCGCGGGGTTGGCCACCACGAGCGCACGCATGGAGGTGAGGCTAGCCACGAGCGGTGTGTTCCCCGGTCAGCGGCGTCCCGATCCTGTGACCGCTGACGCGTAGCCTCGCTGGTGTGACGCAGGAGAGCGGTGGGGGGGGGGGGGGGGGGGGGGGGGGGGGGGGCCCCCCCCGCGCCGGGGGGGGGGGGGGGCCCCGCGCGCCGCCCCCCCCCCGCCGCCCCCCCCAGGCGC
>NZ_JBJGZO010000007.1:0-216746 GCF_054050575.1 Blastococcus sp. SYSU D00868
CCCCCCCCCCCCCCCCCCCCCCCCCCCCCCCCCCCCCCCCCCCCCCCCCCCCCCCCCCCCCCCCCCCCCCCCCCCCCCCCCCCCCCCCCCCTCCGCTCACGGAGCGTTCGTCGTCAGACCGTGAAGCCCTTCTGGCGGCGGAACAGCTTCTTGATCATGAAGAGCGTCTGCAGCACGGTGATCAGGTAGAGCACCGGCCAGCCGATCGACAGGATCGCCGACTGCACGCCGACGCTCTGCTGGCTCCACGCGTAGATCAGCACGAGGAACGTGGCGACCGCGCAGACCGCCGGCATCACGTACGCCGACCCGCGGCCCTTCTCGGCCGCCGCCTGCGCGGCCCAGTTGTCCTTCTCCGACCGCGACAGGAACTGCACCCACGCGGTCATGAAGTGCCCCATCCGGATCCACATGTAGAGCTCGGCCGGGGCGAACAGGACCGCGTAGAGCAGGTCCGACGCGCTCTTGTCGTGCATGGACAGGGCGATCCGCAGGTTCAGCAGCGTCGCCACCGCCGGCGGGATCAGCCAGACCGGGTTGAACACGAACGCGTCGATCGACAGCGCCGCCGCCAGCAGCAGCGCGAACGACATGCGCGTGCCGATGTTGAACAGCATCGAGATGTTCTCGTACCAGCGCAGCCGCAGGTTCGGGTGCATCGGCTGGCCCTTGGTGTCGCCGCGCTGCCCCGGCCACAGCAGGTCGATGCCGCCGAAGTTCCACTTCACCTGCTGCCCGTGCAGGGCGCGCAGCGTCGTCATCGGACCCACGAAGGCCCGCGCCCGGGCGCTGATCTTCGTGTTGAAGCCGGCGTCCTTGATCTGCAGCGACAGCTTGGAGTCCTCGACCTCCGAGTCGCGCACCCACGGGGCGGACTGGCGGTATCGGTACATGACCGCCTCCAGCGCGCGGACGCTGAAGAGGCTGCACTGGCCGCCGAGGACCGCCATGTTGCGGCCCCGGATGAGGTTGTCCATGTTGAACCCGGCGAACTGGGCGCGCTGCCCGGCGACCAGGTACTTCGCCATGGCGCCCTTCACCTTGGACTTGTCGAAGGTGTAGATCGCCGACAGGCCGCCGATGCGCGGGTCGGTGACCATCTCCTTCTCCAGCCACTCGACGCAGCGCCGGTCGAGGGTGGTGTCGCCGTCGACGCCCAGGATGTAGTCGTAGCCGCGGCTGACGAAGTAGCCGAAGTTGAGGGCGCCGACCTTCTTGTCCGGGTTCTCGCCGATGTCGTGGATGTGGACGACGGTGTGGTACGCCTCGCCCTTGACGACGCGGAAGTGCTCGCCGGCGAACTGCGCGGCGATCTCCGGGGTGTCGTCGTCGGTGTTGTTGATGATCACGTGGATGGCGTCCGGCGGCCGGGTCTGCGCCAGCAGCGAGGTGAGGACGTCGGCGATCGTCGACTCCTCGTTGTACGCCGGGATGATGCAGCTGATCGTGGCCGTGCGGCGCTGCTCCTCGGCGGCCGGGCCGCCGAACTCGGCGGGCACCAGCGAGGTGATGTCGGGGACGCCCTGCTCGCCGCGGGCGAGCAGGTGCACGCGGTCGGTGGAGCGCCGCATGCCGTGGACGACGAGCTCGGTCACTTCGGGTCCTCCTGGAGGAGCGGGAGCTCGAGCGTGTCGAGCACGGTCTGGCGGTAGTAGCGCTGGGAGCCCGGCTCGGTCTCGACGAGCAGGTCGAACTGGACGTAGAGGGTCACGGCGTCGGCGGTCGGCGCGGACGGCAGGACGGTGAACGCGGTGCTGTAGCTGAACGGCGGCATGATCGCGAACTCGCCGCGGTCCTCGACCACCACGGAGCGGGCGGTCCCGTCGTCGGCGGTGACGGCGAAGCGGGTGACCAGGACCTCGGTGTCCTCGTCGCCGTCGCCGCCCTCGATGTGGGCCGACAGCTGGATGGTCTTCTCGCCGTCCGCCGTCCACTGCGTGGCCTGCTGGGCGGTCCAGTAGTCGATGACGACGTCCTGGGCGCCGGCGGCCAGCACGCGGGTGAGCGACCCGGTGTCGAGGTCGCCGACCGGCCGGACCGGTGCGGCCGAGGCGGCGGCCGCCTCGGTACCGGCGGCCCCGGACTCGGCGGCCGTTGCCTCGTCGGCGGCCTCGCCGGAGTCGGCGTCGGTGCCGGCGTCGGAGTCGGCGGTGTCGGTGGCCTCGGCCGCCGAGCCGGCGGACAGGTCCGGGCTCATGCTGACGTCGGGCCAGGTGCAGCCGGTCACCCCGGCCAGCAGTGCGAGTGACAGCCCGAACGCGGCGGCACCTGGCCGCAACCGTCCGGATCTGAGCGTGCGTCGTGACACGAATTCCCCCCGTGCTCGATCGATGACCGCAGACACGGAAGGAAACGGCGCTGTCCCCCAACTGCGGCCGTCACCGACCGTAGGGAGCGGGAACCGGCCGCAGGGGGTTCTCCACCCGATCAGGCGAGGCCGGCCAGCCGAGCGGGTGAGACGCGCGCCACGGGGGAGCGGTAACCGGTCACCAGCTGTGACCGGTCACCGCTGTTTCAGCGACGAGGGTCGAGGACGAGCTTGCCGGTGGTCCGGCGCGCGCGGAGGTCCTGGTGGGCCTCGCGGACGGCGGACAGCGGGTACCGGCCGCCGATCACGGGGCGCAGCGCGCCGTCGGCGACGAGCGGCAGCAGCTCGGTCATGGCGTCGTCCATCATCTGCGGCCGGGCCATGCAGTGGGCCAGCCAGAAGCCGATGACGGCGCGGCTGCGCTGCATGAGCATCCCGGGCGGCACCGACCGGGTCTCCTCGCGCGCGGCCATCCCGTAGGTGACCAGCCGGCCGAAGGGCGCCAGCGCCGACAGCGAGCCGGAGAAGACGTTGCCGCCGGTCATCTCGAGCACGATGTCGACCGGCTTCCCGCCGTTGGCCTCGCGCAGCGCGGCGGTGAAGGCCTTGGGGTCGTCGTTCGCGAGGGCCGGGTCGACCGAGGCGTCGGCGCCCAGCTCCTCGGTCAGCGCCCGCTTCTCCGGGCTGGAGGCGGTGGCGATCACCCGGCCGGCGCCCCACCGGCGGGCCAGCTGCACGGCCAGCGAGCCGACCCCGCCGGCGCCGGCGATGACGACGACGGACTCGCCGGCCGCCAGGTGCGCGCTGGTCCGCAGCAGGTGCCAGGCGGTCGCGCCCTGCAGGACGACCGACAGCGCCTGCTCGTCGGTCACGCCGTCCGGGACCTCCCAGGTCAGCCGCGGGTGCGCGGCCACCTTCTCGGCGTAGCCGCCGCCGTCGAGCAGGCCGACCACCCGCGGCCCGCCGCCGGCCGGCGTCCCGACGAACTCGGCGCCCGGGACGAGCGGCAGCGTCTGGGGCGCGAGGTAGGAGTTCTCCGCCTGGTGGGTGTCGGCGTAGTTGATGCCGGCGGTGGAGACGTCGAAGAGCTGCTCACCGTCCCCGGGGGTGGGGTCGGGCAGATCGACGACGTTCATGACCTCGGGTCCACCGAACTCGGTGATCTGGACTGCGCGCATGGGAGTGAGGCTATGACCTGCTCACGCCCGGACGTCGTTCCGGCCGGCCTCGCCGGTCGCCGGGTTGCTCGGCCGCGGCGTCGTGCTGAGCCGTCGGATCCAGAGGTGGACGTGGTCGTGGGCGAGCTCGACGGAGCGCCGGTCAGCCGTCGGCGAGCCGCTGCAGCCGGGTGGTCAGCGCGGCCCGCCGGTCGGCGTTGCCGTGCAGGTCCACGTACCGCTGCCCGAAGCCGGCCAGCAGCATGTCGTCCAGCCGGCGCACGGCACCCGGGGGATAGCGGTAGTCCATCCGGGCGGTGATGCTGCTGTCGTCGGTGCCGCGCAGCACCTCGCCCAGCTCCACCAGGCTGGTCACCCCCAGTTCGAGCAGCAGGCCGGAGATCCAGGTGTAGTGATCCGGGCGCGACCAGCCGGCGTTGGCGAACTGCCCGGCCAGGAACGCAGCCAGTTCCCGGGGCGCGATCCGGGGGTCGTCGGGGTCGACGTCGTCGGCCTCGTCGCCGGGAACCGGTGCCCGGAGGCGCTCGCGGATCGCGGTGAACTGTTGATCGGCCAGCTCCAGCAACCCGGCGGCCAGGGTGAACCGGCGGTCGAACTCGGAGGCGTGCTCGTCCGGCACCGTGCCCTTGTAGCGGATGTCGTGCTCGAACTCCGCCCAGGCGTGCTGCAGCACCGTGCGCACCTGGACCTGCACCACGCGCCCGACCAGCTCCGGCAGCTCGCCCGCCCGACCCGGGTGCACGCCGATCAGCAGGTGCCGGCTGGAGTAACCGAACCGGCCCTGCTGCGCGGTCCGCCGCCCCATGTCGCGGTCGTCGATCACCCGCACCTGCGCGGCCAGCAGCTCGGCGACCGCCTCCACGTCGCTCTGCACGTAGGTGATCACCCGCACGCCGATCTGGTCGGTGATGTCCCGTGCCGGGTCCGGATAGGCAGGCGCGCCGTCGACCGTGCGAGCCGCCTTCTCCGCGAACGAGGCGACGGTCTTGGTCCGTCCGGTCACCGACAGGTAGTTGATCCCGGCGTCGTCGAGCAGCCCGGTGACGAGCGCGAGCGCCTGCGCCCCGGCGAGCAGGGTCTCGGGCCGGCCGTCGGCGTACGCCTGGATGGCCTGCTGCACCGGGTCGGGCGGGGGGGCGGCGACCCGTGGGCCGGGCTGTAGGTCCGGCGGCAGGGTCGGGGTCACGATGGCGCCGCCGGCCGCGTCGCCGTAGGTGGTCACCTCGTCCGGGCGCCGGACGGCGATCCATCCCACGTAGGCGCACACCACGGCGTCGACCTGGTCCTCCGCCACCCGCAGCTCGCTCTTGCGAGTGGCGGCCTGCACCTGTTGGCGCAGGGCGGCGAACGGTGCACCGAGCTCGAGCTCGACCACTGCGCCCAGCAGGTCGACGAGCAGTAGCAGCTCCGCGCGCATCTGCTCGAGCGTCCGGCCCGGCTTGTTCTTGTACTTCAGCGTGCGGCCCAGCCGGAACAGCGCCACAGTCGCCGCGTGCGGGTAGACCTCGATCGCCCGGCGGTCGCGGCCCGAGCGGGGGTCGAGGTCCAGCCCGAAGCGCCGGCCGATCCGCCCGCCGCGGGTGTCACCATCGGTGAACTCGGGCTTGCCGGTGTTCGTCGGGTGGGCCCCAGCCTGGAACTTCGCGAAATCGGCGTTGAGCGCCCGCTCGGCGGCCCGGTTCCCGGTGGCGTTGGTGACCACCAGCGGGGCGTCGATCGCCACGATGCACGGGCCGGCGGTGAACGGGGCCAGCGCGGCCTCGATCTGCTCATCGGTGCGCACGGCGCCGACGTGCACCAGCCGGCCGGCGTCGTCCAGCACGGCCAGGCCGGTGGGTTGTTTGAGCCCCCAGGCGAGGTCGATCCCGATGTGGTGCACGGGGTCAGCTTGCCCTGCCCGCTGCGAGGGAGCCGATGACCGCATCGCCGACCTGCACGACGTCGCAGCGAAGCGGATGCGCAGCTGCCCCGTGCCGGCCCCGGGTGCTCGGAACAGCGGGCCACGCCGCCGCCACCCGAGGCCCCGCGGCACCGGGGCGTGTGGTTCGCGCGCGACGTGGGGTGGCGACCGTCGTACGTCGAACGTATGTTCGAATGCATGCCACCGACGCGACCACTGCTCCACGGTTGCTCCCTCCGGGGGCGCTCGCCCCAGGTGTCGGATGTCGCCGGGAGTGCGTCATGACGATGCCGACGCTGCCTCAGCCCCGGGAAGGCGCCCGTTTCGTCCTCTACGACGCCGGGCGGCAGCACACGCCACCCATCCCCGTGCCGCTCGAGGTCGACGAGGACCTGCCGGCGGGCTGGCGGCGCGACCCGGCGCACCCCCGCCGCGTCCAACTGCCGGACCTGGGCCGTTGTCCGCACGGCTCGTTCCCCCGGTACGCGGCGCGGAACTGCTGTGCTCGCGGTCGGGGGACCGTAGACACCGGACCGGCGGTCGCTCGCCAGCCCCATCGGGCCGCTGGCCGGGCGGTCCGCGACGCCGCCGACGATCCGGGCTGGAGCCCAGAATCACGGACTTCGAGCGCGTCGGGTCCATGGAGCGTGCTGGCCGAACGCCGTGCAGGGTGACGGACGGCATACGTGCAGCCGGTCGGGGTCAGGGCGACACGAGCCGAGCGCCACCGCGATCTCGACATCCAGCCATGCTCAGAAGCGTGCCGCTGCCAGCGGTCGCCGACAGGGCAATCGGCGGGGCCGGAAGCCGCTGTGAAACGACGCATGAACGTGGCCGTCCTGGCTCATGCCAGTTCGACGACTGCCGGTGGTGGGTGTCGGCGTAGTCGATGCCGACGGTGGAGACGTCGAACAGCTGCTGCCCGTCCCCGGGTACGGGGTCGGGCAGGTCGACGACGTCGAGGACCTCGGGGCCACCGAACTCGGTGATCTGCACGGCACGCATGACGGTCCGGCCATGGCCGCTGCCCCGGCCGCCGTCGTCGGGGACCCGGCTCAGCCGACGGGCAGCGCGACGAGCCGGGCGGCCAGTTCGGCGTTGCGGCGGAGGAACGGCGTCCACCCGCGCGGCGCGCGGGTGCCCGGCGCGGCGGCGGCGCACGTCTCCTGCTCCCAGGAGCGCAGCCGGCCGCCCCGGATGCCGAGCCGGACGAGCACCTCTCCGGCCCAGCCGGTGACGTCCTGGTCGGCGCCCGGCCCCGCCATCGTGACCCGCTGCGGCGCGACCACCCACTGCACCGCCTCGATCTCTTCCTGCAGCCGGGCCGCGGCCTCGTAGGCCTGCGCCCGGGCCGCGGCGTCCCGCCGCTGCGTGAGCGCCGCCAGGGCGGTCGCCACCGCGGCCGGCTCCCGCTCGAGGACGGAGGTCAGGGCCGCGGCGAGCTGGGCCACCGGGGCGTCCTGCGCGCCGCGCAGCCGCGCCAGCTCCCTGGCCCCGGCGGACCGGGCCGGACCGGCGTGGCCCAACGGGTACACGCGGCCGAGCCCGGAGACCGCCAGCCGCGCCCGGCGGGCGCCGAGGTAGGGGCCGAAGGTCCGCACCCCCGGTGCCGGCCGCTGCTCGTCGACGACGTCGAGCCGCGGCGCCTCCGGCGAGGGGTCCATCCGGATGACGACGGGCACCTCCGCGCCGCCGACGACCCGGTTCCACGGGGGCAGCGACCGCTCGAGCAGGTTGCGCTCGGCCCACGCGGCCTCGTGTGCGGAGTCGCAGACCAGGGCCTCGATGCCGGCGACCCGCGGCACCATGCGGCGCAGGTGGCGCCGATCCCGCAGGTCGCCCCAGTAGGAGCTGACCCGGCGGCGCAGGTCGGTGGCGCGGCCGACGTAGAGCACGCGCCCGGCGCCGTCCCGGAAGCGGTACACCCCCGGGGCGGTCGGGAGCGCGGCGACGGCGTCCGGTCGGGCGGGCACCGGCCGATGGTGCGCCCGGCGGCCCGGTCCGCGGCGGCGCCGCGCCACACGGTCCCCACCGGTCACACCCGTCCCGCGGGGGCGGGCGGGACCGGCCTCAGGCGACGTCGGTGCGCGCCTCGGCGAGGTACTCGCGGACCGCCGGCTCGGGCACCCGGAACGACCGGCCGACGCGGACCGCCGCCAGCTCGCCGCCGTGCACGAGGCGGTACACGGTCATCTTGGAGACCCGCATGATCCCGGCGACCTCGGCGACGGTGAGGAACCGCGGGGTCCGGTCCACCGCCGGGCGCTGGGCCGCCGGGGCGACCCCCGGCTGCGGCCGCAGCCCGGCGGGGACGGGACGCACCGGCGGGAGGGCGCCGGCGGGCCGCGGGAGGGGGCGCTGGGCCAGGGCGGCCTGGCGGGCGAGAGCCGGAGCGGGGGAGCGCTGGGGCAGGGTCACGGGTTCTCCTCGGGGAGCCGGTCGGGAGCGTCGCGCCGGCGTTCGCCGCCGGTGCGCGTTCGTGCTGTCACCGACCGTAGGGGGACGGCGACCCCACGCACGAGGACGAGGAGGACGAGACGAACCGGTCCGCTTCGTCAGATGTTGACCGTGCGCCGGCCGGGGTCGGTGCGGTGCACGGGGTGGCGGGCGGGTGGTGGGACGACCCGGGCCGCGGGCTCAGACCTCGGCGGCGACGCCGCAGACCGGGCAGATCTCGAGGTCCCGTCGTCCCCAGCGGGCGACGGGCACGAAGAAGACGGTGAGCTGCCGCGCCTCCCGCACCCGCGCCCAGGCGGTGGTGTTGCCGCAGTTCGGGCAGGTGCGCACCGCACCGGGTCCGAGGTCCCGCTGCTTGGTGCCGAACCCGAAGAGGAAGAACACGGGTCCAACCTAGGGCCGCGCGCCCGCGGCGGCCGGTCGACCGCGGACCCGCCCACCAGGGCCGCTACCCGGCCGGCGTCGGGGTGGGCGGGGGCTCGGTCGTCGGAGCCGGTGCGTCCGTCGTCGCCGCCGCCGAGGTCGCGGCGGGCTCCGACGTGGCCGTCGGCGTGGGAGTCGGGGTGGGCGAGGGCGCCGGCGTCGTCGGGGGAGGCGGCGTGCTGGGAGCAGGCGCGCGCGGCGGCGGCGGTGTCGGGCTGGGAGGCGGTGGCGGCGTCGTCGTCGTCGTCGGAGGAGGAGGCGGCGTCGTCGAGGGAGGTGGTGTCGACGAGGGAGGCGGGGTCGTCGAGGGGGGAGGCGGCGTCGTCGCGGGTGGGGTGGTCGGCGTCGACGGCGGCGGGGTCGTCGAGGGCGTCGCCGGAGCCGTCGACGGGGGCGGGGTGGTCGCCGGAGGCACGGTCGGCGCGGCCGGCGGCGGCGGCGGGGTGGTCCCGGCCGGGGGCGCCGTCGTCGGCGGTGCGGCGGGGGCCGGCGCGGGCGCCGGGGGAGGGGTGACCGCGGCCAGCGCCGGCGGCGGGGCCGGGTTGGCCGGCGGGACCGACGGCGGGGGCACGGCCTCGGTCGGGATGGTGGGCACCGGCGTCCCGGCGTACTCGGCCGCGAGCGTCAGCACCGTCGCCACGTAGTCGTCGGAGTGGTTGTAGGCGAACACCGCACGCCGCTGCCCGTCGACGGTGGTCAGGTCGCGGCCCGCGGCGCACAGGTACCGGGCGGTGGCCAGGGCGGCGTCGTGGATGTCGAAGGGGTCCTCGGTCCCGTCGCCGTCCCCGTCGGCGCCGTAGGAGGCCCACGTCGACGGGATGAACTGCATCGGGCCGACGGCGCGGTCGTAGAGGGTGTCGCCGTCGAGGCGGCCGCCGTCGGTGTCGCGGATCAGGGCCGAGCGGGTGCCGTCCAGGGCGATCCCGCGGATGGGCGGTGACGACCGGCCGTCGGTCTGCAGGACGGCGCCCGCGAAGCGCCCGTGGTTGGACTCGACCCGGCCGATGGCGGCCACCAGCGACCAGGTGATGCCGCAGTCCGGGGGTGCGGCGGCCGCGGCGGCGTCGTAGGCCTCCCGCGCGACCGACGGGATGCCGCTGGCGGTGAGGGCGGAGGCGGCCACCGGCATCCCCCCGGCCGCGGACCCGGCTGTCGACCCGGCGGGGGCGCCGGCCGCCGAGGTGCCCGCCGCGGCGGCGGTGGCCGCCGAGGGGGAGGCCCACGCGGACGCCGCCGGCGCCAGGTCGCCGGCCCGGTCGGGGTACGCGCGCGACACCGGCCCGGGCTGCTCCGCCGACGCGCCCGGCACCGTGGTCCCGGCCCCGCTGGCCTGGGAGGTCGCCGTCAGCGCGGCGACGGCCACGACCACCGCCGCGCTGCGGCACAGGGCCGGCGCCTGCTGCCACGCCCGGCGGGGCTGCCGGCGGGCGGGGGACCGGCGGCCCCCGGTGCCGGCGTCCGTCCCGGACTGCTCCGCCATGGTCCTGACCCCCGGTGCTCGCTGCTGGGCATCGCTCGCCGGACCACTGTCGCGCGGGACGGACCTCCCGCGCGCCGCCCAAAGCAGGGGGTCCCGGTCGACCGATGGATCCCGGGCGCCCCGGCGGTCTCCCTGGCATGAGCACCCCGCGCGACATCGCCGAGGCCTGCTCCCGGCACCGGTTCCGGGACGCCTACCCCGCCCTGGCGGAGGACGTCGTCTGGACGGCGGTGGGCGGCGGCCCACCCGTCCGCGGCCGGCAGGGCGTCGCCGACGCCTGCGAGGCGACCCTCGCCGCCCTGGCGACCACGACCGTGGAGCCGCTGCGGGTCCTGGTCGTGGCCGACGCCGCGGCGGTGGCGGTCGACACGGTCACCCGCTACACCGACGGCGACGAGGTGTCGGTCGTCTCCTCCTGCGACGTCCACGAGTTCGCCGGCGGCGTGGTCACCGCGATCACCTCGTACGCCGTCGAGCTGGACCCGGCGACCGCCCCGCCGGGCTGACGCCGGCGCCTCACCCCTGCGAGCGGTCCCGGCCTCCCGGCCGTTGCAGTTCCGCTCCGGCGGCGCCGATGCTCCTCCGTGCACCCGTACGAACGTTCCGAGGGGGGATCGTGATCATCCACTGCAGGGCCACCGGCCCGGCCAGCGATCTCACCGTGCTCAGCGAGGTCGCCGAGGTCCTGGACGCCCGCAGTGCGGTCGCGCGGGCACCGGTCACCGTCGCCGTCTCCGACCGCGTCGCCCTGGGCATCGCGGGGATGCTGCGGAGCCCGACGCCGTCCGGTCAGGTGCTCGAGCGCTTCGCCCGCACCGGGACGGCCGACAGCTCCGCCCTCCTGGATGCGATCCGCGTCGAGCAGGGCTTCGCCTCGGCCGAGGGCCACGCGGCGCTGCACTGCCTTGCCGGGTGGGTGCGCAAGCAGCTCTACAACGCGTCGCTCGCGGACTGAGGCGCGCCGCCGGCCTCGGCCAGCGACCGCGCCACCACCGCCGACCGGCGCAGCGCCGCCGGGCGCCCCGTGCGCTCGGCGAGCTCCAGGTGGTCGAGCAGGATCTCCAGCCCGGACGGCGACAGGCCGGTGACCGACCCGGCGTCGATCGCCGCCACCCGGACCGGCTCGCGGCCGTAGCGGCGGACGAAGTCGGTCACCGCCGCGGCGTCGACCTCCCCGGCCAGGCAGAGCACGCCGCCGTCGCCGGTGTTCAGCAGCCGGACGACGCCGCGGGCCGTGCGCAGGTCGGAGAGGCTCACCGCTCCAGTGTGCCGCCGCGTCAGTCGCAGACGGCGACCGCGTCGATCTCCACGAGCAGGTCCGGCTCGCCCAGGGCGCTGACCCCGATCAGCGTCACCGGCTTGACCGGGTCCACGCCCAGCCGCGCGGCCGCCCTGCCGGCGCCCTCGCCGAAGGCGGCGGACTTCGACGGGTCCCAGTCGACGACGTAGACGGTCAGCTTGGCGACGTCGTCGAACGTCGCGCCCGCGCCCGCCAGCGCTGTGGCGACGTTGAGGAACGCCTGCTCGGTCTGGGCGGCCAGGTCGTCGGCGCCGACGGGCGCGCCGTCGGCCGTGCGGGCCACCTGCCCGGCGAGGTAGACGGTGCGGGACCCGCGGGCGACGGCGACCTGGGCGTAGACGTCGGGGACGGGCAGGCCGGCCGGGTTGACCAGTTCCACGGACATGGGGACCTCCTCGGGTGTGGGGCCGTAGCATTGTATAGCAATGCCATGTATCGTCAAGTCCGTGCCGAGGACCGCCGATCCCGACGTGCGCCGCCGGCTGGTCGAGCGCGCCGCCCGCATGCTCGCCGCTCGCGAGCCGGTCACCCTGCGCTCGCTGGTCGAGGGCACCGGCGCGTCCACCATGGCCGTCTACACCCACTTCGGCGGCATGCCCGGGCTGTGGCGGGCGGTCCGGCAGGAGGGCTTCACCCGGCTGGCCGCGCGCCTGGCCGACGTCCCACGCACCGACGACCCCGTGCACGACGTGGCCGCGCTCGGCGTCGCCTACGCCGCCAACGCGCTGGAGCACCCGGCCCTCTACCGGGCGATGTTCGACGCCGTGGCCGATCTGGAGGACCCGGCGGGTGCCGACCGCGGCCTCGCCGTCCTGGTCGCCGCCGTCACCCGCGCCCGCGACGACGGGCGCCTGGACGCGGACCCGGCCGGCGTGGCCACCCGGCTGTGGCTCGCCGGGCACGGGCTGCTCTCCCTCGTCGGGCAGGGCGTCCTGCCCGACGACGTGGTGGCCGGTCACTCGATCGAGACGGCGGTGGCCCTGTTGACCGCGGCCGGCGACGACCCGGCCGCCTGCCGCGCCTCGGTCACCCGGGCGTGGCGGCCGGCCGACTCCGGCGGCCCCCGAGTGCGCCCGCGGCCCGGGCACTAGGTTCGGTAGTCGGCACGGGGAGCGTCGGCGCAGGGAGTGCACGTGAGCAGGTCGGTGCTGGTGACCGGCGGCAACCGGGGGATCGGCCTGGCGATCGCCCGGGCCTTCGCCGCGCAGGGCGACGCCGTGGCGGTGACCCACCGCGGCAGCGGCGTCCCCGACGGGCTGTTCGGGGTGACGTGCGACGTCACCGACACCGAGGCCGTCGACCGGGCGTTCACCGAGGTCGAGGAGCACCAAGGGCCCGTCGAGGTCCTGGTCAGCAACGCCGGCATCACCCGCGACGGGCTGCTCATGCGGATGAAGGAGGACGACTTCACCGACGTCCTGGACGCCAACCTCACCGCCGCCTACCGGGTCGCCAAGCGGGCCACCCCGAAGATGGTGCGCGCCCGCGCCGGGCGGATGGTGTTCGTCTCCTCGGTGGTCGGCCTGCTCGGCTCGGCCGGCCAGGTGAACTACGCGGCGAGCAAGTCCGGGCTGGTCGGCCTGGCCCGCTCCATCGCCCGCGAGCTCGGCGGCCGCGGGATCACCGCGAACGTGGTGGCGCCGGGCTTCGTCGAGACCGACATGACCGCGGCGCTGCCCGAGAAGCGGCAGCAGGAGATCCTCGGCCAGGTGCCGCTGGGGCGGTACGCCTCGGCCGAGGAGATCGCCGGGGTCGTCACCTTTCTCGCCGGCGAGCACGCCGGCTACATCACCGGGGCGGTCGTCCCGGTCGACGGCGGACTGGGGATGGGGCACTGATGACGGACACGACGGCGACCGGCCTGCTGGCCGGGAAGAAGATCCTGGTGACCGGCCTGCTCACCGAGGCGTCGATCGCGTTCGCGGCCGCGCGGATCGCCCAGGAGCAGGGCGCCACCGTCGTCCTGTCCAACTTCGGCCGGGCGCTGTCGCTGTCCCGCCGGATCGCCAAACGGCTGCCGCAGGAGCCGCCGGTCGTCGAGCTGGACGTCACCGACACCGAGCACCTCGCCACGCTCGCCGACCGGCTGCGCGAGCACCTGGGCGGCGACGACGCGGTGCTCGACGGCGTCGTGCACTCGATCGGCTTCGCCCCTCAGGAGGCGATGGGCGACGGCTTTCCCGAGGTGGCCTGGGAGCACGCGGCCACCGCCTTCCAGGTGTCGACCTGGTCCCTGGCCTCGCTGACCCAGGCCTGCCGGCCGCTGTTCGGTGCGCAGGCGTCGGTGGTCGGCCTGACCTTCGACGCGTCGGTGGCCTGGCCCGTGTACGGCTGGATGGGCGCGGCCAAGGCCGCGCTGGAGTCCACCTCCCGCTACCTCGCCCGGGAGCTGGGCCCCGACGGCGTGCGGGTCAACCTGGTCGCGGCCGGGCCGCTGCGCAGCATGGCGATGAAGTCCATCCCCGGCAGCAAGCAGTTCGAGGAGGCCTGGGAGGGCCGTGCGCCGCTGGGCTGGTCGGTGACCGACACCGAGCCCGCCGGCAAGGCCGTCGTCGCGCTGCTGTCGGACTGGTTCCCGGCCACCACCGGCGAGATCGTGCACGTCGACGGCGGCTTCCACGCCGTCGGCGTCTGACCCGCATCCGACCGGGCCCCGGCAGGCGAACCCTCCCCGTGCCCCGCGCCACCGACGTCGACCTCCACCCCGGCCAGCGCCCCGACGACGACCCGTCGCTGGCCGTGCGCAACAACGGCGGCGCGGAGCCGTCCGCCGCGCCCGCGCCCGCCGGCCGGCGGGAGGCGCTGCTCGTGCTCTCCTTCGGCGGGCCCGAGGGCCCGGACGACGTGATGCCGTTCCTCGAGAACGTCACCCGCGGCCGCGGCATCCCGCGCGAGCGGCTCGAGGCCGTCGCCGAGCACTACCACCACTTCGGCGGCGTGAGCCCGATCAACGACCAGAACCGGGCGCTGATCGCCGCCGTCGAGGCGGACCTGGCCGCGGCCGGAGTCGGCCTGCCGGTCTACTGGGGCAACCGGAACTGGGCGCCCTACGTCGAGGACGCCTGGCGGCAGATGGCCGAGGACGGCGTCGAGCACGTGTACGTCTTCGCCACCTCCGCCTACGCCTCGGCGTCCGGCTGCCGGCAGTACCACGAGGACGTCGCCCGGGCCCGCGCCGCGCTCGGCCGGGCGGCGCCCACCGCGGAGAAGCTGCCGCACTACTTCGACGCTCCCGGCTTCGTGCGGGCCAACGCCGACGCGCTGGCCGCGGCGCTCGCCGAGCTGCCCGCCGACGTGCGCGGCACCGCGCGGCTGGTCGCCACCGCGCACTCGATCCCCGACGCGATGGCGGCGGTCGCCGGTCCCGACGGCGGCGCCTACCAGGACGAGTTGCACGCCGCGGCCCGCGCGGTCGTGGACGCCGTCGACCCGGGGCGGTCGTTCGACCTCGTGTGGCAGAGCCGCAGCGGCCCGCCGTCGGTGCCCTGGCTGGAGCCCGACGTCAACGACCACCTGCGCACGCTGGCCGCGGCGGGGGAGCGGGCGGTCGTCCTCCTCCCGGTGGGGTTCGTCAGCGACCACCTCGAGGTCGTGTGGGACCTCGACCACGAGGCGCGGGAGACCGCCGCCGGGCTCGGGCTGGCGTTCGTGCGGGCGGCGACCGCCGGCACACACCCGGCGTTCGTCGCGACCGTGCGCGAGCTGCTGCAGGAGCGCCGCGCCGGCGGCCCGCCGCGGCTGGGCACCAACTGCCCGGCGGCCTGTTGCCATGTCGAGCGTCGCCCTACCGGGCGACCCCGCGGCCAGGAGCCGTCCCCGACCTGACCCGAGCCGTTGCCCATGTCCCGGTCGGGAGGCCCTCCGGGCCCCCGCGACCGGTCCCCTCGGGTGGGCAGCCGTCCCCGGCAGGTCTCGTCCCGCGGTGTCGTCCGGAGGACGACGGTGTCATCGCGGGACGGCGTTGTAGGCCGCGGTCAGTGCCGCCCGGACGGCGGAGGCCAGCGGGCGCAGCGCCTCGTCGCGCGCGGCGGCCTGGCTAGTCGTGACCGCGCCACCCGGGGCGTCGGCCATCGCCAGGTCGAGCACCCGGGCCAGCCGCTGGGCCCGCGCCAGCACCGACAGCGCCAGCGGGTCGGTGTCGGCCGGCAGGCCGGGCACCTGCGCGGCCCGGGCCATCCCGGCCAGCAGCGTCGGCACCTCGGGGTGCCACCGGGCCAGGTCGAGGTCGACGAGCGTGCGGGCGGCGTCGCCGACGGCCAGGTCCAGCTCGCCGGACACCGCCCGCAGCCGGCCCTCGACCGGCGGCGGGGTCAGCAGCGCCGGGGGCAGGGGGAACGCCGTCCAGGCGACCATCTCCCCGCCCAGCGGCTGTGGCACCAGGGCGACCGCGTCGCCGACCGCGGCCGAGCCGGCCTCCAGCGCCGCCTCGGCCAGGCCGGGCACGCGGGGGAGGCCGCGGACGTCGCCGGCGACCGGCAGCACCAGGCGCAGCCGGCGCTCGCCCAGCCCGCGCAGGGACGCCAGGGCCTCGCCCAGCGGCACCGCGCCCGCGGTGCCCGGCATCCCGGAGACGGAGTGCGCCGTGTCGCCGGTCAGCGCGTCGAGGGCCTCGTCGAAGGAGCAGCGGTCCGACAGCCAGGCGGTGGCCCAGGCGGCGAACCGGCCGGCGGGGAGGTCGTGCACGCCCGCGAGGCTACGTCGCCCGGGGGACGCCCCTCCGACTACGGTCGTGTGACGTCATCGCCGTCCCCGTTCCTGGTCGGCGGGGCGGGTGCCAGAGTGAGCCCGTGGATCCCTGGGTGCTCTGGCTGATCGCCTCCGGGCTCTTCGCCGCCGGCGAGATGGCCACCCTCGACCTGACGCTGCTGATGTTCGCCGGCGGCGCGCTCGGCGGCATGACCGTGGCGCTGCTCGGCGGGGCCGTCGTCTGGCAGGTCGTCGCGTTCGTCGCCGTCTCCGCCGTCCTGCTGGCGCTGGTCCGGCCGCTGGCCAAGCGGCACCTGGTCGACCGCACGCCCGAGCAGCTGGACGGCGTCGCCACGCTGGTCGGCCGCACCGCCCGGGTCTCGCAGGCCGTCGACGGCCACGGCGGCCGCATCCTGCTCGGCGCCGACGAGTGGACGGCGCGCACGCAGTACGCCGGCGAGAGCTTCCCGGTCGGCGCCACCGTGCGGATCCTCCAGGTGGACGGCGCGACCGCCGTCGTCGGCGACGCCCTGGAGCTCGAGTGAAGTCCCACCCCACACCTACGGACGGAGCCCTCCCGTGACCCCCGCACTCATCGCGGTCGTCGTCGTCGCGCTGCTGGCGCTGATCGTGATCGCCAAGAGCGTCACGATCGTGCCGCAGGCCCAGGCCAAGGTCGTCGAGCGGCTGGGCCGCTACAGCCGCACCCTGTCGCCGGGCCTGTCGATCCTGGTGCCGTTCATCGACCGCGTGCGCGCCACCATCGACCTGCGCGAGCAGGTCATCTCGTTCCCGCCGCAGCCGGTGATCACCGCCGACAACCTGCAGGTGGGCATCGACACCGTCGTCTACTTCCAGGTCACCGACCCGCGGCTGGCCGTGTACGGCATCGCGAACTACATCACCGGCATGGAGCAGCTGACCACCACGACGCTGCGCAACGTCGTCGGCGGGCTCAACCTCGAGGGGGCGCTCACCGGCCGCGACGGCATCAACAGCCAGCTGCGCTCGGTGCTCGACGGCACCACCGGGCCGTGGGGGCTGCGGGTCGCCCGCGTGGAGATCAAGGCCATCGACCCGCCGCCGTCCATCCAGGACTCGATGGAGAAGCAGATGCGCGCCGACCGCGACAAGCGCGCGATCATCCTGCAGGCCGAGGGTCAGCGGCAGTCGCAGATCACCACGGCCGAGGGCCAGAAGGCCGCCGCGATCCTGTCGGCGGAGGGCAAGAAGCAGGCCGCGATCCTCGAGGCCGAGGCGGAGCGGCAGAGCCGCATCCTGCGGGCCGAGGGCGAGCGGGCGGCGCTGTACCTGCAGGCGCAGGGCCAGGCCAAGTCGATCGAGACGGTGTTCCAGGCCATCCACGACGGCAAGCCCGACCAGGGGCTGCTGGCCTACCAGTACCTGCAGACGCTGCCGCAGATCGCCCAGGGCGACGCGAACAAGATGTGGATCGTCCCCAGCGAGTTCAGCAAGGCGCTGGAGGGGCTGGCCCGGATGGGCGGCGCGGACGGCGACGCCCGCTCGTGGATGGACGTCGGACCGTCGAACGGCACGTCGGGGCCGGCGCGGGAGATGGACACCAGCGACTGGTTCGAGTCGCAGCTCCCGCCGGCCGCCGAGCAGCCCGAGGCGCAGATCCACATGACCGAGCTGGCCGACACGGTGCCGGCCGTCCCCTCGCCGACGATGCCGCCGACGGACTCCATGGCGCACGCCGCCGCTGAGGAGGCCCCGACGATGCCGCCGCTGCCGGGGCAGCAGCCGCCCGCGCCTCCGCAGCAGTAGTCCCACCGTGGACCGGTCGCGGGACCCGGAGGGTCCCCGACCGGTCCACGGGGCGGGGCTCCACGCCGGTCGGGGACGGCTCCTGGCCGCGGTGTCGGCCGGGAGGCCGACGGTGACTCAGTCCTTGAGCAGGCCCTCGCGGAGCTTGGCCAGCGTCTGGCTGAGCAGCCGCGACACGTGCATCTGCGAGATGCCGATGTCGGCGGCGATCTGCGACTGGGTCATGTTGCCGAAGAACCGCAGGATCAGGATGCGCCGCTCGCGGGCGGGGATCGTGGCCAGCAGCGGCTGCAGCGACTCCCGGTACTCCACGCCCTCGAGCGCGGCGTCCTCCTCGCCCAGGGTCGCGGCGAGGGTGGGGGAGTCGTCCTCGCCGGACAGCCGCTCGTCGAGCGAGCTGCTGCGGTAGGCGTTGGCGACGGCGAGGCCCTCGAGGACCTCCTCCCGCGGGATGCCCAGGTGCTCGGCCAGCTCGCTGGGGGTCGGCGCCCGCCCGTTCTTCTGGGCGAGCTCCCCGACGGCCGAGTTCAGCGACAGGTGCAGCTCCTGCAGCCGCCGCGGCACCCGCACCGACCAGCCCTGGTCGCGGAAGTGCCGCTTGATCTCCCCGGTGATCGTCGGGACGGCGAAGGAGAGGAACTCCACCCCGCGCGTCGGGTCGAACCGGTCGATCGCGGCGATCAGGCCGAGCGTGCCCACCTGGAGCAGGTCGTCGAACGGCTCGCCGCGGTTGCTGAACCGGCGGGCGAAGTGCCGCACCAGCGGCAGGTGCTCCTCGACCAGGATCTCCCGCAGCCGCTCGCGGCGGGGGTCGTCCTTGTCCAGCGTGGCCAGCTCGGCGAACAGCGGCGCGGTCCGCTCGGCGCGGCGCCGGTTGTCCGACACGGGGGCGGCGTCCTCGGCCTCCCCGCGGGGCGCCGGCACGGCCGCGGTGTCCTCCTCGGCGTCGGCGTCGTCCTCCTCGACGGCGTCGGCCTGCTCGCTCTCCTCGGCGGCGTCGATCACCTCGTCGGCATCCGGGTCGTTCGGGGGGACGGTCTCATCGCCGCGCAGGGTCTCCTCCTCGGCGGTCTGTTCGGTGGCGGCCCCCGGGGTCACCGCGCGACCGAGACGTTCCGGTCCGAGCCGCCCACGGAGCTCGGGTGCTGGCCCGGCAGGTACTTGTCCACCGAGATGACGGCGACCGCGGTGGCCGTGCCGTCGCCGCCGGGTACGTCGGCCTGGGTGGCCGGCCGGGCGTCGACGTCGTCGACCAGGGTCTGCAGCACCGCCCAGCCGAAGCCGTCGCGGGGCACGTCGGTCCCGTCGGCGGTCGGCACCCACGCGTCGATGTGCAGGCCGCTGCGCGTCGTCTCGAACACCACGGTCAGCGGCTCGTCCGGCGCGCCGATCGCGGCCAGCGTGGCGCACGCCTCGTCGACGGCCAGGCGCAGGTCCTCGACGGAGTCCAGGTCGTAGTCCATCCGGATGGCCAGGTCACCGGCCATGGCCCGCACCGCGGGCAGCTGGGTCGGTGTGGTGGGCACCCGCAGTTCCAGCCGTTCGGCTCGCCGCCCGTCCTGCCCGACGGCACCCCTGCGATCCACCATGCGTCGTCTCTCCTCGATCCCTCGTCCGGGCCGGGCACCTCGGCGGCACCGGCCCCGGCGCACCATCCTGCCCGAAGCCCGCGCCGGGCCGCGGTGCCCGGGCGGCTCCGGTCGCGGCGCCGACGGCCCGTGATACCCGGCGGACGGGGGCCGCCAAACCCCCGCCGGCGCGGTTGCCGGAGCCTGGGGGCTGGTGTCCACTGGCCGAAGATGGACACCACCGAGGGCGCCCGTTCGCCGGACACCGTGCCCGCCGACGAGAGCGGCCAGGCCACGCTCGTGGCGGCCCTGGAGCACGCCCCCGCCGCTATCGTCTGCCTGGCCGGCGCCGACCTGTCGCCGGTCTGGGCCAACGCCCGCGCCCGGGAGCTCGGCCCCGACGGCGCGCACCTGCCCCTGGTGGCCGGCCGGCCGGTGACCGAGCTGGCCGCCGAGGCGCTGCGGACGGGCCGCACGGAGGCCGTCACCGGCCTGCTCGGCGCCGACGGCGCGCCGGCCACGCTGGTCGTCCAGCCGCTCACCGTGGCCGGGGGGGCCGGCGTCCTGCTCGTCCTGGAGGCCGGCGGCGACGGCTCGTCCGACGACCCGCGCGGGGACGTCGTCGAGCAGGTGCAGTCGGCGCTGCTGCCCCCGTCCCTGCCGCTGCTGCCCGACATCCGCGTGTCGGGCAGCTACGAGCGGGCAACGTCCGTCGGCGCGGCGGGCGGGGACTGGTACGACGCCGTCCCGCTCGGGGCCGGCCGGCTCGCCCTGGTCATCGGGGACGCCGTGGGGTCGGGTGTCCCGGCGGCCGGCGCGATGAGCCGGTTGCGCGGCGCGATGCGCTCGATCGCCATGCGCGACCCGTGGCCGGGTGCGGTGGTCACCGCCCTCGACGAGTTCGCCGCGCAGATGGACGACGTGGAGGGCGCGTCGGTCTTCTACGCCGTCCTGGAGTCCGGCTCCGGCCGGCTGTCCTACGCCGCCGCCGGGCACCCGGCGCCGCTGGTCGTCGGCGCCGACGGCAGCACCTCCTACCTGCCGCTGGTCGCGCGCCCGCCGCTGGGCACCGTGCCCGGCACGCGGACCGAGGTCTCGCACGCCGTGCTGGAGAAGGGGGCCACCGTCGTCCTCTTCTCCGACGGCGCGGTGGCCGCCGCCGGCTCCCCGCCCACCCAGGGGCTCAGCCACCTCGCCGAGGTGGCCCGCGCGGTGGTGGCGCGCAGCGAGGAGGCCGACACCGCCGACCTGGCCGCGGCCGTCGCCGCGCGGCTGCCGGCGCCGGTCGGCCGGCCCGACGACGTGGCCGTGCTCGTCGCCCACCGGCTGGCCGACGCGCCGGCGCCGCTGCGGCTGGACCTGCCGGCCGTGCCGTCGTCGCTGCCCGCGGTCCGCCGCCGGCTCGGCGCCTGGCTGGACCGGCTCGGCATGGGCGAGCAGGACCGGGTGGGCGTCATGGTCGCGGTGGGGGAGGCGGCGGCCAACGCCGCCGAGCACGCCTACCGGGACAGCGAGCCCGGCCCCATGCACGTGACGGCCACCGTCGACCTCGACGGCGTCCTCACCGTCACCGTCCGGGACGAGGGCACCTGGCGCACGCCGGACCGCGACCCCGGCAGCCGCGGCCGCGGGCTGCTGATCATGCGGCAGCTCGTCGACGGGGTGGTCCTGCAGGGCGAGCACGGGACGACGGTGACCCTCCGGGTGCGCCTGCGCCACGGGCCCGACGACGACGCCCCGCACCTGCCCCCGGGGACCTCGGCGGCCGTGGTGGTCGACCGCTCCGGCGAGCGGGCCGTGGTCCGGGTGGAGGGCGAGCTGGACATGCTCACCGCCGAGCAGCTGCGGATCCGGCTGCTCGAGGCCAGCCACGGCGGCACGGCGCCGATCGAGCTGGACCTGACCGGCGTGACGCTGTTCAGCAGCGCCGCGGTCCGGGTGGTCCTGGCCGTCGCCCGGATCGCGCGGGAGGCGGGCTGGCGCCTGGCCGTGCACGCGCCCGCCGGCGGGGTCACCCGGCACGTCCTGGAGATCAGCGGCCTCGTGGGGCTGGTCGACGTCCGCTGACCGGGGGAACCGGCGCCGTTCCGGTTTGGACAACCGGATCGCGGCACATCAACTGGGGGTGAGACTGCGGCGCAGCGACGTGCACGGCTCCGGGTGGCGGCGCCGGCGCGCCGGGCGGGGGTTCGCCTACTACGACGAGGACGGCGTCCTGATCAAGGACGACCGGCTGGACCGGATCCGGGCGCTGGCGATCCCGCCCGCCTGGAAGGACGTGTGGATCTGCCCGTGGCCCAACGGCCACATCCAGGCCACCGGCATGGACGCCGCCGGCCGCCGCCAGTACCGCTACCACGACGAGTGGCGGGCCCGGCGGGACGCGGAGAAGCACGAGCGGGTCCTGGAGATCGCCCACCAGTTGCCCGACGTGCGCGACGAGATCGCCGCCGCGCTGCGGACCCGCGGGCTCAACCGGGAGCGGGTGCTGGCCTGCGCGATCCGGCTGCTGGACCTCGCGGCCTTCCGCGTCGGCAGCGAGCAGTACGCCGACGAGAACGGCACCTACGGCCTGGCCACCCTGCGCCGCGAGCACGTGCGGGTGCGCGGGGAGAACACCTACTTCGCCTACACCGCCAAGGGCGGCATCGAGCGGGAGGTCGAGGTCACCGACCGGCCCACCGCGACGGTCGTCCGGCAGCTGCTCGAGCGGCCCGAGGGCACCGGCGAGGAGTTGCTGGCCTACCAGCTCGACGACGGCGGCTGGCGCGACGTCACGAGCACGGAGATCAACGCCTACCTCAAGGAGGTCAGCGGCGCCGAGCTGACCGCCAAGGACTTCCGCACGTGGAACGCCACCGTGCTCATGGCCGCCCGGCTGGCCGAGGTGCCGCCGCCGGCGTCGAGGACGGCGCGCAAGAAGGTGGTCAGCGCCGCCTACAAGGAGGTCTCCGAGCAGCTGGGCAACACGCCCGCGGTCTGCAAGGCCAGCTACGTCGACCCGCGGGTGGTCGACCGGTTCGAGCACGGCGAGACGATCGCGCCGGCGCTGGAGGAGGCGGCGTCCGCCGACGACGACCGCGAGGCGCAGCGGGCGCTGGAGGCCGCGGTCTGCCAACTGCTGCACGCCTGACCCGGCGGGGCCGGGATCAGGTGACCTGATCGTGCGGTGTCCTCCCTCACCGTGCACCGTGAGGGAGGACGCTCCACGATCAGGTGAGCTGATCGTGGCGGGGGCCGGACACACGACGAGGCCCCGCCGGAGCGGGGCCTCGTCGTCTGTCGGTGGCCCCCTGCAGGGGCCCGCCGCGAGCTAGCGAGCGGTGGGGGGCAGGGGGTCCTTCTTCAGCGGGCGCTGCCGTCCACGATGGTGAACAGGTCGATCAGACCGGTCACCTCCAGCGGCCGGGTGACCGCACGGGTGGTGGCGACGAGCCGGAGCTCGACGTCGCGGCTGCGCGCCGACTTCTGCGTCTCCACGAGCACGGCCAGGCCGGCCGAGCCGAGGAACTGGACGCCGGAGAGGTCGATCACGAGTTCGCGCGGCTGCTGCTCGAGCTGGGTGTCCAGGGACGAGCGGAGGACCGGCGCGGTGAACGTGTCCACTTCGCCGACGACCGTCACCGTGACGACGCCGTCCTCACCGGTGGTGGTGGAGAGCGTGATCACGTCGTCGAAGGGGGCCTCCGTGCCCTCGTTCGGCACGTCGGGCTGCCCCTCGGCGGGCAGGTCGGGTGTGGTCACGGACGAGCTCCTCTCAACGGCAGTGCCCGGCGGCACGACCGCGGGGTCAATCTACCGCCGTGCGGGGCGTCGGTGTCGGCGCCCCCGGGCACACGCCCGGTCGGACGGTGTCCCTGCCGGGGTCACCCCCGGCACGGGTGCGCGGCTGCCTGTTGAACCGCGCTTACAACGTAGACACCCGGATCGGCCCCCGCCAACCCACCGCGCGGACGGCGCACCCGGCGCTCGCCCGCGGGAGGTCTCCGGCCTCAGCCGTCGGTGACGTGCATCGCCGCCTCCTCCGGCCCCTCCCCGCCGGCGGGCGCGTCCGCGGTGGCCTCGACGTCGTCGGCCGTGGTGTTGGTGCCGGAGTCCGAGAACGGCGACGTCGAGGTGTCCTGCTCCAGCTGCATGCCGGCCCGCTGCGGGTCCTCGGCGGCGCGGACGCCGGGCTGGACGTCGGGCTCCTCCCGGTCCAGGCGGCCGGAGAGGGACTCGCCCTGCGACTGCTCGAACGCCGTCGTCCCGAAGTCGGTGGAGGCGCCGGGGCGCTCGCCGGGCAGCGGGGCGAACTCCGGGTCCTCGTTCCAGGTCTGGGTGGGCGAGTCGTCCTGGGAGACCTCGGGGATGCCCTCGTCCTCGGGGTGGACGTCGCGGGCGGTCTGGCCCTCGGGCGTGGTCATGGGGTGGTGCCTCCTCCTGCGCGCGCGGTCCCGCGCTGCCGATCCGTCGGCGGCCGTCGTCCGGCCGCGGTCCCTCCCCGCCTACCCGCCCCTCCCGAGACCATGCGGGCGGCGGTGTCCGCCGATCGGATGGGTCGGGCAGCGGCCGCGGGGGTAGCGGCGACGCCATGGCGATCGGCGACGAGGTGCAGCGGGCGACCGCCCCCTTCCTGCGCTGGGCTCGGACCCAGCGGCGCGAGTACACCCAGGGCGAGCCGCGGCCGCTGGCCGGCGACCTCGGGGCGATGGGCGTGTACCTGGGCCTGGTGTCCGCCGGGGCGGCGGCGGTGCGGGCGTCGGGGCGCGAGCTGCCCGACCGGATCCCGCCCGGCGACGCCGCCCTGCTCGCGGTCGCGACCTTCCGCCTGGCCCGCCGGATCGCCAAGGACCCGGTCACCGCGCCGCTGCGCGCGCCGTTCACGGCGTTCCAGGGGCCCTCCGGGCACGCCGAGGTCGCCGAGGAGGTGCGCGAGCACGGCGGGGTCAAGCACGCGGTCGGGGAGCTGCTGACCTGCCCCTTCTGCCTGGCCCAGTGGGTCGCGACCGGGCTGGTGTTCGGCTACGCCACCGCGCCGAAGGCCACCCGGCTGGCCGCGCTGACGATGACGCTGGTGGCCTCCTCCGACGTCCTGCAGTTCGTCTACGACGCGATCCAGAACGGCGGGCTGGAGCCGGCGCCGCGCGAGGAGCCGCAGGGCGTGGACTGAGCCGGCGTCCCCCGCGCGGGGGAGGAGCGCCGTCGTCGACCTGCCGGAGCGGCCGCACCCGGCCTAGGCTGCGGTTTCGGGTGTCGTGGGGGGCGGGAGGAGGCGGGCGTGCCGAGGTCGATCTGGCGGGGTGCGGTCTCCTTCGGGCTGGTCAGCATCGGCGTGAAGCTGTACTCCGCGACCGAGGACAAGGACATCCGCTTCCACCAGGTGCACGCACCCGACGGCGGCCGGATCAAGTACAAGCGGGTCTGCTCGATCGACGGCGAGGAGGTCGAGTACGCCGACATCGCCAAGGGCTACGAGCTGCCCGACGGCCAGCTGGTGATCCTGACCGACGAGGACTTCGAGGAACTGCCGCTGTCCACGCGGCGGGAGATCGACGTCCTGCAGTTCGTCGACCAGGAGGAGATCGACCCGATCCACTTCGAGAAGACCTACTACCTCGAGCCCGACGGGCCCGCCGTCCGCCCCTACGTGCTGCTGCGCGACGCCCTGGTCAACGCCGGGCAGGTCGCCATCACCAAGATCGCGCTCCGGCAGCGGGAGTCGCTGGCCGCGCTGCGGGTGCGCGACGACGTGCTGGTCCTGCACACCATGCGCTGGCCCGACGAGATCCGCCGTCCCGACTTCGCGTTCCTGGACGAGGACGTCGCCGTCCGGCCGCAGGAGCTGCAGATGGCCGAGGCGCTGATCTCCTCGATGTCCGGCGAGTTCGACCCGAACGAGTTCACCGACGACTACCGCGAGGCCATGACGGCGCTGCTGGAGGCCAAGCAGACCGGCGGCGAGGTGCAGCCGGTGCCCGAGACCGCCGACCCGGGCGCCGCGGTGGTCGACCTGATGAGCGCGCTGCGCCGCAGCGTGGAGAAGGCCCGCGGCGGCGCCGCCGACGACGCGGACGCCGCCCCGGCGAAGCGCGCCCCGGCGAAGAAGGCCACGGCGCCGCGCAAGGCCGCCGACGCGGACGCCGAGGGCGCCGACGAGGCGCCGGCGAAGCGGACCACCAGGAAGGCGCCGGCCGCGAAGGCGACGGCGGCGGAGAAGGCGACCGCCGCGGAGAAGACCACCGCGGCGGAGAAGACCACCGCGGCGAAGAAGACGACGGCCGCGAAGAAGACGACGGCGGCCGAGAAGGCCCCGGCCAAGCGGGCCCGCCGCAGCGCCTGAGGTGGCCCGCCCCGAACCGCCGCCCGTCCCCGCGCCGATGCTCGCCACGCCCGGCGAGCTGCCGCCGGCCGCGGAGGACGACCGCTGGGGCTACGAGTTCAAGTGGGACGGCGTCCGGGCCGTCGCGCTGGTCCGCGACGGCCGGGTGGGCCTGTGGGCGCGCAGCCGCACCGACATCACCGTCCGCTACCCCGAGGTGACCCGGCCGCCCGCCGCGCTGGCCGGGCACGAGGCCGTGGTGGACGGCGAGATCGTGGCGATGGACGCCCTCGGGCGCCCGGACTTCGGGGCCCTGCAGGGGCGGATGCACCGCACCGGGCCGGAGGTGCGCCGGATGGCGGCGGCCGCGCCGGTGACCTACCTGGTGTTCGACCTGCTGGCGCTCGACGGCGAGGACCTCACCGGACTGCCCTACGCCGAGCGCCGGGTCCGGCTCGACGCGCTCGCACCGTCGGGGGAGCGGTGGGTCGCCACCCCGTGGTTCCGCGGCGGCGGCGCCGACGTGCACGCCGCGAGCCGGGAGAACGGCCTGGAGGGCGTCGTCGCCAAGCGGCTGGACAGCCCCTACCGGCCGGGGGCCCGGGCGCCGGAGTGGCGCAAGGTCAAGCACCTGCGGATGCAGAGCGTCGTCGTCGGCGGCTGGCGGCCCGGGCAGGGCCGGCGGGCCGGCGGGGTCGGCTCGCTGCTCGTCGGCGTGCACGACGACGCCGGCCGGCTGGTCTACGCCGGGCACGTGGGCACGGGGTTCACCGACGCCGCCCTGCGGGAACTGGACCCCCTGCTCACCGCGCGGGCCGGCTCCCCGTTCGCCGACGCGCTGCCCCGGGAGGTCACCCGGGACGCGCGCTGGGTCGAGCCCGAGCTGGTCGGCGAGGTCGCCTTCGCCGGCTGGACCGCCGACGGGCGGATGCGCCACCCGTCGTGGCGGGGGCTGCGCGACGACCTGGACCCGGAGGAGGTGACCGAGGAGTGGCAGCCGTGAGCCGTCAGCGGGTGCGGGTCGACGGGCGCCAGCTGGAGGTCTCCAACCTCGAGAAGGTGCTCTTCCCGGAGGTGTCGTTCACCAAGGCCCAGGTCATCGACTACTACGTCCGGGTCGCCCCGGTCCTGCTGCCGCACCTGTCCGGGCGGCCGGTGACCTTCACCCGCTGGCCCGACGGCGTGGAGGGGCAGGCGTTCTTCGAGAAGAACAGCGCCCGGCACGCCCCGGACTGGGTCCGGCGGGTGACGATCCCCAGCCCCGGCAGCAGCCGGGGGCGGGAGACGCTGGACATGGTCGTGCTGGAGACCGTCGCCGACCTCGCGTGGGCGGCCAACCTGGCCGCGCTCGAGCTGCACGTGCCGCAGTGGCAGATCGGCAGCAGGCTGCAGCCGACGCTGCCCGACCTGCTGGTGCTCGACCTGGACCCGGGGCCGGAGACCGGCATCCGGGAGTGCTGCCGGCTGGCCGAGCGGCTGCGGCGGCGGCTGGTCGCCGACGGCCTCGACCCGGTGGTCAAGACCTCCGGGTCCAAGGGCATGCAGGTGTACGCCCCGATCCGGGTCACCGACCGCGACCACCCCAGCCGGTACGCGAAGGCGCTGGCGCAGCAGCTGTCCGCCGAGACGCCGGACCAGGTCGTGTGGCGGATGGAGAAGGTGCTGCGCCCCGGCAAGGTGCTCATCGACTGGAGCCAGAACAACCCGGCCAAGACCACGGTGGCGCCGTACTCGCTGCGCGCCCGTCCGGACGCGACGGTCTCCACCCCGATCGGCTGGGACGAGGTCGACGCGGTCAACGAGGGCGCCGACCCCGGGCTGCTGCGCTTCCGCACCGAGGAGGTGCTGCACCGGGTGGAGGACTACGGGGACCTGTTCGACGTCGCCGACCGCACCCGCGCCCGGCTGCCCGCCGCCTAGGCCTCACCCCTGGGGGTGCCCCGCCCGTGCCGCACCGGTCCGCGGCCGCGGCGATGGGGGAGGATCGGGCACCGTGCTGCCTGCCGCTCCCGCCGACCCCGCCTCAGCCGACGCGGGCCGCCTCGTGGTCCGCTGTCCCGACCGGCCCGGCATCGTCGCCGTCCTGTCCCGCCTGCTGGCCGACGTCGGCGCCAACATCACGGACTCCCAGCAGCACTCGTCCGACCCGACCGGCGGCACCTTCACCCTCCGCCTGGAGTTCGTCCTCGCGGACCTGGCCGAGCGCCGGCCGCAGCTCGAGGGCGCGCTGGACCTGCTGGCCCGGCAGTGGCAGATGACCTGGCGGCTCACCGAGGCCAGCGCCCGGCCCTCCATCGCGGTGTTCGTCAGCAAGACCGACCACGTGCTGCAGGAGCTGATCTACCGGGTCCGCGCCGGTGACCTGCGCGCCGACATCACCGCCGTCGTCTCCAACCACCCCGACCTCGAGCCGGTGGCGGCCGCGGCCGGGATCCCCTTCCACCACGTCCCGGTCACGCCGGGGACCAAGGCCGAGGCCGAGGCCCGCGCCCTGGAGATCGTCGGCGACGCCGACCTGGTGGTGCTCGCCCGGTACATGCAGATCGTCTCGGCCGACTTCTGCGGCCGCTTCCCGGAGCGGCTGATCAACATCCACCACAGCTTCCTGCCGGCGTTCGTCGGCGCGAACCCGTACCAGGCGGCGCACGACCGCGGCGTGAAGCTGATCGGGGCGACCGCGCACTACGTGACCGCGGAGCTCGACGCCGGCCCGATCATCGAGCAGGAGGTCGCCCGCGTCGACCACCGCGCCACCGTCGCCGACATGCGCCGGGTGGGCCGCTACGTCGAGCGCCAGGTGCTCGCCCAGGCCGTGACCTGGCACGTCGAGGACCGGGTCATCGTCGAGGGCGACCGGACCATCGTCTTCGCCTGACGAAGGACCCCGCTGCCCCCCCACGCCTTGCACGCTCGGCGCGGGCCCTGCAACGGGGCCATCACTCCCCGCGACGCTTCTCCTGCTCGGCGAGGAACCGCTCGAACTCGTCGGCGATCTCCTCGCCGCTGGGCACCTCGCCGCGCGAGCCGAGCAGCCCGGTGTCGCCGTGCGCGGCGGTGAACTCGTCGTACTGCTGCTCCAGCGCCGCGACCACGGCGGTGTTCTCCGGCGACCGCGCGATCTGCTCGTCGACCTCGGTGCGGTTGGCCTCGGCCGCCTCGCGCAGCGTCTCGGTGGGCAGGTGCAGCCCGGTCAGCCGGGCCAGGTGCTCCACCAGCGTCAGCGACGCGGCCGGGTAGGTCGCCTGCGCCAGGTAGTGCGGCACGTGCGCGGCGACGCCGTAGGCGTCCACCCCGGCCTCGCCCATCCGCAGCTCCAGCAGGGCGCCGAGGCTGCCGGGGATCCGCACCTGGCCCCAGTAGACCGGGTAGCTCTCGATCAGCTGGCGCCGCGTGGCGTGCGCGGTCAGCGTCACCGGGCGGGTGTGCGGCACCGGCATCGGGATCGCGTGCAGCGCCACCACCGACGTCACGCCCAGCCGCTCGACCAGCCCGCGGACCGCGGCGACGAACCGCTCCCACGCGAAGTCGGGCTCGGCGCCGTGCAGCAGCAGGAACGGCTCGCCGGCGTCGTCCTCCAGCGCGTACAGCACGATCTCCGGCAGCGTCACGTCGGCGTAGCTGTCGCCGGTGAAGGTCATCCGCGGCCGGTGCGCCCGGTAGTCGACCAGGGCGTCGGCGTCGAAGCGGGCCACCACCTCGTGCGGCAGGCTGGCCAGCAGGTGCGCGCCGGCCAGCGCCCCGGACCGGGCGGCGTCGAAGTCCCCGGCCAGGTCGTGCACGAGCACCAGGCCGCGCCGGCCCGCCGCCGGGTCGGCGTGCTGGGCCAGCTCGCTCTCCCGGTGCAGGAACGGGTCGGCGGCCGGGAGCAGCTCCACGAGGTCCTCCGGTCGCAGCGCCACGTGAGCTCCTCCTCGTCGTCGATCCGCCGGGTGTGGGTACCCGGCACTCCGGCCAACCCCCGCGCGGGCGGGGCATTCCCATGGTCCCCCCGGCGGGGGTCAGGCGTCCGCGTCCTCCTCGGGCGCCGGACCGCGGTCCGCGGGCGGTGTCACCGGCTCGGGCGCCAGCCGGGCGCCGTTCCCGTCGCCGGTGACCTGGGTGCGCAACCCCTCGTCGGTCACCTCCGGCGACTTGCCGTCCAGCTGGTCGCGGACGTACCGGTAGGTGACGGCGATGAGCGCGGCCACGGGGACGCCGAGGAACGCCCCGGTGATGCCGGCCAGGCTGCCGCCGGCGGTGACGGCGAGGATCACCACGGCGGCGTGCAGGTTGAACCCGCGCCCCTGGATGATCGGCTGCAGCACGTTGCCCTCGATCTGCTGAACCAGCAGCACGATGCCCAGCACGATGAGGGCGACGGTGAAGCCCTCGTCGACCAGCGCGATGAGGACGGCGAACGCGCCGGCCACGACCGCACCGATGATCGGGATGAACGCGGCGAAGAACGTGATGACGGCCAGGGGCAGCACCAGCGGGACGTCGAGGATCCACAGCCCGAGGCCGATGAAGAAGGCGTCGATGAAGCCGACGAGGGCCTGCTGGCGGATGAACTCCGACAGCGTCGACCACGCCTTGTCCGACAGGGCCGCGACGTGCGGGGCGGCCCGGCGGCCGGTCTGCGCGGCCAGCCACGGCACCCAGCGCGGCCCGTCCTTGAGGAAGAAGAAGACCAGCACCAGGGCCAGCACGAGGTTGATCAGCCCGTTGCCGATGGCCGTCGCCCCGGTGGCGGCGTAGCTGGCGATGTCGCCGGCGCGCGACTGCAGCTCGTTGATCGCCTGGTCGACGGCGTTGCCGATCTGGTCCTCGTCGATGTTGAACGGCGGGCCCTGCAGCCACTCCTGGACGTCCTGCAGGCCGCTGCCGACCTGGTCGGCCAGGGCCTCGACCTGGTCCACCACCTGCGGGGCGATGACCGCGATGATCCCGCCGAACACGCCGATGGCCGCCAGCAGCACCACCGAGGCGGCCAGCGCCGGCGGCCACCCGTGCCGGCGCAGGAAGCGGGTCGGCGGCCACAGCACCGTGGTGATCAGCAGGCCGAGGACGATCGGCAGCAGGATCACCCACAGCCGGCCGAGGATCTCCCCGAGCACGTAGATCGCCAGGGCGATCAGCAGCAGCTCGGCCGAGCCGATGGCCAGGGTGCGGATCCCGCGCTGCAGCTTGGGGCCGCGCTCCTCCGACGGTGCCGGCGCGGACGTGGCGGCGCCGGGGACGTCGGTGACCGCCGGCGGGCGGGACGCGGCCGGTCGGCGCGAGAACAGCCTCATGGGGTCCATCGGAGCACAGACCCCGTCGGCGCACCGGGCGACGGCCGGGGGCGTCGCACTACCGTGACCTGCATGCCCCGGACCGCCACCGCCGACCGCGTCGACCGCGCGGCCCTGCTCGACTTCCTCCGCCCCCGGCACCGGGCGGTGCTGCTCACCCGGCGGGCCGCGGGCGGCCCGCAGCTGTCCCCGGTCACCTGCGGCGTGGACGCCGAGGGGCGCGTCGTCGTCTCCACCTACCCGCAGCGGGCCAAGGTGGCCAACGCGCGCCGCGACCCCGCCGTCTCGCTGTGCGTCCTCTCCGACGACTGGGACGGCCCGTGGGTGCAGGTCGACGGGACGGCGGAGGTGCTGGACCTGCCCGAGGCGCTGGAGCCGCTCGTCGAGTACTTCCGCTCGATCAGCGGCGAGCACCCCGACTGGGACGAGTACCGGGCCGCGATGGCCCGGCAGGGCAAGTCGCTGCTGCGGATCACCGTCGACCGCTGGGGCCCGATCGCGACGGGCGGCTTCCCGGCGGAGGTCCTCGACAAGCTCTAGGGCTTGCCCCAGGCTCGGGGGCGTGCCGTTCGTGGTCAGCGTCGCGGGTGAGGACGCCGCCGTGCTGACCGACCCGGCCGCCGCCGTCGACGCCGTCCTGCGCCTGGTGCGGCACGCCCGGCGGCCGATCGGCGTCGGCGCGGGCCCGGAGGGCCGCGGCCCGGGGCGCGCGGGGGGTCCCGCCGTCCTCGCCGCCGCCGCGCTGGCCGCGGCGGCGCGCCGGCCCGGCCGGGTGGCGGTGCGCGGCGCGCAGCCGGCCGAGGCGGCCGACGCGCAGGCGGTCCTCGCCGCCCTGGCCGCGCTGGTCGCCCGGCGCAGCGCGGCCGCGTGGGCCGCGGTGGACCTGCTCACCGCGGGCCGCACCCAGGCCGCCGCGGCCGCCGAGCTCGGCGTCAGCCGCCAGGCGGTCGGGCAGCGGCTGGCCGCGTGCGGCTGGGACCTGGAGAGCGACCTGCGCCCGACGGCGGCGCGCCTGCTCGCCCGCGCCGGGGGCTGACGGCCGCCGTCCCCCGGCCGGGTGGGATCCGGCTCCCGGATGGCCGCCCTGACGAGGCACTCCTAGCCTCCCCAGGCACGGAGCGGAGAGCCCGTTCCGGGGAGGAGGACGACCGTGAGCGAGCACGACCACCTGCAGCCCCTGTCGCCCGAGGAGCTGGCGGCCGAGGGGGTGGCGGCGCTGCCGGACAAGGAGGTCATCTCCCTGCTCGACCTGAACGCCGACCTGGACATCGCCCTCGACGCGGCCGCACCGATCGATCTCGCCGTCGCCGCGAACGCCAACGTCGCCGCCCCGATCGACGCGGCCGTCGGCGCCAACGTGCTCTCCACCGACTCCACCTCCCAGGCGCTCGCCGACCAGGGCGTCCTGATCGACCAGGGCATCACCGGCGAGGCCGCGGCGACCTCCGTGCAGGGCTCGACCATCGACCAGGGCGGCACCGACGCCGCACCGGGCACCGGTACCGAGACCGGCACCGAGACCGGCACCGACGCGGGCGCCGGCACGGGGACGACGGTCCCGCTGCCCGGCGACGGCACCGAGGTGCCCGACGCGGGCAGCGTCCTCAGCGGGAACCTCCTCGACGTGGACGTCGACGTGGCCGCGGACCTCGGGCTGGCCGCGCCGATCGCGGGCGCCGTCGCGGCGAACGCCAACGTCGCGGCGCCGATCGACGCGGCGGTGGCGGCGAACATCGGCTCCGTCGGGTCCGACGCGGTCGCGGTGGCGCAGCAGGACGCGATCATCGACCAGACCATCGACGCCGACGCCACGGCCACCACCGACCAGCAGGCCGGCATCCAGCAGTGACGACGCGGGTCGGCCGGTCGTGACCACCAGCGCCACCCCGACGCCCGGGGGACCCGGCGGCGCGCCGGCCGGCACGGACGGCGAGGTGCTCGTCCGTGCCGCCGGCGTCGAGCTGCTCGGCGAGCTCCCGGGCTCGGGCTACCGGCGCCCGCCCGCGCTCGCCCGCCGCGGGGACGGCCAGGTGCTGCAGCTGACCCCGCTGCTGCACCTGCTGCTCGCCGAGGTCGACGGGCGCCGCACGGTGCAGGAGCTCGCCGCCGCGGTGGGCGCCGCCTCCGGCCGGCTGGTGCGGCCGGAGGACGTGCGGACCCTCGTGGACCGCTCGCTGCGGCCGCTCGGACTGCTGCGCACCCCCGACGGCCGGGAACCGGAGGTCCGCCGGTCCGACCCCCTGCTGGCGCTGCACTGGCGCCGGGTGGTCACCGACCCGGTGGTGACCCGGCGGCTGACCGCTCCGTTCGCCGCCCTCTTCACGCCCCTGCTGGTCGTGCCGGTCGTGCTGGCCTTCGTGGCGATCTCGGGCTGGGTCCTCTTCCGGGAGGGCCTGGCCGCGGCCACCGCCCAGGCGTTCGACCGGCCCGCGCTGTTCCTCACGGTCGTGCTCCTGACCGTGCTCTCGGCCGGCTTCCACGAGTTCGGGCACGCCGCCGCCGCGCGCTACGGCGGCGCCACCCCGGGCGCGATGGGCTTCGGCTTCTACCTGTTCTGGCCGGCCTTCTACACCGACGTCACCGACAGCTACCGCCTCGGCCGCGCGGGCCGGGTGCGCACCGACCTCGGCGGGCTGTACTTCAACGCCCTGGTCGTGCTGGCCGTCACGGCCGTGTGGTGGGGAACCGGCTGGGACGCGCTGTTGCTGGTGGTGGTCACCCAGGTCCTCCAGGTGATCCGCCAGCTGGCGCCCCTGCTGCGCTTCGACGGCTACCACGTGCTGGCCGACGTCACCGGCGTGCCCGACCTCTACCAGCGCATGGGGCCCGTGCTCACCGGCGTGCTGCCCCGGCGGTGGCGCCGCCCCGAGGCCGACGCCCTGAAGCCGTGGGCGCGTGCGGTCGTGATCGCGTGGATCCTGGTCGTCGTGCCGCTCATGGCGGTCTCCCTGCTGCTCCTGGTCCTGGCGCTGCCGCGGGTGCTCGCCACGGCGTGGGCCGCCGTCCGGCAGGAGGCCGATGGCCTCGGGACCCGGTTCTCCGACGGCGACGTGCTGGGTGTGCTCGCCTCCTGCCTGGCGGTCGTGGCCCTCGCCGTCCCGGTCCTCGGCATCGGCTACGTCCTCGCCCGGCTGGTGCGGCGGATCGCCACCGGGGTGTGGCGGCGGACCGCGGGCCGGCCGGGGCGGCGCGCCCTGGCCGGTGTCGTCGCCGCCGCGCTGGTCGCCGGGCTGGGCTGGGCCTGGTGGCCGGACGGCGACCGCTACCGGCCGGTGCGCGCGGACGAGGGCGGCACCGTCCTCGACGCCGTCCCGGCGGCGTGGGGTGGGCCCGCCGGGACGACGGAGCTCGCCCCCGCGGCGAGCGTCGTCCTGTGGCCCGAGGACGCCGGGCCGCTGCCCACCGCGGACGCGCCGGTCGCCGCCCTCGTGCTCGTGCCGGCGGGCACCGGGGCCGCGGACGACGGGACCGGCGGCGACGCCGGCCGGACGCCGGCCGACGCGGGGGAGGGCGCGACCGGCGGCGTGGAGCCGCCCACGTGGGTCTTCCCGTTCGACCGGCCGCTGCCGCCGGGTGAGGGCGACAACCAGGCCCTGGCCGTCGTCACCGAGGACGGCGCCGTCCGGTACGACGTGTCCTTCGCGCTGGTCTGGGCGGACGGCGACGAGGTCGTCAACCGCAACGAGGCCCACGCCTACGCCAGCTGCCGGGGCTGCACCGCGGTGGCCGTCGCGTTCCAGGTCGTCCTGGTCGTCGGCTCCGTGGACGTCGTCGTCCCGGAGAACCTCGCGACCGCGGCGAACTACGCCTGCCTGGACTGCGTCACCCACGCCCTGGCCACCCAGCTCGTGGTCAGCGTGCCAGGGGTGCTCGACGCCGAGGGCACGGCGGCGCTGGCTGCGCTGTGGGAGGAGCTCCACGCCTTCGCCGCCACCATCGAGGGCGTGCCGCTGTCGGAGATCCGCGACCGCCTGACCGAGTACGAGCAGCGGGTCCTCGACATCGTCCGGGGGCCGACCGGTTCCCCGCCGGCGTCCGGGGACACCGGGTCCCCGGACGGCACGGCGGACCCCACCCCCGCCGGCGACGGTGCCGGCGCGACGGCGACCCCCACCGACGGTGCCGACCCCTCGGCGGGGCCGGCCGGGGGCACCGGCACTCCCACCGGCGACGGGACCGCCGACGACGGAACGGGCGATCCGGCCCCCACGGGCGCCGAGCCGACCGGCCAGGCGACCCCCTCCGCCCCCGAGGCCGACCCGACCGGGTCGACCTCCTCGCCCCCGGGCACGGGCGGCGCCACGGACGCGCCGGCGACGACGTCCCCGACCGGCTGACCGGCGCCGTTCCGCCGAGCGGGGTGATCACCAGGCGGGGAGAATGGCCCGGTCGACGCCCGTCGCCCGCCTGGAGGTCCCGTGTCCGAGCCCGCCGCGTCCGGTGGCATCCGCAACGCCGACCTGCTGGGGGTCTACGTCAACGACCACCTGGCCGCGGCCACCGGCGGGGTGGAGCTGGTCTCGCGGATGCTGTCCCGGCACAGCGGCTCCCCGTACGAGGCCCGGCTGGAGCAGCTGCTGGACGAGCTGCGCGAGGAGCGGGCCGCGCACATCCGGATGGCGGGGGAGCTCGGCATCCCCGTGCGCTCGTACAAGCAGCTGGGCACGTGGGTGGCGGAGAAGCTGTCGCGGGCGAAGCTGAACGGCCGGCTGCTCTCCCGGTCCCCGCTCAGCGACCTGGTGGAGTTCGAGTTCATCGCCACCGCGGTGCTGGCCAAGCGGGCCGGCTTCGAGACCCTGCTCGAGCTGGCGCCGGTCGAGCCCCGGCTGGACCGCGCGCTGCTCGAGCGGCTGGTCGCCCAGGCCGACGCCCAGCACAGGTGGCTGGCCGACGCCCGCCGCGAGGTCGCCGGGCGGGTGTTCGGCGGCCGCCCCGCCGCCGCCGACGAGGCCGCCGACACCTGAGCTGCCCGGGCGGGGAGCGGCTGGTAGGCAGGGGTCATGTGCCACGACGCCGACAGCCGCCCGCCCGCCCCGCCGCACGCCGGCGAGGTCGCCGAGCGCGGGCTGCTCACCCTGACCTCCGCCGACGGGACGGAGTTCGACGCCGCCTTCGCCGCGCCGGCGGGGGAGGCGCGGGCCGGCGTGGTGGTGCTGCCCGACGTCCGGGGCCTGCACCCGTACTACGTGGCCCTGGCCGAGCGGTTCGCCGAGGCCGGGTTCCCCTCCGTGGCCGTCGACTACTTCGCCCGCACCGCCGGCCGCGCCGGGCGGGGCATCCGCGACCAGGACTTCGACTGGCAGACGCACATGCCGAAGACCACCGCGCAGGGGATCGACGGCGACACCGCGGCGGCGGTGGCCTACCTGCGCGAGCGCACCCGCCCCGACCTCCCGGTCGTCACCGTGGGCTTCTGCTTCGGCGGCAGCAACGCCTGGCGGCAGGCCGAGGGCGCCCTGCCGCTGGCCGCGACCGCCGGCTTCTACGGGCGGCCGCAGATGGTCGGCGACTCCGCCGGCTCCGCCCGGCTGCCCGTGCTCATGCTCATCGCCGGCGACGACGCCGCCACCCCCGTGGCCGACCAGCTCGCGCTCGCCGAGCGGATGCGCGCGGCCGGGGCCGAGGTGGAGACGGCGGTCTACGACGGCGCGCCGCACTCCTTCTTCGACCGCGCCGCCGACCAGTGGGCCGAGGCCTCCGCCGACGCCTGGCGCCGGCTGCTGGCCCTGCTCGACCGCGTCGCGACCTGAGCGTGCCGCCCGGGGCCACCGACCCCTGATCGGCGGCCCCGGCGTGACACCCTGAGGGCGGGGCCGCGGCGCACCGTGCGCCGAGCCAGCGGCGCGCCGCGCCGCACGGGGGAGAGCGGAGAACAGATGGTGGCCCAGCCCGAGCTGCCGGAGGGGGAGCGGACAGGCCGCGGCGGGACCGCGTCCTCCCTCGCCGCCGAGCTCGCCGACGCCTCCGCCGAGGCGGAGGTCGCGGCCGAGGCACGCCGGGCCGAGGCGGCGGACGCGCGCGCCGTCGAGTCCAGCCCGGTCGAGGCCCTCGTGCCGGTGGCGACCCCCGCCGAGGAGGCCGCGGCGGCCGGCCCACCGGCGGTCCCGGACGCCGGGCGCGGCGGCGGGATCCCGCGCTGGCTCGTGCTGCTGGTCGGCGGGGCCGCCGCGACGATCGCGCTCAGCGGCGTCCGGACCCTGGCGTGGCTGATCGCGCCGGTGCTGCTGGCCCTGGTCATCGTCGTCGCGCTGATGCCGGTGCAGCGCTGGCTGCTGCGGCACGGCTGGCCGCGGTGGGCCAGCGCCACGGTGCTGCTGCTGCTGGTGTGGGGGGTCCTGCTGTCGTTCGTGGCGCTGCTGGTCGTCTCGGTCGCCCAGCTCGCCGCCCTGCTCCCCGACTACGCGCCCGAGTTCAACGACCTGCTGGCCTCGATCCAGGCGGACCTCAACGACGCCGGCGTGGTCTCCGGCCAGATCAGCGACCTGGTCGACCAGATCGACTACGGCCAGCTGGTCGGCGTGGCGACCGGGCTGCTGTCCAGCCTCACCGACGCCGCGAGCACGCTGCTGCTGCTGCTGACCGCGCTGGTCTTCCTCGCCATCGAGTCCGGCGGGTTCGGCCGGCGGCTGGCGCTGGTGGCCGCCGAGCGGCCGCACCTGATCATCGCCATGGGGCTGTTCGCGCGGGGCACCCGCAGCTACCTGCTGGTCAGCACCGTGTTCGGCTTCTTCGTCGCGGTGGGGGACACCATCGCCCTGGCGATCATCGGCGTGCCGCTGCCGCTGCTGTGGGGGCTGCTGGCGTTCATCACCAACTACATCCCCAACATCGGCTTCGTCCTCGGCCTCCTGCCCCCCGCCCTGCTGGCCCTGCTGGACGGCGGGTGGAGCGACCTGTGGGCCGTCGTCATCGTCTACTCGGTCCTCAACTTCGTGATCCAGACGCTCATCCAGCCGCGCTTCGTCGGCGACTCGGTGGGCCTGTCGATGACCGTCACCTTCATGGCCCTGCTGTTCTGGGGCTGGGCGCTGGGTGCCCTGGGCGCGTTCCTCGCCATCCCGCTGACCCTGCTGGTCAAGGCCCTGCTGGTCGACGTCGACCCGCGCGGCCACTGGCTGGACGCGCTGCTGCGGGAGGAGCCCCGCGCGCCGCGGACCAGCCGGGCCCGGCAGCGGGCCCAGGCCCGCCGCGCCGCCCTCGCCTCCGTCCGCGCGCTGCACGTCCCACGCCCGCACGTGCCCCGCCCGCACCGCCGCTCCCAGGGCGCTGACCAGGACTGACGCGGAATACCGGGGTGTCCCGCGGCGTTGGGCAGACGTCGGGAGGAGACACCATGAAGGGCGACCGGATCGAGGTCGTGATCGACGCGGGGGGCAGCACCCGCACCTACGAGATCGAGGCCACGCGGGCCGGCCGGCGGGTGGACGTCACCCACGGCCGCGGCGTCGTCGAGGTCACCGAGAGCACCCGCGGCGGCACCCCGGTGCGCACCGCGCGGTTCATGGCCGGCCGCGTGCTGGCCCTCGTCGAGCACCCGGCGCCGCTGCCCGCGCTCGACGACGACGAGGCGGCGGTGACCCGCCTGCGGAGGAGCGCCTGACCGCCGCGCAGGAACTGGTCGTCGTGGTCGGCCTGCAGGGCGCGGGCAAGACGACCTGGGTGACCCGGCACCTGGCCGCCACCCACGCGGTGGTCAGCAAGGACCACTGGCCGCGGGCGCGGCGGCGCGAGGCCCGGCAGCAGCGGGTGGTGGCCGAGCTGCTGGCCGCCGGCCGCAGCGTCGTCGTCGACAACACCAACCCGTCCCCGGCCGAGCGGGCGCCGCTGGTGGCCGCGGCCCGCGCGGCCGGGGTGCCGGTGCGGGCGGTCTGGGTGGACACGCCCGAGGAGGTCGCCCGCGGCCGCAACGCCGCCCGGGAGGGCCGGGCGCGGGTCCCCGAGGTGGGGCTGGCGGCCACGCGGGCGCGGTTCTCGCCGCCGACCGCGGCGGAGGGCTTCGACCGGGTCGACGTGGTGGGACGCGCCTGACGGCACGGCCGTGCGCCGGCCGGGCGCCGGTGCGGTAGACACAGCAGGCCGTCGTCCCCCCACCCCGGAGGTCCTCAGTCCCATGCTGGCCAGCATCGGCTACGCCGTCGCCTACACCGGCGTGGGCATCGCGCTCCTCGTCCTGGGCTTCTTCGTCCTCGACCTGCTCACCCCCGGCCACCTGGGCCGGCACATCCACGAGAACCGCTCGGTCAACGCGGCGATCGCCCTCGCGGCCGGCTTCCTCGGCCAGGGCGCGATCACCTTCGCCAGCATCTGGACCAACGCGACCAGCGGGTTCGGCGAGGCGCTGGGCTACACGGTGGTGTTCGGCGTGCTCGGCGTGGTGCTGCAGGCGGTGGCGTTCGTGGTGCTCGACCTCATCACCCCCGGGCGACTGGGAGAGCACCTCACCGAGACCCCGTTCCACCCCGCGAGCCTGGTGAGCGCGGCGGTGCAGCTGTCGGTCGCCGCGATCATCGTGGCCAGCATCTGGCCCTGAGCCGTGCGCCGGGGCCGGTGCGCGCCCCGTCGCGACCCCGGCCGTACCGTGTCGGGAGCCTCTGCGAGACGACCCGGTGCCGCGTGGCGCCGGCAGGAGAAGGAGCGACATGACCGACGCACAGCGCCGCGTGGCGATCGTGACCGGCGCGGCCCGCGGGATCGGTGCGGCCACGGCGCAGCGCCTGGCCGCCGACGGCTTCGCCGTCGCCGTGGTGGACCTCGAGGAGGCGGCCGGCAAGAGCACCGTCGAGGCCATCGAGGCCGCCGGCGGCACCGCGCTGGCCGTGGGCGCCGACGTGAGCGACGCCGAGCAGGTGCAGGCCGCCGTCGACCGGATCGCCGCCGAGCTCGGCCCGCCGGTCGTGCTGGTGAACAACGCCGGCGTCACCCGCGACAACCTGCTGTTCAAGATGACCGAGACCGACTGGGACCTGGTCATGAACGTGCACCTGCGCGGCGCCTTCCTGATGACCCGGGCGGCGCAGAAGCACATGATCGACGCCAAGTGGGGCCGGATCGTCAACCTGTCGTCGACCTCGGCGCTGGGCAACCGCGGGCAGGCCAACTACTCCGCGGCCAAGGCCGGCATGCAGGGCTTCACCAAGACCCTGGCGATCGAGCTCGGCAAGTTCGGCGTCACCGCCAACGCGATCGCCCCCGGCTTCATCCAGACCGAGATGACCAAGGCCACCGCGGAGCGGCTCGGCGTCGGCTTCGAGGACTTCATCCAGTACAACGCCTCGCAGATCCCGGTCGCCCGGGTCGGCCAGCCCGAGGACATCGCCCACCTGGTGTCGTACTTCGCCAGCGAGGGCGCCGGCTTCGTGTCCGGCCAGGTCGTCTACGCCGCGGGCGGCCCGAAGGCCTGACGCCCGGTCCTGCACCGAGGATCACGCCGGCCGGCGGGCACAGCGCCCCGCCGGCCGGCGTTGTCGTCTGCGTGACGTCCCCCGCCCTCCGTCTCGCCGTCCTCGGCGACTCCATCGCGTTCGGCACCGGCGCCGCGCGCCCGCAGGACGGCCTCGGCCCCCGGCTGGCCGCCGCGCTGCGGGCCGACGGCCACGAGGTCGAGCTGACCGTGCGCGCCGTGCCCGGCGCCGTCTCCGCCGACCTCGCCGCGCAGGTGCGCCGGGCCGTGACCGCGCCCGGCGGCGCCCCGGACGTCGCCGTCGTGGTCGTCGGCGCCAACGACCTCGCCCGCCTCGTGCCGCCGGAGCGCGCCGCCGCCGCCCTCGGCGACGCCGTGCGGGCGCTGCGGGACGCCGGCACCGACGTCGTCGTCGTCCCGGCGCCGGACATGTCCAGCATCCCGTTCGTGCCGCCGGCCCTCCGGCCGCTGGTGCGCGCCGCCTCCGCCGAGCTGCAGCGCCGGCAGGAGGCGGTCGCCGCGGCCGCGGGGGCGCGGGTCGCCGCGGTGGCGGCGCACGTCGGCCGCTCGTTCGAGGCCGACCCGGCCATGTTCGCCGCGGACCGCTTCCACCCGTCCTCGGCCGGCTACGCCGCCATCGCCGCGGCGCTCACCCCGTTCGTCCTCGACGCCGCCCGCGAGCGACGCGACGGCGACGCCGCCTGACCGGCGGTCACCACAGGGAGACCGACCGGCGGAAGATGCCCGCGACGTCGTCCTCGGTCACCGGCTTGGGGCAGGTGGCCAGCAGCCGCTGCTGCTTCATGGTGCCCTCGACCAGGTCGGGCACGTCGCCCTCGCCGTAGCCGACCGCCCCGATCCCGCCCGGGATGTCGATGTCGCGCATCAGCCGGATCAGCACCCGGGGGAGCACCTCGGCCGGCTCGCCGGCGTGGTCGCCGGCGGGGTCGAGCAGCGCGGCGGCGCGCAGGTGCCGCTCCGGCGCCGCGTCGAAGGTGAACCGGAAGGCCTCGGGCGCGGTGAGGGAGACCGACATCCCGTGCGGGACCATCGGCTCGTCGGCCGGGTAGTCCTTCGGGTGGAAGTCCCGCACCCGGCCGGCGATCGGGTACGCGTTGGCGTGCGGCACGTGCACGCCGGCGTTGCCGAAGCCCAGGCCCGCGAAGGTGGCCGCCATCGCCATGTCCGCGCGCGCGGCGTCGTCATCCCCGTCGCGGACCGCCCGGCGGAACGACGTCGCCAGCAGCGACAGCGCCTTCTCCGACCACATGTCGGCGATCGGGTTCGCCCCGCAGTAGGGCACCCGCTGCTCGGGCCGCTTGCGCTCGAACGTGTCGTAGGGCCGCGCCGTGTAGCTCTCCAGCGCGTGGCAGAGGATGTCCATGCCCGAGGAGGCGGTCACGCCGGACGGCTGGGTGCGGGTGAGCCCCGGGTCGATGACCGCCAGCGTCGGGCGCAGCCGCGGGTGGCTGATGCCGGTCTTCACCTTCAGCGCCAGCACGTCGAGCACGCAGATGGTGGTGCTCTCCGAGCCGGTGCCGGTCGTGGTCGGGACGGCGACCAGCGGCTTGAGCGGGTTCACCGGCGCGCGGCCCCCGCCGACCGGGGCGTTCACGTAGTCCATGAGCTCACCGGGGTTGGTGGTGAGCAGGTCGACGGCCTTGGCCGTGTCGATGCTGGAGCCGCCGCCGACGGCGACGAACGCGTCCCACGGGCCGCCGGCCCGGGCGGCCTCGACGGCGGCGGCGAGGCTCTCGTCGGTCGGCTCGACGTGGACGCCGTCGAACACCTGCGCCTCGATGCCGAACCGGGCCATCTGGTCGGCGACCCGCTGCGGGGAGCCGGTCGCGGCGACGCCGGGGTCGGTGACGACGAGGACCCGGCGGGCGCCGGTCTGGGCGAGGTCGAAGCCGACCTCGTCGGACGCGCCCGCGCCGAACTTCAGCTGCGGGGCGCCGTAGGTGAACACGCTCTCGGGGGTCGCGGGCACCGGGATCGAGGTCATGCCCGATCCTGGCGCGGCGGGGCGGGCGGGGCCACCGGCGCGGCGGCCCCGCCCCCGGGTCAGTCGGAGGTCGGCGGCTCGTCCTTGCCGGCCTCCTCCAGCTCGTCGGCCTCCTCCTTGGTCTTGTGCACCGCGCCGTCGGCGTGCTCCGGCGGGCCGTAGACCGTGTAGAGGACCAGCGGGTTGGGGCCGGTGTTGACGAAGTTGTGCTTCGTCCCCGCGGGCACGACGACCAGGTCGCCCTGCGCCACCTTCTTGGTGGACCCGCCGACGCGGGCCTCGCCGGTGCCGGAGACGAAGGTCAGGATCTGGTCGATGTCCTCGTGGACCTCCTCGCCGATCTCCCCGTCCGGCGGGATGGTCATGATCACGAGCTGGGTCTTCTCGCCGGTCCACAGGACCCGGCGGAAGTCGGCGTACTTCTCCGCCTCGGTGGCGATGGTGTAGTGGATGACGGCCATCGACGGCTCCTCTCCTCGGGGTGGTCTGCGGCCGTCCGGGGCTCCGGCCCGGACGGCGAACGGGCTGCTCCTGCCCGGTGTGCCGGCGACTTACTCGTCCGGGGCCGCGAAGCCCCGGACGGGTGATCCGCGCGGCAGCGCCGGCGGCGGCGTCACCACGACGGGTGGGTCCCCCGGGCGGTGACCGCCGGGCAGCCGCGGGGCGGGTAGCGTCTGGCGGTCGGATCCGCAGGTGATGGGAGTGTTGGTGCTGGAGTCTCCGTCGACGTCCTCCTCGGAGGGGCGTTTCCCGCAGGTCTGGGAGCTGGCCGACCGGATCCCCGGATGGCTGTCCCGGGACCAGGGCGAACTGCTCGACGAGGCGGCCCGGGAGCTGCCCGACGGCGCGCACGCGCTGGAGATCGGGTCCCACCAGGGCCGCTCCACCGTGGTCCTGGGCACCGTGCTGCAGGGGAAGGGCGGGCGCCTCTACGCCGTCGACCCCTTCATCGACGGCAAGCTGTTCGGCGGGCGCAAGACCCGCGACTCGTTCGAGCGCCACGTCGCCGAGGCCGGGGTCGCCGACACCGTGGAGCTGGTCTGCGACTACTCCACGGAGATCCGCGGGTCCTGGGACCGGCCGTTCCAGCTGCTGTACATCGACGGCAAGCACGACTACTGGACCTTCACCGACGACCTGAAGTGGCGGGTGCACCTGCCCGACGGCGCCGCCGTCCTGGTGCACGACTGCTTCTCCTCGATCGGGGTCACCCTCGGCGTCCTGGCGCGGGTGCTCCCGGCGTCGGACCTGCGCTACGAGCGGCGCGCCGGCTCGCTGGCGCTGTTCCGGGTGGGCCGGCCGACGCTGCGCGACCGGCTGCGGATCCTCGGCGAGCTGCCGTGGTGGGTCCGCAACGTCTTCATCAAGGTGCTGCTGCGCCTGCGGCTGCGCCCCGTCGCCCGCCTGTTCGGGCACGACTCGCCGTACGACCCGTACTGATCCACCTCCGGACGCGCCGCGGCCGGCCGGTCGCCCGGCCGGCCGCGGCGCGTCCGCGTGGAGGGGTCAGGAGGCGGGGACGACGGCGGTGTGCGCCCGGCGCAGCCGCAGCAGCCCGGTGGCCACCAGCAGCACGCTGGCCGCCACGGCGGCGCCGGCGACGGCGAGCACCGTCAGCCGGTCCCCGGCGGCGAAGACCTCGACCGTCACGCCCTCGAGGACGACGGCGCACCACACCGCCACCGCGGCCACCCGGTCGGCGGCGGCGATCCCGGAGTAGAGCAGCAGCTGGGCCAGCGCCAGCAGCGTCCCCAGCAGCGCGAACAGCCACGTCGCGCCGCCGAGCGCGGCCCCGTAGTCGGCGCCGCCCACCAGGGGCAGCGCCCGGGCGCCGAGGACCGCGGTCACGGCCGTCAGCGCGGCCCCCGTGGCCGCGACGAGCGCGACGGCCGCCGGGAGCAGCCGCCGGCGCCCGGAGGGGTCGGCCAGCCGCGGCAGCAGCACGACGCTGACGCCCTGCGGCAGCCAGAAGGCGACCTTCGCGAAGATCGAGGCCACCGCGTACTCGCCGGCCAGCTCGGCCGGCAGGTGGTGGCGGGCGAGCAGCACGTCGATGTTCACCAGCAGCACCAGGCCCAGCAGCGCGCCGGAGGCGCGGGCGGCGGCCAGCACGTGCGGCCGGGCCCCGCGCGCGAGGCCGGGGCGCCCCGCGGCGACCCAGCCGAGCAGCGCGCTGGTGGTGCAGCCGACGGCCATCCCGACGAGCGCGGACTGCGGCGTGCCGCCGATGAGCAGGCCGGTGATGCCGCCGCCGGTCTTCGCCAACCCGAACGCGCCGGTCACGATCGCCAGCCGCCAGTAGCGGCCGGCGCCCTGGAGGAGGCCGTCGTAGCCGCCGACCAGGGTGTGCGGCACCAGGACGGCGACCAGCCACAGCACCGTCGAGGGGCTGTCGAGGTGCAGCAGCGACACCAGCGGCCCGACGGCGAGCAACCCGAGCAGGCCCACCGCCACGGCGCCGGCCAGCAGCGCCGCGTGCAGCCGCGCGGTGACCAGCCGCTGGTCGGCCGGGCGGGAGCCCAGGGTGAGTGCGGCCGCCGTCTGCAGGCCCGTCATCGGCACCACGCCGATGAACATGACGCCCAGCAGCGCCGCGAGCTCCCCGTAGGCCTCCGGCGCCAGCAGCCGCGCGGCCGCCACGGTGAAGACGTAGGCCAGCCCGTTGACGCCCAGCAGGGCCAGCGACACCAGCGCGGCCGGCAGCGCGGCCTGCCGCCGGATCAGCGGGACCCGGGGCGCCGACGGGGCCTGGGCGGCGGTCATCCCCGCGCTCCGGGCCGGGGCGCGGCGCCGCCGTGCGGCCTCCGACCCGGCCGGGCGCACAGGGTCACGCCGTCCCGGTCCGTCCGGCCGGCGCGACGTCGCCGGGAGGGGAGGGGAGGTCGGCTACCGTCCCGTCCGTCCCCCAGCCCTGCTGCCGGAAGCGGTGACCCCGGTGAAGGACCTCCGCGCCGTGCTCCTCGCCCTGCTCGCCGGCGCCCTGCTCGGCGCGGGCGTCGTCGTCGGTGTCGTCGCCGCGCACGACCCCGACCGCGATGCCGTCGAGCACGCGCGCCAGGTCGTCGAGGGCGAGGTCCGGGTCGGCGCCGGCCGCGGCTGAGTCGCGGACCGAGCCGGCCAGCACGGCGGCGAAGCCGCGGACGGTCGCCGGCCACGCGTAGGACGCGGCGTGCCGGGCGGCGGCCGCGCCCATGGCGCGGCGGGCGTCGTCGTCCTCCAGCAGCCGGGCGGTCGCGGCGGTCATCTCGTCGAGGTCGTCGATGAGCACGCCGCTGACGCCGTCCACGATCGACTCCCGCAGGCCGCCGGCCGCGCGGTAGCCCACGGTCGGCACCTCGTGCCCGCCGGCCTCGTTGACGACAAGCCCCCAGCCCTCCTTGACCGAGGGGCACAGGTGCACCCAGGCCGAGGCGAGCAGCTCGTGCTTGGCCTGCTCGTCGACGAACCCGGCGAAGGTGACCCGGTCGGCCACCCCAAGCCGCTCGGCCTCGGCGCGCAGCTGCTCCTCCCACCAGCCGTCGCCGATCACGGTGAGCCGCAGGTCGGGCCAGCGGTCGCTCAGCCGGGCGAGGACCTCCAGGGCGTGCTCGACCCGCTTGTGCGGCACCAGCCGGCCCAGCGCGACGAGCTCGGGGGTGGGGGAGCGGCGGGTGCTCACCGCCGGCACCGGCTCGATGCCGACGGGGACGACGGTGATCCGCTCGGCGCCGATGCCCAGGCCGGTCATCTCGCCGCGGGTGGCCTCGGAGATGGTCACGTAGCGGGACCGGCGGTAGATGCGGGGCGCGACCAGCGACTCCAGCCACCAGCCGATCCGGCCGGTGACCTTGCCGAAGACGATCGGCCACTGCTCGCGGTGCACGTGGTAGACGACCGCGGTCACCGGCCCGCGGCGGACCAGGGTGCTCCCGAACGGGATGCCGTTCTGCACGTCGACGACCAGGCGGGGGCGGGTGCGCCGGACGAAGGCCAGCGCCTTCGGGTAGACGCTCAGCCGGCTGCCCCGGCGGACGATCCGCACGCCGTTGACCACCTCGTCGGCGGGGGCCCGGTCGTGGGCGGCGCAGAAGAGCGTGACACGCAGGCCGGCGGCCGCCAGCCCCTCGGCCACCTGGTGCACGTACCGTTCGGAGCCGCCGCCCTCCGGGTGGCTGAGATCGCGCCAGTTCACGAACAGGACGTCGGTGTCCACGGGTCGGTCGAGCACTCGGGGCACATTAATGCACGTGACGGCGTCCATCGATCTGCGCGCCGGACCCCTCGCTCGAACGGAGTGCACCGCATGGACCGATCGGCCACCCTCGCACGGTCGATCACCCTGTTCCGCGCCTTCCGGCGCGAGCAGACCGACCCCGACGGCTTCTATGGCGTGCTGGCGGCCGACTCGGTCGCCCAGCTCTCCCGGTGGGTCGCCCTCGACGGGGCCACCGTCCTCGACGTGGGCGGCGGGGCGGGCTACTTCGCCGACGCCTTCCGCGGCGCCGGGGCCACCTACATGGGCCTGGAGCCCGACGCCGGGGAGATGGCGGCCCGCGGCGAGCCCGAGCCCGGCACGCTGCGCGGCAGCGGCGAGGAGCTGCCGATCCGCACCGGCGCGGTCGACGTCTGCTACTCCTCCAACGTCCTCGAGCACGTCCGCCGGCCGTGGGTCATGGCCGACGAGATGGTGCGGGTGACCCGCCCGGGGGGCACGGTCTTCCTCTCCTACACCCCGTGGCTGTCCCCGTGGGGCGGGCACGAGACCTCGCCCTGGCACTACCTGGGCGGGCACCGGGCGCGCCGGCGCTTCCGCCGGCGGACGGGTGCCGAGCCGAAGAACAGGTTCGGCGAGTCGCTGTTCGCCGTCTCCGCCGGCGCGGCGCTGCGGTGGGCCCGCTCCTGCCCGGACGCCGACCTGCTCGCCGTCCTGCCGCGCTACCACCCGTGGTGGGCCCGGTGGGTGGTGCGGGTGCCCGGCCTGCGCGAGGTCGTGTCCTGGAACGTCGTGCTCGTCCTGCGCCGCCGGTGACGACCATGGAACGGCCGGCGGACGGGGGCGTCCGGCAGTCCGTCCCGGTCGCCTGAGCGCCGGGAGGACCTCGCGACATGGCGTCGACCCCCCTCGACGAGCTGACCGGCCCGCCCGCCGCGGGCCCGGCCGCGCCCGCGGAGCCGGCCCCGAGCGGGCCCGGCCGGGTCCACCGGCTGCTGGGCGCCGCCCGGGCGGCGCTGGTGTGCGCGGGCTTCGTGGTGCTCGCGGTCCTGCAGCGCCCGGGTGAGGTGGTCGGCGACACCAAGCTGGACCTGGTGGTGGACCCGCTCGGGTTCCTGGGCCGGGCGCTGACGCTCTGGGACCCGGAGGGGGCCGCGGGCCAGCTGCAGAACCAGGCGTACGGCTACTTCTTCCCGATGGGCCCCTTCTTCGCCCTGGGGCAGGTGCTGGGGGTGCCGCCGTGGCTGGTGCAGCGGCTGTGGCTGGCGCTGCTGATGAGCGTCGCGTGCCTGGGCGTGGCGGCCCTGGCGCGCCGGCTGGGGATCGGCACGCCGACCACCGCGCTGGCCGCCGGCGTCGCCTACGCCCTGGCGCCGCGCATGCTCACGTCCATGGGGGCGGTCTCGGCCGAGCTGGTCCCGATGGCGCTGGCGCCGTGGGTGCTGGTGCCGCTGGCCGGGGTGGCGGTGCACGGCTCGGCGCGCCGGGCGGCGATGCGCTCGGGGCTGGCGGTGGCCTGCATCGGCGGGGTGAACGCGGTGGCGACGGCGGCGGCGCTGCCGCTGGCCGCCCTGTACCTGCTGACCCGCCCGCCCGGCCCGCTGCGGCGGCGGCTGATCGGCTGGTGGGTCCTCGCCGTCGCGCTGGCGACCGCCTGGTGGGCCGTCCCGCTGCTGCTGTTCGGCCGCTACAGCCCGCGGTTCCTGGACTACATCGAGACGGCCGCGGTGACGACCGCGCCGACCGACGTCCTCACCGTGCTCCGCGGCACCTCGCACTGGATCGCCCACCTCGAGACGCTCGACGGCCCGGTCTGGCCGGCGGGCTGGTCGCTGGTGCACGACGCGACGCCCGCCGCCGCCACGGTGGTCCTGGCGGCGGCCGGCCTGGCCGCGCTGTGCCGCTCCGACCTGCGCGAGCGGCGGTGGCTGGTGCTGGGCGTCCTCACCGGGGTCGTCCTGGTGTCGATGGGGCACCTGGCCGAGGTCGACGGATGGGCGGCGGGCTGGCTGCGCGAGGCCCTGGACGGGCCGCTGGCCCCGCTGCGGAACGTGCACAAGTTCGACCCGGTGCTGCGGCTGCCGCTGGCCCTGGGCCTGGCGCACCTGAGCGCCGTCCTGGTCCGGCGCGCCGGGCGGGGGAGCGCGGCCGGGCGGTCCCGCGCGCGCACCTGGGCCGGGCGCGCGGTCCGGCTGACGGCGCGCGCCGTCGTGGCCGCCGCGGTGGCGCTGACGGTGGTCGCCGCCGCCACCCCGGCGCTGGCCGGCCGGCTCCTGCCGGCGAGCGGCTTCGAGGACGTGCCCGGCTACTGGCGGGAGACGGCGGAGTTCCTGGCCGCCGAGCAGCCCAGCGGGCGGGCGCTGCTGGTGCCGGGGTCGGCCTTCGCCACCTACGCGTGGGGCTCCGCCACCGACGAGCCGCTGCAGCCGCTGGCGCGGTCGCCGTGGGACGTCCGCAACCAGATCCCCCTCACCCCGGAGGGGCACATCCGCATGCTGGACGCCGTCGAGGCGCGGTTGTCGCGCGGTGAGGGGTCGCCGGGCCTGGGCCCGTTCCTGGCCCGGGCCGGCATCTCCCACCTGGTGCTGCGCAACGACCTGGACCCCGGCGAGGCGGGGGTGACCCGCGCGATCCTGGTCCGGCAGGCCCTGGCGGCCTCCCCGGGCATCACCCCGGTGGCCGGGTTCGGCCCGGTCCTGGACCCCCCGGCACCGCGGGACGGCCGGCTGGTCGACGCCGGGCTGACCGAGCCGGCCCCCGCCGTCCAGGTCTACGCCGTGGCGGACGCCGCCCCGCCGGCCTGGACGGCGCCGCTGTCCTCGGCGGTCGGGGTCCGCGGCGGCCCGGACGCGGTCCTGCCGCTGGAGGACCGCGGCCTGGTCACCGGCCGGCCGACGGTGACCGCCGGGGACGACGGCACGTCGGGGGTCCCGGTCGTGGTCAGCGACGCGCTGGTCCGGCGGGAGCGCAACGTCGGCCGCGTCTCCGGCGCGACGTCGGCCGGCCTGTCCCGGGACGACCCGCGGCGGCTGGACACCCCCGTCCGGGACTACCCCCTGCCGGACATGGCCGGCGCGGAGTCCGTGGTCGCGTACCTCGGCGGGAGGGTCGATGCGTCCAGCTCCGCCTCGGACGCCGCCGGCTTCCAGGCCGGCCGGCTGGACACCCACCCCTGGGCGGCGCTCGACGGTGACCCGCTGACGGCCTGGCAGCCGGCGCCGTGGGCCGACATCTCGGCGCCGTCGTGGTGGCGGCTGACCACCGACAGCCCGTTCGCGGCCCCGGGGGTGACCGTCACCCTCGGCGCGCGGCTGGGCTTCCAGCGCCCCACCCGGCTGGTGCTCACCACGGATGCGGGGGCGGTCACCGTGCCCGTCGCCGACACCGGCGAGCCCCAGCTCCTGCCGCTGCCCGCCGGGGAGACGACCTCCCTGACCATCAGCAGCGTCGTCGTCGACGGGGACGCCTCCGACGGCTACGGGCTCGTGCTCGCCGAGGTCGGCGTCCCCGGGGTCGCCCTGCAGCGGACGGTGGTCGCCCCGCGGGTCGAGGGGCCGGTGGACGTGTACGCCTTCGACGTCTCGGGCGGCCGCACCGGCTGCGTCGTCGACACCGCCGGGGTGCCCCGGTGCGCCGCCGCCCTCGTCGACGCGGCCGAGGAACGCCTCGTCCTGGACCGGACCTTCGACACCGCCGGGGCCGCCGACCACGACCTGGCCGCGACCGCGCTGCCCCGCCTCGGGCCCGACCTCGACGCCCTGCTCGCGCAGGTCCGCGGCGGCCCCGCGGCCGAGGCCAGCAGCAGCACGGTGTGGGACCCGCGCGGCAGCCCCGCGGCGGCCGTCGACGGGGACCCCCGGACGACGTGGCTGGCCGGCGGTGACGACCAGCGGCCCCTGCTGACCCTGACCTTCCCCGAGGTCCGGACGATCGACTCGCTCCGGGTCGTCACGGACCCCACCGCACCGGCCTCCGCAGCCACCGCGGTCACCGTCTACGAGGGGGACGGGCCCCGGACCGTGCCGCTGGACGGCGACGGCTGGGCCCGCTTCGCGCCCGTAGAGACCGACCGGCTGTCGATCACCCTCGAGCAGGCCGACGTCCGGGAGACCGTGGACCCGCCGACCGGCCGGCGCTCGCGGCTGGGCATCGGCGTCAGCGAGCTGGAGGTGGGCGGCCCCAACCCGGCGGCGGCGCCGGGGACGCCGGTCGCGTTCCCGTGCGGCAGCGGGCCGGACGTCCAGGTCGACGGGGGAGTGCTGCAGACCGCGGCGACGACGACCCTGGGCGCGCTGACGGCGGTCCGGCCGATCCCGCTCGAGGTCTGCGCCGGGGGCGCCCAGGTCGCCCTCGCCGAGGGGGAGCACCGGCTGCAGGCCCGCGCCGGCGGGCTGCTCGCCCCGGCGTCGGTGACCCTCACCCGCGCCGGCAGCCCGGGAGCGACCGCGCAGCGCGGCCGGACCCCGGTGGAACGCAGCCGCTGGGACGCCGAGCACCGCACCGTGGAGGTCGGCGCGCGCAGCGAGCCGACGCTGCTGGTGGTGCCGGAGAACGCCAACCCCGGCTGGACCGCGCGGCTGGACGGCGGGGAGCTCGAGTCCGTGACGGTCGACGGGTGGCAGCAGGGCTACGTGCTGCCCGAGGGGCCGGCGGCGACCGTCCGGCTGGACTTCGCGCCGGCGTCCGCGTACCGGCTGGCCCTCGTCGGCGGGGCGGGGGCGGTGCTGCTGCTCGCGCTGGTCTGCGTCCTCCCCGCGCGCCCGCCGCGTGGTCCCGCCGGGGCGCGACGCCGGTCCACCGTCGCCGCCCTGGGGGCCACGGCGGTGCTCGTCGCCTCGGTCACGCTCGGGATGGGGCTGGCCGGCGGCGCCGTCGGCGTCGGCGCCCTGGCCGTGCTCTGGCTGGTCGGCTGGTGCGCGGGGCGGTGGCGGGGCGCCGTCCTCGGCACCCTGGCCGCGGGGGCGCTGCTCGCCGCCGGCCTGGTGCTGCTGGACGTCGTCGACGGCACGGGCACCGAGCGGCAGCAGCTCGCGATCGCGGCGCTGGCCGCGGCCGCCGCAGCGGTCCTCCCGGGCCGCGGCGCGGCGCGGCTCCGGCGGAGGTCAGCGGCCGAGCCGGAGGCGGCGGGGTAGCCGCCGCCGACCGCCCGCCGGGCCCGGGTGACGGCCCGCGACCCGGTGTTCGTCCTGCGCCGTCGGGCCCGGCCGGTCCCGTACCCTGGGGCCGTTTCCACCGCACGAGCCGTCGCGGCGAGAGGAAGTGCATGCGGGCACGTGTCGTCGGGCTGACCCTGGTCGGTCTCGGGGGCTGCGCGCTGGCGGTGGCCGTGCTGCTGCGGGTCTGGCTGGCCCCCCAGCCGCAGGAGCTCGCCCTGGACGAGGACTTCCGCACGGTGGCCGTCGGCGAGGTCGCCTACCTGGACCCGGTCACCCTCCGGCCACGCACCGGGGCCGAGGTCTCGGTGACGGTCGACGTCCGCGGGGACGCCGCCTCCGGGGACGCCGACGGGGACACCGCCGTCTGGACCGCCCGCAGCACGACCAGCGACGCGGACGGCACGCTGGTCTCCACCACGACGACGGTCGCCTGCCTCGACCGCCGGACGGCGCCGGCCCGGGCCTGCGCCGCCGGGTCGGTCGACGGCCGGCCCGCCGACGTCGAGGGGCTGGTGCTGGCCTTCCCGCCGGGCACCGGGCAGCGCGACCACGACATCTGGGACGGCGCGGTCGGCGCGGCGCTGCCCGCCCGGTACGCGGGCACCGAGCAGTTCCGCGGGCTGGTGGTGTACCGGTTCGAGCAGGAGGTCCCCGAGCAGGTGGTCGACTCCGTCACCGTGCCCGCGGCCCTGCTCGGCCTGCCCGCGGGCACCGTGCCCGCCGACGTCGTCCACGCCGGCTCGCGGACGCTGCTCGTCGAGCCGGTCAGCGGCGTCGTGGTGAGCGCGGAGGAGCGCCCGTCGACCGTGCTGCGCGGCGCCGACGGCCGGCCCGGCGCCGTCCTGCTGGCCGGCACCCTGCGCTCGTCGGAGGAGTCGGTCGCCGACGGGGTGGCCCGCGCCCGGGAGGTGCTGGACCGGCAGGAGCTGCTCGGCACCGTGCTGCCCTGGTCGCTGGGCGGCACCGGCCTCGCGCTCGCCGCCCTCGGCGCCCTGCTCGTCGCCCGCGGCCGCCCGGCCCCCGCCCCGCACGTGGACGACGAGCCCGCCCGGGTCGCCGTCCCCGCGGCCTGAGCGCCGGCGAGGTCGGCCCTCCCATGGCCACGGTCGTCACCGACGCCCCCACGGGCACCGCTGCGGTGGACCCGCCGGCGCCCTCGGCGCCGCGGGTGCCGCTGCGCTCGCGCGCCGCCGGGCTGGCGGTCCGCGGGCGGTCGGCGCTGGTCTGCCTCGGCTTCGTCGTGCTGGCGCTGCTGCAGGCGCCCGGCCGGATCGTCGGCGACACCAAGCTCGACCTGGCCGTCGACCCGCGGGGCTTCCTGAGCCGGGCGCTCACGCTGTGGGAGCCGCTGGGCTCGGCCGGCCAGGTGCAGAACCAGGCGTACGGCTACTTCTTCCCGATGGGGCCGTTCTTCGCCCTGGGCGACCTCGCCGGGCTGCCCGCGTGGGTGGTCCAGCGGCTGTGGTGGGCGCTGCTGATGAGCGTCGCCTTCCTCGGGGTCGTCGCGCTGGCCCGGCGGCTGGGGATCGGCACCCCGGTCACGGCGCTGGTGGCCGGGGTCGCCTACGCGCTGGCGCCGCGGATGCTGACCACGATGGGGGAGACCTCCATCGAGCTCGTGCCGATGGCCCTGACGCCGTGGGTGCTGGTGCCGCTGGCCGGGGTCGCGCGGCACGGCTCGGCGCGGCGGGCAGCGCTGCTGTCGGGGCTGGCGGTCTTCTGCGTCGGCGGCGTCAACGCCGTGGCCACGGCCGCCGTCCTCCCGCTGGCCGTGCTGTTCCTGCTCACCCGGCCGGCCGGCCCGCTGCGCCGCCGGCTCGTCGCGTGGTGGGTGCTCGCCGTCGGGCTGGCCACCGCGTGGTGGGCCGGGCCGCTGCTGCTGCTCGGCCGGTACAGCCCGCCGTTCCTCTTCTACATCGAGAACGCGCAGGCGACGACCGGGCCGACCGACGTGCTCAGCGTGCTGCGCGGCACCTCGCACTGGATCGCCGAGATGGCCTCGCCGGCCGGCCCCACCTGGCCGGCGGGGTGGTCGCTGGTGCACGACGCGCTGCCGGTCGCCGGCACGGTCGTCGTCGCCGCGGCCGGGCTGGCGGCGCTGTGCCGCCGCGACCTGCCCGAGCGGCTGTGGCTGGTCCTCGGGGTGCTCGCCGGCGTGGGGCTGGTCTCGCTCGGGCACCTCGCCGCCGTCGACGGGCTCTGGGCCGGCCCGCTGCACGACGCCCTCGACGGGGCGCTGGCGCCGCTGCGCAACGTGCACAAGTTCGACCCGGTGCTGCGGCTGCCCCTGGTGCTGGGGCTGGCCCACCTGGGCGCGGTCCTGCTCCGGGCGGCGCGCCGGCGCCGCGTAGGCACCCCCGCCCGGCCGGGCCGGTCACGCCGGCCCCGCTGGGCGCGCGGCGGCGCGCGGGCCGTCCTCGCCGTCGTCGTCCTCGCGCTGGTCGCGGCCGCCGCCCCGGCGCTGACCGGGCGGCTCGCGCCGCCGGCCGGGTTCACCGAGGTCCCCGGGTACTGGCGGCAGACCGCCGACTTCCTCGCCGCCGAGCAGCCCGGCGGCCGGGCGCTGCTGGTGCCCGGCTCGTCGTTCGGCACCTACCAGTGGGGCGGCGCCGCCGACGAGGTGATCCAGCCGCTGGCGGAGTCGCCGTGGGACGTCCGCAGCTCCATCCCGCTCAGCCCCGAGGGTCACATCCGGGTGCTCGACGCGGTCGAGGAGCGGCTGGCGCTCGGCGAGGGCTCGGCCGGGCTCACCCGGTTCCTCGCCCGGGCCGGGATCTCCCACCTCGTGCTGCGCAACGACCTCGACACCGGTGACGCCCGCTCGACGCGACCGGTCCTGGTGCGCGAGGCGCTGCGCGAGTCGCCGGGCATCACCCGGGTCGCGTCGTTCGGCCCGGTGGGCACCGCGGCCGCCGTGGCCGACGGCCTGGTCTACGACGCCGGGCTCGACGAGCCGGCGCCGGCCATCGAGGTGTACGCCGTGGCCGACCCCGCGCCGCGGGCCTGGACGGCACCCCTGTCGGAGGCCGTCACCGTGGCCGGCGGGCCCGAGGCGGTGCTGTCGCTGGAGGACCGCGGCCTGGTCACCGGCCGGCCCACGGTGTCCGCCGGCGGCGCCGTGCAGGCCGCGCCGTCGATGGTCACCGACGCGCTGGTCCGCCGGGAGCGGACGTTCGGCCGGCTCGACGGCGCCACCTCCGGCGCCCTCGCCCCCGACGACCCGCTGCGGCTGGACGCCCCGGTCCGCGACTACGTGGTGCCCGACGCCGCCGCGGCGGAGAGCGTCGTCCGCTACATCGGGGGCACCCCGACCGCCTCGAGCTCGGCCTCGGACCCCGACGGGTTCGTCGCCACGCGGATGGACACCCAGCCGTGGTCGGCGATGGACGGCGACCCGACCACCGCCTGGCGGCCCGCGCCGTGGGACGAGTCGGGGGAGCCCCCGTGGTGGCGGGTCACCACCGACCAGCAGTTCGCCGGCTCCACGGTCGTGGTCTCCCTCGGTGAGGAGACGGGGGTGGCGCGGCCGGCCGAGCTGCGGCTCACCACCGACGCCGGCTCGGTGACCGTCCCGGTCGCCGACACCGGCGACGAGCAGGTCCTGCCGCTGCCACCCGGCTTCACGTCGAGCCTCACCATCGCGGCGACGACCGCCGAGGACCCGGAGGCGCTGGCCATCGCCGACGTCCGGATCCCCGGCGTGAGCGTCTCGCGCTCGGTGGTCACCCCGCCGGCCGACGGGCCGGTCACCGCCTACGCGTTCGACGCCGAGCGCGGGCGCAGCGGCTGCGTCGTCGTCGCCGACGGCGCCACCCGGTGCGCCGGCGCGCTGGTGTCCGGGTCCGAGGAGCCGGTCTTCCTCGACCGCACGTTCACGGTGGGCGCCTGGGCCGACTACGACGTCGTCGCCACGGCGGTCGCCCGCCCCGGCGCGGCGCTCGACGCGCTGGTCACCCAGCTGCGCGGCACCTACGTCGTCGACGCCAGCAGCTCCGCGGTCGCCGACCCCCGGGGCAGCGCCGTCGCCGCCGTGGACGGCGACCCGGCCACCGCGTGGGTCGCGGCCGGCGACGACGTGCGTCCCGGCCTCACCGTCGCCCTGCCCGAGGTGCGCGCGGTCGACAGCCTCCGCGTCGTCCTCCCCACCGGCACGGCGGCCGCCGTCCCCACCGCGGTCACGCTGGACGACGGCGGCGGCCTGACCCGTACCGTCCGGCTGGCCGCCGACGGCACCGCCCGCTTCGCGCCGCTGGTCACCGACCGGCTCACCGTCACCTTCGACCTGCCCGACGAGGTGCGTTCGGTCGACCCCGCCACCCGCTGGAAGCAGGCCCTCGGCGTCGGCGTGGCCGAGCTGGAGCTGGGCGGCGTGCCCAACCCGGCCACCGACCCCGGCACGCAGGTCTTCCTGCCGTGCGGCACCGGCCCCACCGTGCGGGTGGACGCCGCGGTGGTCCAGACCCTGGTCGACACCACCCTGGGCGAGCTCGTCTCCGGCCGGCCGGTCCGGATCAAGCCGTGCGACGCCATCCCGGCCATGCGGCTGCCCCCGGGCGAGCACCGGGTCCTGGCGCGCAGCAGCGACACCCTCGCCGTGGACTCGGTGACGCTCAGCCGCTTCGGCCGCGACGTCAAGGAGGGCGACGGCGTCCGCACGCCGGCCGAGACCCCCCGGTGGGACGCCGAGCACCGCGTCGTCGAGGTGGCCGAGCGCAGCGAGCCCACGCTGCTCGTCGTCCCGGAGAACACCAACCCCGGCTGGACCGCGCGGCTGGACGGCCGGGAGCTCGAGGCCGTGACCGTGGACGGCTGGCAGCAGGGCTACCTCCTGCCGGCCGGCCCGACCGGCACCGTGGCGCTGGACTTCCCGCCCGGCGCCGAGTACCGGCAGGTCCTGGCGGCCGGCGCCGGGGCGGTGGCCCTGCTCCTCCTGCTCGCCGTGCTCCCGGTGCGGTGGCCGGTGCGGGCCGGCCCGCGCCGCGGCAGCCGGGTCCTGGCCGGCCTGTCGGCCGTGCTGGCCGGCGTCGCCGTCGTCGCCGCCACCGGTCTCGGCACCGCGCTGGTCGGCGGGGTCGTCGGCCTGGCGGCGCTGGCCGGCTCCTGGGTGCTGGCGCAGGTCAGCGGCCGGCGGCGCGGGGCCGTCCTCGGGTCGGTCGCCGCCGCGGCGCTGCTCGCCGCCGGGGCGATGCTGGTCGCCGACCCCGACGGCACCGGGACCGCCCGCCAGGTGGCGGCGATCGTCGCCCTCGCCGCGGTCACCGCCGGCGTCCTGCCGGTGCTGCGGCCGCGGCGGCCGTCGCCCGCCGCGCGGCCGGCGGGAGGGGCGCCGTGATCGGGCACCATGGGCGGGTGACCCGCCGCGCCGCGCTGCTGCCCCTGGTGGGGCTGCTGCTGGCCGGCTGCGTGCGGCTGGAGGCGCCCTCGGCGGAGGAGCGCCGGGACGACGGCGGGGCGCTGGCGGAGGTCTCCCCGGCCGCGTCGGCGGCCACCGCCACCCTCGAGCCGGCGTGCCCGCCGCCGGAGCCCGGCCAGGTGCTGACCGCCGACGACCTCAACGACGCCTTCGCGGAGTCCGACCTGCGCTGGTGGCAGTCGGCGGACCTCGGCGCCAGCGCGGTGCTCGCCGACGGCCGGGTGGTGTGGCTGTGGGGCGACACGATCCGGGAGGAGGACGTCCTGCCCGAGCAGCCGCAGATGGTCGACAACTCGATGCTGGTCACCTCCGGCACCTGCATCTCCCAGCTGCTCCCCGAGGACCGCGGCCCGATCCTCCCGCTGGACCCGAACCGGCTGACCGTGTGGCCGATGTCCGTGCTGCGGATGGACCCCGGCCCGGACGCGGCGCCGGACGTGACCGACACGGTCGTCGTCTTCTGCTCCCGGGTGCAGCGCGGCGACCGGATGTGGGACTTCATCGTCCGCGGCACGACGGTGGCCGTGTTCACCGTCGGCGCCGACGGGGTCCCGCGGCTCAGCCAGGCCGCGCAGCTGACGCCGGACACCCCCGACCTGAACTCCGTCCACTGGGGCGCGGCGTCGGTGCACGACGGCGACTGGGTGTACCTGTACGGCACCCGCAACACCGGCGAGGCCTACGTCTACGGCCACGAGCTGTACGTCTCCCGGCTGCCGGCCGGCGACCTGATGGACGGCTCGGCGATCGAGTACTGGGACGGCAGCGCCTGGCAGGCCGACAGCAGCCGCGCCGTGCCGCTGATCGGGGCCGAGGAGGGGGTGTCGCAGACCCTGTCGGTGAACCTGGTCGACGGCCGGTGGCTGGCCTACTCCAAGCTCGGCGGCGACATCGCCGACGAGGCGGCGATCTGGTCCGCCGACGCCCCCACCGGGCCGTTCGTCGCCCGGCCGGTGCTCTCCTCGCCGGGCGGCCTGCCCGACCGGGTCGACCCCACCCAGGACCCGGAGGACCGGCCGGTCGGGTACCTGCAGTACACCCCGCTGGCCCACCCGGGCATCCCCACCGTGCCGGGCGCCATGCTCGTCTCGGTCTCCCGCAACGTCACCGACTACGACATGCTGCTGGCCCAGCCGCAGCTGGGCCGGCCGCTGTTCTCCGAGGTCCCGCGCGGCTGACCCGCCCGTGGGCGGGGTCACGCCGGCCCGGCGGATGACCGGCGGCGCGGCCGGCGTTGGCCGCAGGGTGCACCCCTCGGCGACGCTGCGCGCGTACACCGTCTGGCTGGTGGCACTGGTCTCCTACGTGGTCGCGGTCTTCCACCGCGCGTCGCTGGGCGTCGCCGGGCCGGAGGCGCAGGAGCGGTTCTCCGCCGGCGCGTCCGCCGTCTCCCTGTTCCTCGTGCTGCAGCTGGCCGTCTACGCCGGCATGCAGGTGCCGGTCGGCGTCGCGCTGGACCGGTTCGGCTCCCGGCGGCTGATCGTCGCCGGCGGGCTCACCATGGCCGCCGGGCAGGTGGTGCTCGCGCTGGCCGCCGACGTCCCGACCGCCGTCGCCGCGCGGGTGCTGGTCGGCGCGGGCGACGCGATGACCTTCATCAGCGTGCTGCGGGTGATCGGCGCCTGGTTCCTCGGCCGCACGGTGCCGGTGCTCACCCAGCTGACCGGCATCCTGGGCCAGCTCGGTCAGGTGGCCGCCGCCACCCCGCTCGTCGCGCTGCTGCACGGCGTCGGGTGGCAGGACACCTTCCTCGGCGCGGGGGCCGTCGGCGTGCTGGTCGCCGTGCTGGTGCTCGCCACGCTCCGCGACGTCCCGGCCGGGGCCACCCGGCCCGCGCCGCCCGGCCTGGCCGCCGTCCGGGCGGGCCTGGTCGCGACCTGGCGGGAGTCCGGCACCCGGATCGGGCTGTACACGCACCTGGTCACCCAGTTCTCCGGCACGGTGTTCGCGCTGCTGTGGGGCTATCCGTTCCTCACCGCCGGGCAGGGCCTGGCGCCCGGCACCGCCGCCGCGCTGCTCACCTTCCTCGTGCTCGTCGGCATGGTGGTGGGCCCGGTGTTCGGCCGGCTGTGCGGGCGCTGGCCGCTGCGCCGCTCCACCCTCGTCCTGGCCATCACCGCCGCCACGGTGACCGCGTGGACCGTCGTGCTGCTGTGGCCGGGCACCGCGCCGCTGCCGCTGCTCGTGCTGCTCGTCGTCGTCCTCGGCACCAACGGGCCGGGTTCGATGATCGGCTTCGACTTCGCCCGCACCTGGAACCCCGCCGAGCGGCAGGGCAGCGCCAGCGGCGTGGTGAACGTGGGCGGGTTCGTGGCCTCGCTGCTCACGATCCTGGCCATCGGGGCGGTCCTGGACCTGCGGACCCCCGGCGGCTCGACCGGCTACGACCTGGACGCCTTCCGGGCCGCCTTCGCCGTCCAGTACCTGTTCTGGGCCGTCGGCGCGGTCGGTGTGCTGCGCCACCGCCGGCTGCTGCGCGCCCGGCTGGCGCGCGACGGGGTCGTCCTGGTGCCGCTGCGCACGGCCGTCGCCGCCCGGCTGCGCGACCGGTAGCCGGCCGGGGCGGGCGCTCCCGGTCGCGCGCCGCTCCGCCGCCGCCCAGGATCGACGCCGTGGACGTGGTGGTCGGGCTGGACGCGGGGACGACGGCGACGAAGGCCGTCACCGCCGGGACCGACGCCCGGGTGCACGACCTGGTCAGCGTCGCCTACCCGCTGCAGGTGCCCGCGCCGGGCCGGGCCGAGCTCGACGCCGGCCGGCTGGCGGCCGCGGCGGTCGAGGCGCTCACCGGGGTGGTCCGCGCGGCCCGCGACCGCGGCGACCGGGTCGTCGGCATCAGCCTCAGCGCGGCGATGCACGGCCTGGTGCCGCTCGACGACGACGGCACCCCGCTCGGGCCCGTGCTCACCTGGGCCGACGACCGCGCCGCCGGCTGGGCCGCGGCCCTGGTCGCCGACGGGCGGGCCCCCGGCCTGCACGAGCGCACCGGCACCCCCGTGCACGCGATGTCCCCCCTGGTCAAGCTCTCCTGGGAGCGGGCGCAGGACCCCGACCGGGTGGCCGGGGTGCCGCGCTGGGGCGGGGTGAAGGAGCTGCTGGTCGCGGCGCTGACCGGCGGGGCCCACCGGCTGGATCGCTCCTGCGCGTCCGCCACCGGCCTCTACGACCTGCGCGCGGACCGCTGGGACGCCGAGGCGGTGGCCATCGCCGGGGTCCGGCCCGGCCAGCTGGCGGAGGTGCTGCCCACGACCGCCGTGCTGCCGGGCCTGCGGGCCGACGTCGCCGCCGCGACCGGGCTGCCGCGGACCACGCCGGTGGTGATCGGGGCGTCCGACGGCGTGCTGGCCAACCTCGGCGTGGGCGCGGTGCGCCCGGACGTCGCCGCGGTCTCCCTCGGGACGAGCGGGGCGCTGCGCGTCGTCGTCCCGACGCCGACCCTCGACCCGGCCCACCGGCTGTTCTGCTACGCGCTCACCGACGACGCCTGGGTGGTCGGCGGCGCGGTGAACAACGGCGGCTCGGTGGTGCGCTGGGCGGCGCAGGCCCTGGCGGCGGGGGCCGACGCCGGGGCGGCCGGGCCCGAGGGCGAGGACGCCGACGCCCTCGACGCCCGCCTGCTCGAGGAGGCGGCCGGGGTGCCCGCCGGCAGCGCCGGGCTGCTGTGCCTGCCCTACCTGCTGGGGGAGCGCGCCCCGTGGTGGCGGTCGGGGCTGCGCGGCGCCTACGTCGGGCTGCGGCGGGAGCACCGGCGGCCGCACCTGGTCCGGGCCGCGATCGAGGGCGTCTGCCAGCAGCTGGCGCTGGTGCGCGACGCGTTCGCCGCCGCGGAGCTCCCGGTCCGCGAGGTGCGGGCCACCGGCGGTGCGGTCGCCTCCCCGCTGTGGGTCGCCACCCTGGCGGCCGCCCTCGACCTGCCGGTCCGCGTCGCCGACTCGCCGGAGGGCACCGGGCTCGGCGCCTGCCTGCTCGGCTGGCACGCCCTGGGCGCCCTACCGGACCTGGATGCCGCGACGGCGCTGGTCGAGGTCTCCACGCCGGTGCGGCCCGACCCCGCCCAGGCCGCCCTCTACGCCCGGCTGCGGCCCCTGGTCGAGCGGTCGACCGGTGCCCTGACCGACGTGCTCACCGAGCTCGACCACCTCGACGACACCCCCTCCCGCCCCGCCGGCCACCCGGCCTGAGTCCAGGAGACCCGCCATGCCCGAGGTCGAACCCGCTCTGGGTGCCGGTCCGCTGCTGCTCATCGCGGCGGGCGGCGTCCTGCTGCTGCTCTTCCTGATCATGAAGCTCAAGCTGCACGCCTTCGTGGCGCTGATCCTGGTCAGCCTGCTCGTGGCGCTCGCGGCGCAGGTACCGGTGGAGGACGTCGTCGACACGCTGACCGGCGGCTTCGGTGCCACCCTGGCCAACGTCGCGCTGCTGGTCGGGCTCGGGGCGATGCTGGGCCGGCTGCTCGAGCACAGCGGCGGGGCGCAGGTGCTGGCGGACACGCTGATCCGCCGCTTCGGGGAGAACCGGGCGCCGCTCGCGCTCGGCGTGGCGGCGCTGCTCTTCGGGTTCCCGATCTTCTTCGACGCCGGGCTGGTCGTGTTCCTGCCCATCGTGTTCACCGTCGCCCGCCGGCTCGGCGGGTCGCTGCTCACCTACGGGCTGCCCGTGGCCGGGGCCTTCGCCGTCATGCACGCCTTCGTCCCGCCGCACCCCGGGCCGGTGGCCGCGGCCGAGCTCGTCGGCGCCGACATCGGCCTGGTGCTGCTGTACGGCCTGCTCATCGGCCTCCCCACCTGGGTGCTCGGCGGCTACCTGTACGGCGTGTGGGCCGGCCGGCGCTACCACGTCGACGTCCCGCCGGCCGAGGACGGCGAAGAGCCCGCGCCCGCCACACCGCCGTCGCCCGCGGGCACGGTCGCCGGGACGGCGCCGGGGGTCGCGGCCCCGTCGGGCGGGGCCCGCACCGCGGTCGAGACCGCCGTCCGGCGGCCCGGCCCGCCGGCGTTCGGCACCGTGCTCGCCGTCCTGCTGCTGCCCCTGGTGCTGATCTTCCTCAACACCGGGATGAGCACGCTGGCCACCGCCGGGGCCGTCGACGAGGGCTCGATCGTCGTCCGCGTCGCACAGCTCGTCGGCGCCACCCCGGTCGCGCTGCTGATCACCGTGCTGGTCGCGATGTGGGTGCTCGGCCGGCACCGGGGCGACAGCGCCGCGGAGGTCGAGTCGGTGGTGAACAGCGCCCTCGGCCCGGTCTGCGCGATCATCCTGATCACCGGCGCGGGCGGCATGTTCGGCGGCGTCCTGCGGGCCAGCGGCATCGGTCAGGCCCTGGCCGACGTGCTGAGCGACATCGGGCTGCCGGTGATCGTCGCGGCCTTCGTCATCTCGGTGCTGCTGCGGGTCGCCCAGGGGTCGGCCACGGTCGCGCTGACCACCGCGGCCGGGCTCATCGCCCCGGTCGTCGAGGCCAGCGACTCCCTGACCGCGTCGGACCTGGCGCTCGTCGTCATCGCGATCGCCGCGGGCGCCACCGTGCTGTCGCACGTCAACGACTCCGGCTTCTGGCTGGTCAGCCGGTTCTTCCGGATGGACGAGAAGACGACGCTCAAGACCTGGACGGTCATGGAGACCCTGCTCGGCACGATCGGCTTCGTCATCGCCCTGGTGCTCAGCATCGTCCTCTGAGCCCGCGCGCCGCGCCCGCTCGCCGGGGAGGCGGCGGAGGAGCAAGGTGATCCCATGAGAGGCATCGTCCGCGCCGCCGTGGCCGGGGCCGGGGCGCTCGCCGCCGTCGCCGTCCGGGACCTGCTGCAGCGGGAGCACACCGTGCTGCGCAACTACCCGGTGATCGGGCACGCCCGCTACATGCTCGAGTCGATCGGGCCCGAGCTGCGCCAGTACCTCGTCGCCGGCAACGAGGAGGAACGGCCGTTCACCCGCGACCAGCGCCGCTGGGTGTACGCCTCGGCGAAGCGGGAGAACAACTACTTCGGCTTCGGCACCGACAACGACCTGGAGCACGCCAGCGGCTACCCGGTCATCAAGCACAAGACGTTCGGGTCCGCCGTGCCGCCGTCGCACCCCTCGTCGGCGACCGACGTCCCGCTGCCGTCGGCCAAGGTGCTCGGCGCCGCGCGCGGCCGGCGGCAGGCGTTCCGCCCGCGGTCGGTCGTCAACGTCTCGGCGATGAGCTTCGGCTCGCTGTCCGGGACGGCGATCGAGGCGCTGAACCGGGGGGCGGCGCTGGCCGGCTGCCTGCAGAACACCGGCGAGGGCGGCCTGTCGGTGCACCACCGGCACGGCGGGGAGCTGGTCTTCCAGATCGGCACCGCCTACTTCGGCTGCCGCGACGAGCGGGGCCGGTTCGACCTCGCCCGGCTCAAGGACCTGGTCGCGGGGGCGCCGGTGCGGGCGCTGGAGGTCAAGCTGAGCCAGGGCGCCAAGCCCGGCCTCGGCGGGGTGCTGCCGGCGGCCAAGGTGTCGCCGGAGATCGCCGCGGCCCGCGGCGTCCCGGTGGGGGAGACCTGCGTCAGCCCCTCCCGGCACGCCGAGTTCTGCGACACCGACAGCATGCTGGACTGGGTCGAGCTGCTGGCCGCCGAGACCGGGCTGCCGGTCGGCATCAAGTCCGCCGTCGGCGACATGGGCTTCTGGGACGAGCTCACCGACCTGATGGCGACCACCGGCCGCGGGGTGGACTTCGTGACCGTCGACGGGGGCGAGGGCGGCACCGGCGCCGCGCCGATGGTGTTCGCCGACTCGGTGTCGCTGCCCTTCCAGCTGGGCTTCGCCCGCGTGTACGCGGCGTTCGCCCAGCGCGGCCTGCACGAGCAGGTCACCTTCGTCGGCGCCGGCAAGCTCGGCCTGCCGGACAACGCGATCGTGGCCTTCGCGCTCGGCTGCGACATGGTCAACGTGGGCCGCGAGGCGATGCTGGCGATCGGCTGCATCCAGGCGCAGAAGTGCCACACCGACACCTGCCCCACCGGCGTGGCCACCCAGAACGCCTGGCTGGCCCGGGGGCTGGACCCGGCGCTGAAGTCGGTGCGGCTGGCCAACTACGTGGCCACGCTGCGCCGGGACCTGCTCAAGGTCGCCGAGGCCTGCGGCGTCGAGCACCCGGGGCTGATCGACACCGACGCGGTGGAGCTGATCGACGGCCGGACGTCGTCCACCCCGCTGTGCCAGGTGTATGGCTACGCGCCCGGCTGGGGGCTGCCGTCGGCCGCGGACCGCGCCGAGATCGCCCGGCTGATGCGCGGCGCCGCACCGCAGGGCGGGTCGGCGCCGGCGTCGGTCGACGCCGTGACCGGCTGACCCGCCGGCCGGCCCGGCCGCCTCACACGGCGCCCGGGCCGGTCCACAGGCGGACGGGCGGCCGGGCGTCGACGACGACCGGGCCGCCGCAGTTCCAGCAGGTCGGCCCGCGCTGGTGGTCGGTGTGGTCGTCCAGGGGGTCCTGCCCGCCCACCTCGCAGGCGGGACAGGACCAGTGGACCTCGATCCGGCGGTTCTCCACGGCCGGTCTCCTCGGGCTGGGGGCGAGCCGCCGGGACTCGGCACCTCACCCGGAGGGCTACCCGCCCCGCCGGGCCCCCACCCGTGACCGGCCCCGCCTGCTGGATGTCAGCGGCCGCCCAGCAGCTCGTCGAACGGCACGAAGTCGGTGAACGGGTCGCCGCTGCGGACCGGGGTGCGGGCGGGCCGGCCGGCCACGAGGCCGGCCAGCTCGTCCGCGGCCCGCTCGATGCGGGGGACCAGCGCGCCGCCGTCCCCGTCGGCCCAGTCCTCCGACGCGGCGAACACCGCGGTCGGGGCGGGGACCGTCCGCAGGTGGGCGAACAGCGGCCGCATCGCGTGCTCGAGGACCAGCGAGTGGCGGGCGCTGCCGGCGGTCGCGCCGAGCAGCACCGGCGTGCCGGCCAGCGCGTCGGGGTCCAGGACGTCGAAGAACGTCTTGAACAGCCCGCTGTAGGAGGCGCTGAACACCGGGGTGACGGCGATCAGGCCGTCCGCGCCGGTGACGGTGTCGATCGCGGCCGGCAGCCGGCCGGCCGGGAACCCGGTGACCAGGTGGTCGGCGAGCTCGCGGGCGTGCTCGCGCAGCTCGACGACCTCCACGGTGGCGTCGTCCCCGCGCCGCCGGAGGGCGTCGACGGTGGCGGCGGTGAGCCGGTCGGCCAGCAGCCGCGTCGACGACGGGGTGCTCAGCCCGGCGCTCACCACGGCGAGGGTGCGGGTGCTCATCGGGTCGGCACCTCCTCGGCGGTGCGGCCGGTGACGTCGTCGGCGGCGTGCACGGTGCCGTCCGCGGCACCGCCGCGGGCGGCGACCCGCGAGGCGTGCGTGGGGGCGTCGGGCACGTGCGCCGGCCGGCGGGCGGCGAACTCCCGCCGCAGCACCGGCACGACCTCCTCGCCGAGCAGGTCCAGCTGCTCGAGCACGGTCTTCAGCGGCAGGCCGGCGTGGTCGATCAGGAACAGCTGCCGCTGGTAGTCGCCGACGTAGTCGCGGAAGCCGAGCGTGCGCTCGATGACCTGCTGCGGGCTGCCGACGGTCAGCGGCGTCTCCCGGCTGAACTCCTCCAGCGACGGGCCGTGGCCGTAGACGGGCGCCTCGTCGAAGTAGGGGCGGAACTCCCGGACGGCGTCCTGGCTGTTCCTGCGCATGAACACCTGCCCGCCGAGGCCGACGATCGCCTGGTCGGCGCTGCCGTGGCCGTGGTGCTCGAACCGCTGGCGGTAGAACTCCACCATCCGCTGGGTGTGCTCCTTGGGCCAGAAGATGTGGTTGGAGAAGAAGCCGTCGCCGTAGTAGGCGGCCTGCTCGGCGATCTGCGGGCTGCGGATCGAGCCGTGCCAGACGAAGGGCGGCACGCCGTCCAGTGGCCGCGGGGTGGAGGTGAAGCCCTGCAGCGGGGTCCGGAACCGGCCCTGCCAGTCGACGACGTCGGTGTCCCACAGCCGGCGCAGCAGCGCGTAGTTCTCGACCGCCAGGGGGATGCCGTCGCGGATGTCCTTGCCGAACCACGGGTACACCGGGCCGGTGTTGCCGCGGCCGAGCATGAGGTCGACGCGGCCGCCGGCCAGGTGCTGCAGCATCGCGTAGTCCTCGGCGATCTTCACCGGGTCGTTGGTGGTGATCAGCGTCGTGGCCGTGGACAGCTGGAGCCTCGACGTCCGCGCGGCGATGTACGCCAGCGTCGTCGTGGGGGAGGAGGAGAAGAACGGCGGGTTGTGGTGCTCGCCGAGGGCGAAGACGTCGAGCCCGACCTCCTCGGCCTTCTCCGCGATGCGGACCACCGCCTGGATCCGCTCCGCCTCGCTGGGGGTGCGGCCGGTGGTGGGGTCGGTCGTGATGTCGCTGACCGTGAAGATGCCGAACTGCATCGGACCCGCCTCTTCGGTTGAGATCTCAACTATCGGTGCGTGCAACCGGGGCGGCGCCGGGCGCATTCCCGGCGGGGGAGGGGCCGCCCTCAGCGGGGCCGGGCGGCCGGGGCCGCGAGCGCGCCCCGGACGATGTCGAGGAACTCCTCGAGCGGGATGCCGGCGGGCCGGTCGGTGATCTCCGGGTCGACCTGCGCCTGGGCGAGGACGAGGCCGCCGACGAACTGGGCGAGGTGGCGCGGGTGCCCCGCGCGCACCGTGCCGTCGCGCTGCCCCTCGGCGATCCCCTCGGCGTAGGCCTCGAGGACGGCGCGCAGCGAGCTGCGGTCGCTGCCCGAGTCCAGGTCCACCGCCATCGACGTCAGGGTCAGCCGGGCGTGCCGGGGGTGGCCGCGCAGGTCGTGCACGGCGGCGCGGGCCATGGCCACGACCTTGTCGATGCCGGTGGCGGCGGCCTCGGCCGAGGCGCGGAACGAGTGGCCGAGCGAGGCGGCGTGCCGCTCGAGGGCGGCCGAGTACAGCGCGTCCTTGTTGCGGAAGAAGTTGTAGATGCTGCCGACCGAGAACCCGCAGCCGGCGGCGATCTGCTCGAGGCTGGTGCCCTCGTAGCCCTGCTCGACGAACAGCCGCTCGGCGACGTCGAGGATCTCCCGCCGGCCGCTCTCCAGCCGCTCGAGCCGGCGCCGCTCGCGCGCCGCCGCGGCGGCCTCGCGCAGGGCTGACCCGGAGGCGCGCGCCCCGGGTCGGGAGCTCCCCGTGGGGGTGCGGGGGTCGGCCCCCGGGACTGCCGGCACGGTCACAGTCTGCCAGCACCGGGGCGGCGCTGAGGAGTGTTCAGGGCGTTGAAGGTGACTCAGGACACCTACTAGTGTCCGGCTCGCCCCGGTGCGGAGGCGTGCCCGGCCGGCGCACCCCTGACCACCCCGCCCGCCCCCCCGACGACGAGGAGAGGCCCGTGTCGAGACGGCTCGACTTCCCGGTGTTCGACGCCGACAACCACATGTACGAGACCACCGACGCCTTCACCAAGTACCTCCCCCCGGAGTACGCGGGCCTGGTCAAGTACGTGCAGATCAACGGCCGCACCAAGATCGCGCTGAAGAACACCATCAGCGAGTACATCCCGAACCCGACCTTCAACAAGGTCGCCCCGCCCGGCGCCCAGGAGCTGGAGTTCCGCGCCAAGAACCCGTCGTCCAAGCACGTCCCGGTCGGCGGCGCGGGCCAGTTCCTCGAGAAGAAGGCCGGCGACGAGAACCTCGCCGGGATGCCGCCGAAGTACATCGAGTCGCCGCCGGCGTTCTTCGACCCCGGGCCCCGGCTGCAGCTGCTCGACGAGCTCAACATCGACCGGGCGATCATGTGGCCGACGCTGGCGTCGCTGCTGGAGGAGCGGCTGGCCGACGACCCGGACGCCACGCACGTGATGGTGCACGCGCTCAACGAGTGGATGCACGAGCACTGGACCTACAACTTCGAGGACCGGATCTTCCCGACCCCGGTCATCACGCTGCCGCTGGTCGACAAGGCCCTGGCCGAGCTCGACTACGTCGTCGAGCGCGGCGCCAAGGCCATCCTGATCCGCCCGGCGCCCGTCCCCGGCTACAACGGCCGCCGCCGCTCGTTCGCGCTGCCGGAGTACGACCCGTTCTGGGCCCGGGTGCAGGAGGCCGGGATCCTGGTGGGGATGCACTCCTCCGACGACGGCCAGCAGCGCTACCTCAACGAGTGGGAGGGGCACCGCGGGGAGTTCCTGCCGTTCGGCCAGAAGCCGTCGGGCTTCTCCAGGATCCTCGGCGCCCAGTACCGCGGCATCAAGGACACGGTCACCTCGATCGTCGGCCACGGCCTGGCGACCCGGTTCCCCGACATCCGGTTCATGCCGGTGGAGAACGGCAGCGCCTGGCTCAAGCCGCTGCAGACCACGATGGAGAAGGTCTACCGCCGCAACCCCGGCGCCTTCGACGAGGACCCGCTGGTCGCGCTCAAGCGGTCGATCATGATCCACCCGTTCTTCGAGGAGGACATCCTCGGCGTGGTGGACGCGATCGGCGCCGACAACGTCGTCTTCGGCTCGGACTACCCGCACCCGGAGGGGCTGCACGACCCGACGAGCTTCATCGACGAGATCGACACCCTGCCCACGGCCGACCAGGCCAAGATCATGGGCGGCAACCTCAACCAGCTGCTCGGTTACTCGGCCGACAGCGGCGCCCTGCCCGCCGCGGCCTGAGCGACGACCCCGCCGCCCCCGGCCCCGGTGCACCCGGGGCCGGGGCCGGCGGGCGCGCCGGCCGGCCGGGTGGGCGCGCCCGCGGCCCCCGGCCGCGCCGTCGCGTCCGCCGCGGGGCAGGCTGTGCCGCAGAACACTTCGACAGTTCTGGATGAATCGTATTCAGAACCTTGAGGGTGACTCAGCCCACTGCTACGTTCGGATCGCCGCTGTTCCCCGCGCGCTCCCGGAGGCCGATCGCCCTGGCCGGGCGCGTGTCCGCACGATGAGGAGAGGACCTCCGTGTCCCGACGCCTGCCGTTCCCGGTGTTCGACGCCGACAACCACTTCTACGAGACCACCGACGCCTTCACCAAGTACCTCCCGGCCGAGTACGCGGGCCTGGTCAAGTACGTCCAGGTGAACGGCCGCACCAAGATCGCGCTGCGCAACGTCATCAGCGAGTACATCCCGAACCCGACCTTCAACAAGGTCGCGCCTCCCGGGGCCCTGGAGCTCGAGTTCCGCGCGAAGAACCCGTCCTCGAAGCACAAGCCGCTGAGCAACAAGACCAGCTTCGGCGAGACGACGAACGAGGAGCGCAAGACGATCGAGGGCATGCCGCCCAAGACGATCGAGTCGCCGCCGGCGTTCTTCAACCCCGCCGACCGGCTGCCGGTCCTCGACGAGCTGGGCCTGGACCGCGCGGTCATGTGGCCGACGCTGGCGTCGCTGCTGGAGGAGCGGCTGGCCGACGACCCGGACGCCACGCACGTGATGGTGCACGCGCTCAACGAGTGGATGCTCGAGCACTGGACCTTCAACTACGAGAACCGGATCTTCCCGACCCCGGTGATCACCCTGCCGATCCTGGACAAGGCGCTCGCCGAGCTCGACTACGTCCTGGAGAACGGCGCCAAGGCCATCCTGATCCGCCCGGCGCCGGTCCCCGGCTACAACGGCCGCCGCCGCTCGTTCGCCCTGCCGGAGTACGACCCGTTCTGGGCCCGCGTCCAGGAGGCCGGGATCGTCGTGGGCATGCACTCCTCCGACGACGGCCAGACCCGCTACCTCAACGAGTGGGAGGGCCGCCAGGGCGAGCACCTGCCCTTCGTGAGGAACTCGGGCTTCCACGCGCTCGTCTCGGCCGAGTACCGCGGCATCAAGGACACGGTGGCGTCCATCGTCGGCCACGGCCTGGCGACCCGGTTCCCCGACATCCGGTTCATGCCGGTGGAGAACGGCAGCGCCTGGCTCAAGCCCCTCATCGGCACGATGGAGAAGGTCTACGGCCGCAACCCGGGCGCGTTCGACGAGGACCCGGTGGTCGCGCTGCGCCGCTCGATCATGCTGCACCCCTTCTTCGAGGAGGACGTGCTCGGCGTCATCGAGGCCATGGGCGTCGACAACGTCGTCTTCGGGTCGGACTACCCGCACCCGGAGGGCCTGCACGACCCGATCGAGTACATGAACGAGCTCGAGGGCCTCTCCGACGAGGACAAGGCCAAGGTCATGGGCGGCAACCTGAACAAGCTCTTCGGCTTCGCGGCCGACGACACGGTCATCGCCGCCTGATCCGCACGGGCACGACCTGAGGCGTCGGCCGGACGCGTTCGACCGTCCGGCCGGCGCCTCAGCCGTGTCCGTCCCCGCAGTTCCCCCATCGGACCGAACCCCGGCGAGGGCGCCGGGTGCGAGAGGCGGCGACGACCCATGCCGGACCACCAGTTCATCACCACCGACTCCTACGACGACGGCGCGATCGTCCGGATCAACCTGAACCGGCCGCGGCAGCGCAACGCCCAGAACCGCGGCATGCTCGTCGAGCTCGACGAGGCCTTCCGGGCCGCCGAGATGGACGACCGGGTCCGCGTGATCATCCTGGGCGCCGAGGGCACGATGTTCTCCGCCGGGCACGACACCGGCTCCAAGCAGTCGATCGTCGAGTGGACGCCGGGCCCCGACCAGCACCCGACCACGAAGATCGACGGCGGCACCCGGCTGGGCCCGGAGAAGCTGTTCCTGCAGGAGTGGCACTACTACTTCCAGAACACCCGCCGCTGGCGCGACATCCGCAAGATCACCATCGCGGAGGTCCACGGCAACGTGATGTCGGCCGGGCTGATGCTCATGTGGGCCTGCGACCTGATCGTGGCCGCCGAGGACACCCTGTTCTCCGACGTCGTCGGCCAGCGGCTGGGCATGTGCGGGGTGGAGTACTTCGCCCACCCGTGGGAGTTCGGGCCGCGCAAGACCAAGGAGCTGCTGCTCACCGGCGACTCGATCGACGCCCGCGAGGCGCACGCGCTGGGCATGGTCAGCAAGGTGTTCTCCCGCGAGGAGCTGGCCGAGGGCACGCTCACCCTCGCCCGGCGGATCGCCGCGCTGCCCACGATGACCGCGCTGCTGATCAAGGAGTCGGTCAACCAGAGCCAGGACAACATGGGCTTCCAGAACGCGCTCAAGGCCTGCTTCACCCTGCACGAGCTCAACCACGCCCACTGGTCGACGATCCACGAGGACGGCTTCCCCGGCGCCCGCGCCGAGGACGGCATCCAGGGCACCATCCAGGCCGAGAAGGCCGCCGCGAACGGGAGCACGGCGTGAGCGAGACGGTCGCGCGTCCCACGGTGGACGACGTCCTGCGGGTGCTGGAGCTGGAGAAGACCGGCGAGGGCCGCTACGTCGGGCAGTGCCTGGCCACCGAGGGCCCGGTCGTCGCGGGCGCGCAGATGATCGCCCAGGCGATCGTGGCCGCCACCGCGGAGGCCGGCGGCAAGCACGTCACCTCGGTGCACTCGACCTTCGCCCGCACCGGGCGGGCCGACCAGCCGGTCACGCTGGAGGTGGACCGCTTCCACGAGGGCCGCTCCCTGGCGTCGATCACGGTGACGGTCGGCCAGGGGGAGCGGAGGCTCGCCCGGTCGCTGCTGCTGCTCGGCGCCGACGAGGCCGACGTCATCCGGCACGACAGCGAGCCGCCGGCCACCGGCGGACCGGACGACGCCCCGGCTCAGGACAGCCACCTGCAGGGGCACGAGCAGCGCACCGTCGGCGGCGTCGACGTGTTCGACCCGGCCCTGGTCGGGCCGCCCGAGCTGCAGTACTGGTCGCGCTGGGCCACCGACCGGACCGAGCGGGACGTCGCGCAGGCGCTGCTGACCTGGGCGAGCACCAACTCGTTCCTGGGCGCGGCGATGCGGCCGCACGAGGGTGTCGGCCTCAGCCTCGCCCACCGGTCGCTGTCCACGGGCGTGCTCAGCCACACGGTGTTCTTCCACGACGACGTCGCCGCGGGGGAGTGGCTGCTCTACGCGCTGCGCAGCACGTTCACCGGCGGTGGCCGTGCCTTCGGCGTCGGCGAGGTCTTCACCGAGGACGGCCGGCTGGTCGCGAGCGTCACCCAGGAGTCGATGATCCGGCCGATGACCGGCGGGGCGCTCTAGCGCGCCACCCCGGCCGGCTGGGCCGGCGACCCGCACGGGACGGCCGGACCGGGCCCCGCACCCCGGGGCCCGGTCCGGCCGCGTCCCCCGCTGCCCGTCCGCCGGCGGCCCCCACAGCGCTGCGTGAGGGCGCCGGTACGCCGGGTGGGACCCCTCCGTCGTGCCCGATCCGTGACCTGCGCGGACCGTCCCCGACCCGCCCCCGTCCGGGAGTCTCCGGGCAGACCGACGGCGCGCGTCGCGGACGGCGGACGCCGGCACGGCCCGGACTGCGGAGGGGGACGACATGGCGATGCGGGGTGCGGTCCTGGACCCGACGCCGGCCGGCGGCACCGGGGCAGGCGCCCCCCGCACCGCCGCGCCCGGCGCGCTCGAGGGGCTGCTGGGCACCGGGCCGTGCTTCACCGGCGCGCTGCGCGGCTACGACCGGCTGCAGGTCGACAACTACGTCGCCTGGGCCGAGGCGGAGATCGCCGCGGCCCGCCGCGAGAGCGACCACCTGCTCAGCCGGTACGCCGCCTCCTCCTCCGAGCTGCAGGAGGCCCGCCGGCGCCTGGCCCAGCTCGCGCGAGAGCGGGACGCCGCCCCGCAGGCCGACCCGGCGCGGCAGCTGCTCGTCGACGCCGCCGAGCACGCCGCGGTGCTGACCGCCGCCGCGGAGGCCGAGGCCGAGCGGATCCGCCGGGAGGCCCGCGAGGAGGCCGAGGCCCGGCTGCGCAACGTCGCCGACCTGCGGGCGGCCGCGGTCGCCGTCCGCGAGCAGGCGGCCGCCGAGCTGGAGGCCGCGCGGCGGGAGCTCGACGCCGCCCGGACCGCCGCGGCCGCCCAGCAGGCGGAGCTGGTCGCCGAGGTCGCCGAGCTGCGCCGGCAGCGGGACGAGGCGCGGGGCTCGCTGCGCCGGCTGCGCGAGCAGGTCGACGTCGCCCTGCAGGTCGTCGCCCTGCCCGACGAGGCCGGGGAGCGGGCGCTCGTCGCCTCCTGACCAGGCCGGACGCCGGTCACGCAGCGTCCCGCCCCGAGGGGTCCGGCGGACGGGTGTGACCACTGGGGCGACGACCGTCACGCAGCGGATTCCCACCCCGACATTGTCACGGGCCGATAACGGACCTACGGTGGCTGTCGTCCGGCTGGTCGTCTCGTCCCCGCCCGGGGAGTTCGGCCGGACGCCGCCGAGTCGCGACCGCACCGCGGGAGCGAGCCGGGGACCCACCGCAGTACTGGGGTGAATCCCGCCCCTCGAGCCGCGCTCGAGGGCGGGTAGGGCTTCTTCCCGCCCGAACCCGTCAGCTAACTCGGTAGGCGGCCACGGAAGGAACGGAGAGTCTCCGCATGCCCCGCCTCCGGGCTCCCGCGGCCCGCAGGTGCCGCCGGCGCGCTCAGCTCGGCTAGCCCGCCGCCCGCACCCGCCCCGCTCCCGGGAGGGCGCTCCAACGCGCCCCCGGGCCCCCCGAAGACACCAGCACCACCCGCGCGCCCTCCTGGGAGGACGCCGGTGTCGCGTGCGCACTCTCCCTCGGAGTCCTCCCCGCATGTCCTCGCAGCACAACACCCGCTTCCGCCGCCTCCGCTCGCCGCTGCGCGCCCGCCGCCCCGGCCTGCTGCTCGCCGCTGCCGCCGCCGGCGGCGTCCTGGTGAGCGTGGTGGCCACCGGTGAGACCACCGCGTCCGCCGACGCCCCCGTCACCGAGTCCGTGAGCGTCGCCCAGGCGCTCGGCGTCGACGGCACCGCCCCCGCCGCCGCCGGCTCGCCGGACCTGGCCGGGCTCGGCGACCTCGCCGCCTCCCGCTCCGAGCGCGGCGAGGCCGCCGTCGGCGCGGCCCAGGCCCAGCAGGCCGCCGACCAGGCCGAGCTCGACCGGCGCGCCGCCGAGGCCGCCGCGGCCGAGGCCGCCGCCCGCGCCGCCGCCGAGGCGCAGGCCGCCGCGGAGGCGCAGGCCGCCGCCGAGGCCCAGGCCGCCCGGGAGGCCGCCGAGGCCGCCAGCGCCCCGGCTCCCGCCCCCGCGCCGGCCGCCTCGTCGTCCTCCTCGGCCGCCCCGCGCGGCTCGTTCAAGGACTACGCGCTGGCCCAGGTCGGCAGCGCCTCGGAGTTCTCCTGCCTCGAGTCCCTCTGGGGCCGGGAGAGCGGCTGGAACCCCAACGCGCAGAACCCGACGAGCACCGCCTACGGGATCCCGCAGTTCCTCAACTCGACGTGGGCGAGCACCGGGATCGCCAAGACCAGCGACGGCTACCGCCAGATCGACGCCGGTCTGATCTACATCGAGAACCGCTACGGCAGCCCCTGCGCCGCCTGGGCCCACTCGCAGTCCACCGGCTGGTACTGACGAAGGACCCCCTCGCCCCCCGCGCCTCGCACGCTCGGCACGGTCCCCTGCGAGGGGGCCGTGCCGGGACGGCACCATGGCCGGCGTGACCGCCGTGCCGGTGCCCGCCGGGTTCGTCCGCGCCCACACGGCCGTGCGCCGTCCGTCGTCCGTGCCGGAGGTCCGGCTGCACGTGGCCGACGACGTCGTCGCCCTGTGGGAGGCGATGGAGGTGCACGCCGGGGGTGCCGGCGAGGCGCCGCCGTTCTGGGCCGCGGCGTGGCCCGGCGGTCAGGCGCTGGCGCGCTTTCTGCTCGACACCCCCGGGGTCGTGGCCGGCCGCCGGGTGCTCGACCTCGGCGCGGGCAGCGGGCTGGTGGCGATCGCGGCGACGCTGGCCGGGGCGGCCGGCGTGCTGGCCAGCGACGTCGACCCCTTCAGCCGGACGGCGGTCGGGGTCAACGCCGGCCTCAACGGCGTCCGCGGCATCAGCGCGCTGGGCGACGTCCTCGGCCACCCGGTGCCGCCGGTGGACGTCGTCCTCGCCGGGGACGTCTGCTACGACCGCGCGATGACCGAGCGGGTGCTGCCGTTCCTCGACCGCGCGCGGGCGGCCGGCTGCGCGGTCTACGTCGGCGACCCCGGCCGGCCCTACCTGCCGCACGACCGGCTGGTCGCCGCCGCGGTGTACGAGATCGCCGAGACCGAGGGCCCGGGCGTGCGCCGGACGACCGTGTGGCGGCTGCCCTGATCGGGCGGCACCCCGCTCGACGGGGTGTCGACTCCCTCGACACCGGCTAGCGTCCGGGCCATGGCCACCCCCCTGGACGGCGACGATCCCGCGCCCGCCCGCGGCCGGCGGGTGCGCCGTCCGTCGGGGGACGACCGGGAGCGGGCGCTGCTGGCCACCGCCGAGCGGCTGCTCGAGCAGCGCCCGCTGGCCGACATCTCCGTCGACGACCTCGCCCGCGGGGCGGGCATCTCGCGCTCGACCTTCTACTTCTACTTCGCCTCCAAGGAGGCGGTCGTCCTCGCGCTGCTCGACCGGGTCGTCGGCGAGGCCCGCGCCGCCCGCTCCGCCGCCCTGGCCGGCGCGACGGGGGCGCGCGCCGCGTGGCGCGCCGCGCTGGTCACCGTGCGCGACACCTTCCGCGACCACCGCGCCCTCACCGCCGCCGCGACCGAGCTGCTGGCCGCCAGCCCCGAGGTGCAGTCGCTGTGGTCGTCGGTCATGGAGGACTTCGTCGCCGAGACCGCGGCCGCCATCGAGGCCGAGCGCGCCCGCGGCGCCGCCCCACCGGGGCCGCCGGCCCGCGACCTCGCCGTGGCGCTGAACTGGATGAACGAGCGGGTGATCCAGCTGTCGCTGGCCGGCCGGCAGCCCGGGCTGGCCGAGGACGCCCTGCTCGACGTCCTGCTGACCGTGTGGCTGCGCGCCATCTACGGCACCGACGAGGTCCCCGGCTGACGGTCACAACCAAACGGCCGACACCTCGTTGAACCTCTCGACACCGTGTCGACAACGGCGTCGGCACGGTGCACGATGGCCGGAGCAACCGAGGAGAGCGGGAGTCCCATGACTGCGGGAACTGCAGAGCACGTCGACGTCCTGATCGTCGGGGCCGGCCTGTCCGGCATCGGCGCCGCCTGCCACCTGGAGGACGAGCGGCCGGGCACCAGCTACGCGATCCTCGAGTCCCGCGAGGCGATGGGCGGCACCTGGGACCTGTTCCGCTACCCGGGCATCCGCTCGGACTCGGACATGTTCACCCTCGGCTACTCGTTCCGGCCGTGGACCGACCCGCAGGCCATCGCCGACGGCCCCTCGATCCGCCGCTACATCGAGGAGACCGCCCGCGAGTACGGCGTGGACTCCAAGATCCGCTACCGGCACCGGGTGCTGTCGGCCGAGTGGTCGTCGGACGACGCGCTGTGGACCGTGACCGCCGAGCGCACCGACACCGGTGAGGCCGTCACGCTCACCTGCTCCTGGCTGTCGGTCTGCTCCGGCTACTACCGCTACGACGAGGGCTTCAGCCCCCGCTTCGAGGGCGCCGAGACCTTCCGCGGGCAGGTCGTGCACCCCCAGCACTGGCCCGAGGACCTCGACGTCACCGGCAAGCGCGTCGTCGTCATCGGCAGCGGCGCCACCGCCGTCACCCTCGTGCCCAGCCTCGCCCCGCAGGCCGCGCACGTCACGATGCTGCAGCGCACCCCGACCTACGTCGTCTCCCTGCCGGGCCGCGACAAGCTCGCCGAGTCGCTGCGCCGCTTCCTGCCCCAGCGCGTCGTCTACCCGGTGATCCGGTGGAAGAGCGTGCTGCTGTCGATGGCCTCCTACCAGCTGTCCCGCCGCCGGCCCGCGGTGATGAAGAAGGTCCTGCGCAAGGCCCAGGAGCAGCAGCTGCCGGCCGGCTTCGACGTCGACACGCACTTCACCCCGCCCTACGACCCGTGGGACCAGCGGCTGTGCGTCGTCCCCGACGGCGACCTGTTCCGCGTGATCCGCGACGGGAAGGCCTCGATCGTCACCGACCGGATCGCGCGCTTCGACGAGACGGGCATCGAGCTCGAGTCCGGGCAGCACCTCGACGCTGACGTGATCGTGACCGCGACCGGGCTGAACCTGCTGCCGATCGGCGGCATGGACCTCACCGTCGACGGCGCCCCCGTGGAGCTGTCGGAGACCGTCTCCTACAAGGGGATGATGATCTCCGGCGTCCCGAACTTCACGATGACCATCGGCTACACCAACGCCTCCTGGACGCTGAAGGCCGATCTCGTCGCCCGCTACGTGACCCGGCTGCTGGCGCACATGGAGCGGACCGGCACGGCGATCGCGACCCCGCTCGCGCCCGCCGACCCCGAGCGCGAGCCGTTCCTCGGCCTGACCTCGGGGTACGTGCAGCGCAGCCTCACCGCGCTGCCCAAGCAGGGCGGCCGGGCGCCGTGGAAGCTCTACCAGAACTACATCCGCGACCTGGTCCTGCTGCGCCGCGGCCCGGTGGAGGACGAGGGCATCCGGTTCTCCCGCAAGCAGCCCGCGCACGTGCAGGCGGCCGCCTGATGGAGGCCTACCGCTTCGCCGGGGGGACGGCGCTCGTGACCGGCGCGGCCAGCGGCATCGGCGCCGCCCTCGCGCCGCTGCTCGCCGCCCGCGGCAGCGACCTGGTGCTCGTCGACCGCGACGCCGAGCGGCTGGCCGACGTCGCCGCGGGTGTGCGGGCGGCGCACCCGGGGGTCTCGGTGGCGACCGCCGTCGTCGACCTGGCCGACCCGGTCGCCACCCAGCGGGTCGCCGACGAGCTGGTCGCCGCGCACCCGGACGTGACGCTGCTGGTCAACAACGCCGGCGTCGCCCTCGGCGGCCGGTTCGACCAGGTGACCCTCGACGAGTTCGACTGGGTCATGGAGATCAACTTCCGCGCCGTCGTCCGGCTGACCAAGACGTTCCTGCCCACGCTCAAGGCCCACCCCGGCTCGCACGTGGTCAACCTGAGCAGCCTGTTCGGCCTCATGGCGCCGGCCGGGCAGGCCGCCTACAGCTCCAGCAAGTTCGCCGTCCGCGGGTTCACCGAGGCGCTGCGGCACGAGCTGGCCGAGGACGGCGTCGGCGTGACCAGCGTGCACCCCGGCGGCATCCGCACCCGGATCGCCGAGACCGCGCGGGTGGCCAGCGGCGTCGACGCCGAGGAGGCCGCGCAGGGCAAGGCCGACTTCGCCAAGCTGCTGACCTTCCCCGCCGAGAAGGCCGCGGCGCTCATCGTCGACGCCGTCGAGAAGCGGAGGCCACGGCTGCTCATCGGGGTCAGCGCCAAGGTGCCCGACGTGCTGGTGCGGGTCGCGCCGGGCGGCTACGGCACGCTGCTGGCCGCCGTCACGAAGCTGGCGGGGATGCGCCGCTGACCGCGGTCCACGTCGGCACCTCCGGCTGGAGCTACGACCACTGGGAGGGCGTCCTCTACCCGCCGGGGACGCCCTCCCGGGACCGGCTCGCGCACTACGTGCGCCGGTTCGACACCGTGGAGCTCAACGCCAGCTTCTACCGCTGGCCGCGGACGGCGACCTTCGCGGGCTGGCGCCGGCGGCTGCCCCCGGGGTTCGCGCTCTCGGTCAAGGCGCCCCGCGGGCTCACCCACGCCAAGCGGCTCTACGCCCCAGAGCCGTGGGTGCCGCGGCTGACCGAGGCCTGGCACGAGCTCGGCGACAAGCGCGCCGTGCTGCTCGTCCAGCTGCACCCGGCGCACGAGCGGGACGACGAGCGGCTGCGGTACTTCCTGCAGCGGCTGCCGGGGTGGATGCGGGTCGCCGTGGAGTTCCGCCACCCCAGCTGGCACGCCGACGAGGTGTTCGCGCTGCTCGAGCGGCACGGCGCGGCCTACGTCGTGATGAGCGGCGCCGGGCTGCCCTGCGTGCTGCGGGCGACCGCGCCGTTCGTCTACGTCCGGCTGCACGGCCCGGACCGCGAACACCTCTACGCCGGGTCCTACCCCGACGAGGACCTGCGCTGGTGGGCCGACCGGGTGGGGGAGTGGCGGGCCCAGGGCCGCGACGTCTACGCGTACTTCAACAACGACGGCGAGGGCCACGCCGTGCGCAACGCGGAGACGCTGCGGGCGCTGGTCAGCGGCTGAGCGCCGTCCGGCGGCGAGCCAGCAGGAGGCCGTAGCCGACCGCGTTCGCGCCCAGGGCCACGGTGTACATGCCCACCTGCACCGCGGTCGCCTGCACGTCGAGCCCGACGGGCGAGAACACGTGGTGGCCGAGCCAGCCGCCGGTGAACCCCGCCGCGCCGGCCTCGGCCCGCAGCGCCAGCTCCAGCTCCGTCAGCGGGCACGGCATCCCGGCCAGGTTGACCGCCAGCACGGCGCCGGCCACGGGTGCGTGCACCCAGGCCAGCCGGGGCCACCGCAGCGCCAGCAGGGCGCCGGTCAGCATGAACGCGACCACCAGCGCGTGCACGACGGACACCGCGTGTGCGAGCAGCAGCACGCCCCCAGCGTGGCACGACGCGGCCGCGGCCGGGGCAGACTGTGCGACGGGGGACCCGCGCCGGCCGGGTCGGAGGGGAGATCGGTGACCGAGCAGGAGCCGGCGGGTGGCAACCGGGTGCCCCGGTCCGTCGAGGACTTCGTGGCCCAGTTGCGGACCTTCACCGACCGCGCGCGCGGGCTGGCCGCCGGCGCCGTCCCGGGCGGCTTCTCCCTGCCGCGGCTCCCCTCGCCGCCGGGCGCGATGTCGGCCGCGCAGCTGCGGGCCATCGACCAGGCGGTGCGCGGCCAGCGGCAGCTCATCGCCGGGATGGTCGCCCAGCTGCAGGCCTTCGACGAGCAGCTGGCGGTCTTCGAGCGGCTGCTCGAGCCGCTGGTCGAGTGGAGCGGCACGTGGGCCCGGCTGGAGGGCGCCGTGGCCGATCTGGTGCGTCCCCCGGCCGCGGGCCCCGGGACGCCGCCCGACGAGGAGACCCCGCCGCCGGCGCGCTGAGCGGGCAGACTGCGGGGTCCCGGGCGCGTGCCGCGCGCCGGGCGACAGCGAGGAGGCGCCATGGCCGGGCGGTACGAGTACAAGGTGGAGGAGCTCCGCGAGGGGCTGCTCGGCGGCAAGATGTCGGGGGACAAGCTGGAGAGGGTGCTCAACGAGCACGCCCGCCAGGGGTGGCAGCTCAAGGCGATCACCTCGGTCGAGGTGAAGGGCCGCATCGGCCCCGGCGGCGTCGAGGGTGTCCTGGTCACCTTCGAGCGCCCGGTCGCCTGACGCCCTCCGCGCGCGGGGCCGGGGCGCTCCCGGACGACGACCGGGCTCTCCTGCACGCCGACTGCGCGCGGTGCGCGGCGCTGTGCTGCGTGCTGCCGCCGTTCGCCGCGTCCGCCGACTTCGCGATCGACAAGCCGGCCGGCCGGCCCTGCCCGAACCTCGCCCCGGACGACCGCTGCACGATCCACGAGCGGCTGCCCGAGCGCGGCTTCCCCGGCTGCGTCGCCTTCGACTGCTTCGGCGCCGGGCAGCAGCTCGTCCAGGTCACCTACCGGGGCCGCGACCCCCGGGGCGAGCCGGAGGCGCCGGCCGTCCTCGACGCGATGCGTCAGGTGTCGGAGCTGCTGTGGTACCTCGCCGAGGCGCTGGCCCGGCCGGCGGCCGCCCCGCTGCGGGGCGAGCTGGCGGCCGCCCGCGACCGCGCCCGCGCGCTGCGGGACGCCGGCCCCGGGGAGCTCGCCGCCCTGGACACCGCGGCGCTGCGCCGCGAGGCCGGCGGCCTGCTGCGCGCGGTGAGCGCGCGGGTCCGGGCCGGGCTGCCCGGCCCCCGCCGCGACCGCGCGGGCGCCGACCTCGTCGGCGCGGACCTGCGCGGCGCCGACCTGCGGGCCGGCTGCCTGCGCGGCGCCCTGCTGCTCGGCGCGGACCTGCGCCGGGCCGACCTGCGCGGCGCGGACCTCCTGGGCGCGGACCTGCGGGGGGCCGACCTGCGCGGCGCCGACCTCGGCGACGCGCTGTTCCTCACCCGCCCGCAGGTGGCGGCCGCGCGCACCGACGCCGCCACCCGGCTGCCCGGGGGCCTCACCACGTGAGCACCGCCCGGGGCGTGCTGGCGCTGTTCGACTCCCTGGACCCCGTCGCGCCGGAGGAGTTGGTCGGGCGCTGGCGCGGGGCCGAGCTGCCGAGCGGCAGCCGCCTCGACGGGCTGCTCCCGCGGCACGGCTGGTGGGGCAAGGACGTCGTCGACCTGGAGACGGTGCACCCGCTGCTGTTCGCCGACCGCCGCGGCGTCCCGCGGCCGGTCGCGCCGTGGCCCGCGCCGCTGGGGCTGCTGCGCCGGGCGCCGTGGCTCGCGCGGACAGGGGCGGCCCGGGCCGGCTTCGCCGCCGTCCGGCCGCTGCTGCGCGCCCGCCGGCCCGGCGCCCGCGTGCGCGCCGTCGAGCACCGCGGGGTGGTCACCGCGGCGATCGTCTACGACGCGCTGCCGGTGATCGACGTGTTCCGCCGGGCCGGCGAGGACGCGCTGCTGGGCGTCATGGACATGCGCGGGCTCGACGAGCCGTTCGCGTTCGTGCTCAGTCGTCGTCCCGGTTCCGGCGGCGCAGCAGCCCGGTGACCGACTCCACCCGGGACTGGGCCTGGCGCAGCCCGGACACGATGGGCAGCAGGTCGTCCGACAGCCGGCGCAGGGTGTCGGGCAGCGTGTCCACGACCGGGTCGTCGAGCACCTTGCCGACCCGCACCAGCCCCGGCCTGAGCGCCCGGACCGGCTCCTCCAGCTCCTCCACGAGCGCCTCGAGCCGCTCCGCGGTGCGCTGGGCCGAGGCGATGGCCGCGGTCGCCGTCCGGGTGGCGGTGATCAGCTCGCGGACCGCGCCGTTGAGGTCGGTGAGCGTGCGGGGCAGCGAGGCGAGCGCCTCGGTCTGCGTCTGCAGCAGGCCGAGCAGCTCCGTGAGGCCGGGGATGCGCGGCAGTCGGAAGGGGTCCACCCGGCCACCGTCGGCGTCCGCGGCGCCGACCGCAAGCGCGGCGCGCGGGGCTCAGCCCGGCAGCACCTGCCGCCACCGGCGGCCGGCCTCCCGGCCGGTGCCGATGTCGGCCAGGCCGCGCAGCGCCTGGATGTCGTGCACCGTGCCGGCCGCGCCGCCCAGCAGCGCGAGGACGCCGACCCCGGTGGCCAGCATCGACGGGTGCGGCGGCGGCATCCCGTTGGGCCGGACGAAGGTGATCTTCCAGGGCCGGCCGGCCGCGGTCAGCTTCAGCCCGCCGCCGAACCACCACCACGGCCAGGAGACGTCGGTGACCTGGCGCAGGAGCACGTCGAAGACCGGCTCGTCGCTGACGAAGGTCAGCCCGGTGCCGTCGGTGGCCAGGTAGCCGGGCACGTTGCGCAGGCCGCCGATCAGCCAGGCCGGGCTGATCAGCAGGGGCGGGGTCGGGGTCATCTGCAACGCCTCGTCTACAGCGGCTCGTCGTCTACAGCGCCTTGAGGATGTCCTCGACGCGCTCGCGGGCGTCGCCGAAGAGCATCCGGGTGTTGTCGCGGAAGAACAGCGGGTTCTGCACGCCGGCGTAGCCGGTGTTCATCGACCGCTTGAACACCACGACGGTGCCGGACTCCCACACCCGCAGCACGGGCATGCCGGCGATCGGGCTGGTGGGGTCCTCGGCGGCGGCGGGGTTGACGGTGTCGTTGGCGCCGATGACCAGGACGACGTCGGTGGCGGCGAGGTCGTCGTTGACCTCGTCCATCTCCAGCACGATGTCGTAGGGCACCTTGGCCTCGGCCAGCAGCACGTTCATGTGCCCGGGCAGCCGGCCGGCCACCGGGTGGATGCCGAAGCGGACCTCGACGCCGCGGTCGGTGAGCTGGCGGGTGAGGTCGGCGACCGGGCCCTGTGCGTGCGCGACGGCCATGCCGTAGCCGGGGGTGATGACGACGGTGCGCGCGTCGGTGAGCAGCTCGGCGACCTCCTCGGCGGTGATCTCCGTGTGCTCGCCGTCGACGTCCCCGCCCCCCGCCGCGGCGCCCTCGTTGCCGAAGCCGCCGGCGATGACGGAGATGAAGGAGCGGTTCATCGCCTTGCACATGATGTAGCTCAGGTAGGCACCGGAGGAGCCGACCAGCGCGCCGGTGATGATCAGCAGGTCGTTGTCGAGCAGGAACCCGGCCGCGGCGGCGGCCCAGCCGGAGTAGCTGTTGAGCATCGAGACCACGACCGGCATGTCGCCGCCGCCGATCGAGGCGACCAGGTGCCAGCCCAGCGCCAGGGCCAGGGCGGTGAGCACCGCGAGCACCGGCAGGTTCGGGCTGACCACGAACACGACCGTGAGGACGACGAAGGCGGCCAGGGCGCCGAGGTTGAGCGCGTTCTTCCCCGGCAGCACCAGCGGGTTGCTCCTGATCCGCGCCGAGAGCTTGAGGAAGGCGACGATCGAGCCGGTGAAGGTGACCGCGCCGATGAACACGCCGATGGCGACCTCGGCGGAGTGGATCTCCACGGCGAGGCCGAGCTCCTCGGCCTCGCCGGCGGGGGCTCCCTCGACCGACAGGTAGCCGTTCCAGCCGACCAGCACCGCCGCCAGGCCGACGAAGGAGTGCAGCAGCGCGATCAGCTCGGGCATGCCGGTCATCTCGACCCGCCGGGCCCGCCACAGGCCGATCACCGCGCCGGCGGCCATCGCGACCAGGATCGCGACGATCGCGGCGGCCTCGAGGTCGTCGGCGGCCAGCGCCACGGTGGCGGCCAGCGCCAGGGCCATGCCGGCGATGCCGTAGCCGTTGCCGGCCTTCGCGGTCTCGTGCCGCGACAGGCCCGCCAGGGACAGCACGAACAGCAGGCCGGCGACGAGGTGGGCGGCCGCGGCCGCGGACTCCAGGCTCACCGGTGCGCCCCCGCCGTCGAGGTGCTGCGGGCCGGGCCGCGGGTGAACATGCCGAGCATCCGGCGGGTGACGGCGAAGCCGCCGAACACGTTGATGCTGGCCAGCAGGACGGCGATGAACGCGAGCACGGTGACCACCCCGGAGACGTGGCCCAGCTGCAGCAGCGCGCCGACCACGATGATCCCGGAGATCGCGTTGGTGACCGACATGAGCGGCGTGTGCAGGGCGTGGTGCACGTGCCCGATCACGTAGAAGCCGACGACGACCGACAGGGCGAACACCGTCAGGTTGCCGACCAGCTGGTTCGGGGCGAACGCGGTGGCCAGGAACAGCAGGGCCGCGGCCAGGCCGACCAGCGCCGACCGCCGGGCCGGGGTCATCACCCTGGTCTCCGGCGGCGGCAGCGGCGCCGGCGGGGGTGGCGCGGCGGCGACCGGGGCGGCCGACACGGCCACCGGCGGCGGGGGCCACAGCACCTCGCCGTCGCGCACCACGGTCATCGCGCGCTGCACGACGTCGTCCAGGTCCAGCACCAGGATGCCGTCCTTGCCCGGGGTGAGCAGCTTGACCAGGTTGACCAGGTTGGTGCCGTACAGCTGGGAGGCCTGGGCCGGCAGCCGGCCGGGCAGGTCGGTGTAGCCGATGATCGTCACCCGGTTCGGGGTGGTGACCACCTGGTCGGGCACCGAGCCCTCGACGTTGCCGCCCTGCGCGGCGGCCATGTCCACGATCACGCTGCCGGGCTTCATCGACGCGACCATCTCGGCGGTGACCAGCCGGGGCGCGGCGCGGCCGGGGATCAGCGCGGTGGTGATCACGATGTCGACGTCGCGGCACTGCTCGGCGTACATCACCGCGGCGCGGGCGTCGTAGTCGGCCGACGTGACCGACGCGTAGCCGGTGCCGCCGCCGGGCTGCCCCTCGGCGGAGTCGGGGTCGGCGGGCACGCCGACGTACTCCCCGCCCAGCGAGGCGATCTGGTCGGCCACCTCGGGGCGGACGTCGGTGGCCCGCACGATCGCGCCCAGGCTCGACGCCGCCCCGATCGCGGCCAGCCCGGCCACGCCGGCGCCGGCGACCAGCACCTTCGCCGGGGGCACCTTGCCCGCCGCGGTCACCTGCCCGGTGAAGAACCGGCCGAACGCGTGCGCGGCCTCGATCACCGCCCGGTAGCCGGCGATGTTCGCCATCGAGGACAGCACGTCCAGCGACTGCGCCCGGGAGATCCGCGGGACGGCGTCCATCGCCAGCGCGGTGACCGGCCGGGCGGCCAGCGCCGCCACCAGGTCCGGGTCCAGCGCCGGGGCCAGCAGGCTGACCAGGATGCCGCCGGCGCGCAGCCGGTCCAGCTCTCCGGTCGAGGGCTTGGCCACGTGCAGCACCAGGTCCGCGCCCCACGCGTCGGCGGCCGTGCCGAGCCGCGCGCCGGCGGCCACGTACTCCTCGTCCGGGAAGGAGGCCGCCTGGCCGGCACGGACCTCGACCACCACCTCGTGGCCCAGCTCGCGCAGCTGGCGCACGGTGACCGGCGTCGCGGCCACCCGCGTCTCACCGGGGGAGGTCTCGCGGGGCACTCCGATGAGCACGCGCACTCCAGGGCTGGTCGGTCGGCCGCGCCGCCGGGAGGGACCCGGGGGACACCGACGCCGCGCGGGGATGGCGGCCCGGCGTCCCGGTTTTCCTACCAGCCCGGCCGGTGACCCAGCGCCGCGGTCCCCTGTGACGGGCCGCACGTCGGGGGACGCGACCTCCCCCGTCGGGGTGGTCGGGGCGTGACCGGGGTCCAGTGGGTGGACAGGGTGGCCGTAGTCCGGAGTGCGGGCGGAGACGACCGGCCGCACCGGAACGTGCACGAGCGAGGGAGGGAGGACCGTGACACCCATCCCGACGGCGACCGCCGACCAGCGGGTCGCCCCGGAGGTCGTGTCCTCGGTCTTCTACGGCGCCGCGGTCAGCAACACCCTGGCCCTGCTGGTCGCCGAGATGTCGGGGAACGTCCCTCGGATCACCTGGGGCAACGAGGGGGCGGTGCACCTCCTCGGGTACGCGCTCGAGGACCTGCAGGACCTGCCGGTCGCGCACCTGCTGCCCGCGCTGCGCGGCGGCGAGCTCAAGCTGCTGCTGCGCCGCGAGCGCACCGCGCGGATGAACCTGCCGGTCCGCACGGCCAGCGGCGTCTTCACCGAGTGCGTGGTGCTGTGCACCCCGACCCCGACCGGCCGGATGTGGAACCTGCGGTTCGTCTCGGCCGACACCGAGCAGGAGCGGGCGCTGCGGGCCACCGCCGACGCGCACGAGCGGCGCTTCGCCACCCTGACCGAGCGCTCGCCGATCCCCACCCTGCTGTCCGAGCAGGGCATGCGCCTGGCGCACGTCAACGACGCCTTCTGCCGGCTGGTCGGGCAGCAGGCCGAGCAGCTGCTGGGCACCGGGTGGATGGCCTGCGTCCACCCCGACGACCTCGACCACGTCATCGAGCAGGTCGCCGTCGTCCTGGGCGGCGGCGACGGCGAGGCGCACGCGCGGCTGCTGCAGGAGGACGGCACCGAGCGGCGGACCGTCATCCGCTTCGCCCACCTGTTCACCCCCGGCGTCGGCGCCGGCTTCGTCGGCACCATCGAGGACATCACCGAGCGGCTGGCGTTCGAGGCGCGGCTGGCCCACCAGGCCAACCACGACCCGCTGACCGGGCTGCCCAACCGCACGCTGCTGGCCGAGCACGTGTCCGAGCGCTTCGTCCGCGGCGAGGGCGGCCTGGCCTGCCTGTTCCTCGACCTGGACAACTTCAAGGTCGTCAACGACTCCCTCGGGCACGCGGCCGGCGACGAGCTGCTCGTCGAGGTCGCCGTCCGGCTGCGCGCCGTCGTGCGCCCGGGCGACCTGGTGGCCCGCTTCGGCGGGGACGAGTTCGTCGTCGTCTGCGAGGACGTCGACACCGACGACGCCGTCGCGCTGGCCGAGCGGATCGGCGCCGCGCTGGCCGCGCCGGTGCGGCTGGGCGGCGTCGACGTCCGCCCGCACGCCAGCGTCGGGGTGACGGTGCAGGCCGACGACCACGCCAGCGCCGACGACCTGATCCGCGACTGCGACATCGCGATGTACCAGGCCAAGAACGGCGGCAAGGGCCGGATCACCGTGCTGGACCACGCCGCCCGCGCCGAGGCGCGCGACAAGCTGCGGCTGGTCGCCGACCTGCGCGACGCCATCGAGCGGCGCGAGGTGACGCTGCTGTACCAGCCGATCTTCGGCGCCGCGGACGGGACGTCGGCCGCGGTCGAGTCGCTCGCCCGGTGGGAGCACGCCGAGCGCGGCGCGATCAGCCCGGCGACGTTCGTCCCGCTGGCCGAGGAGAGCGGGCTCATCGGCCCGCTGGGCTCCCTCGTGCTCGACGAGACCTGCCGCCAGCTGGCCGAGTGGGACCGGCTGCTGGGCGAGGACGCCCCGCGCCGGGCCAACGTCAACGTCTCGGCGCTGCAGCTCGACGGCAACCTGCACGACCTCGTCGTCGCCGCGCTCGAGCGGCACGAGCTGCACCCGTCGCGGCTGTCGATCGAGATCACCGAGTCCGCGCTCATGAAGGACCCGGTCGCGGCCCGCGCGATCCTGCAGCAGCTGCGCGACCTCGGCGTCCAGCTCGCCATCGACGACTTCGGCACCGGGTACTCCTCGCTGGCCTACCTGCGGCACCTGCCGGTGGACTGCCTCAAGGTCGACCGCTCCTTCGTCGCCGAGCTCGCCGAGGGGCACGCCGAGATCGCCACCGCCGTCATCGCGCTGGCCGGGAGCCTCGGGTTGTGCACCGTCGCCGAGGGCGTGGAGGACGTCGCGACCGCCGTGCGGCTGGCCGGCCTCGGCGCGACCTACCTGCAGGGCTTCGGCCTCGCGCAGCCGATGACCGGCGCCGGCGCCGCCGCCTGGTTCGCGATGCGCGCCTCCCAGCACCAGCCGCCCCCGATCTCCCCGGAGCCGACGTGACCACCCCGCAACTCGCCACCGTCGCCCCGCTGGCCCCCGCGCCGTCGTTCGACCTGGACTCCGTGCTGGCCAGCATCGACACGATGGCCTCGCAGAAGCCGGTCGCGGCCCAGGTCGTGTCGGTCGCCAACTCCGACGACACCAGCGCCCGCGCGCTGGCCGACATCCTGGCCGGCGACGTCGCCCTGGCCAGCCGCGTCATGAAGCTGGCCAACAGCGCCTACTTCGGCATGCGCGGCCGGGTCACGACGCTGCAGTTCGCGGTCACCGTCGTCGGCTTCACCACCGTGCGGACCATGGCGACCGTCGCGCTCACCGACCTCGACGACGAGTCGCGGCTGCCGGCGGACTTCTGGACCGGCGCCACCAGCGTCGCGCTCGCTGCCTCGCTGCTGGCCCCGCGGTTCGGGGAGCGGCCGCAGGACACCCTGTGCCTGGGCCTGCTGGCCCCGGTCGGCGTCGCGCTGCTGCACCACAACGACCCCGACGGGTACGCCGAGCTGCTCGACCGGGAGCCGACGTTCGCCGGCCGGCGGGCCGCCGAGGTGCGCCGCTACGGGATCTCCGGGCTGCGGCTGACCAGCGTCGCCCTGGAGCAGTGGGGCTTCCCGCACAGCATGGTCGGCCCGCTCAGCGCGGTGGACGACCGCTCCACCGGCGACGGCGCGCTGCTGCGCGCGGCGTTCGAGATCGCCGCCCGGCTCACCCAGCCCGGCTACGCGCCGGTGGACGTCGCCGAGCTCACCGCCGGCCAGCTGCGCGAGGACGCCGTCGGCCCGGTGCTGGACCAGGTCGCCCAGGACGCCGAGGAGCTCCGCCGGGCCTTCCTCGGCGACTGACCGGGGGCCGCGGCCACGATCAGCCCACCTGATCCCGGCGGGACCGGGGGGTGGGTCAGGCGGCGCCGGCGCCCGGGGCGTAGGGCTCGCCGAGCGGGTCGACCGTCGGGTGGTCGCCCACGGTGGCCGCGAGCCGGTCCAGCGCCCAGTCGCCGTCGCCGAGCACGTGGTCGATCGCGGTGAGCCGGCTGGTGTAGTGCCCGACCTTGTACTCCGCGGTGACCCCGATGCCGCCGTGCAGCTGGATGGCCTCCTTGCCGATGTGCCGGCCGGCGCGGCTGGTCTGCAGCCGGGCGCGGTCGGCGGCGGTGACGACGTCCCCGCCGGCGTCGGCGACCATGCTCGCCCACAGCGCGGTGCTGCGGGCCAGCTCCAGGGACACGTACATGTCCGCGGCGCGGAAGGTGAGCGCCTGGAACTTGTTGAGCGTGACCCCGAACTGCTTGCGCTGAGTCAGGTACTCCGACGTGGTGCGCAGCGCCGTCTCCATCGCGCCGACCGCCTCGTTGGCGTAGGCGATGCGGGCGAGCGCGAAGGCCCGCTCGATGTCGGCGGTGCGGTCCCCGGGGCCCTCGCCCAGCAGGTGCGCCGGCGTGGACGCGAAGGTCACGTTGGCCGCCCGGCCGCCGTCGTGGGTGCGGTAGCCGGTGCGGGTCAGGCCCGTCGCGTCCCCGTCGACGACGAAGAGCGCGGTGCCGCCGTCGGTGACCGCGCTGACCACGAGGACGTCGGCGCGGGCGCCGTTCAGCACCGGCTCCTTGACCCCGGTCAGCGTCCAGGAGTCGCCGTCCCGCGTCGCGGTGACGCCCCGGGCCGCGGCGCTCCACCGGGTGCGCGGCTCGGCGTGGGCGAAGGCGAGCACGCTGCTGCCCTCGCTCAGCGCGCCGAGCAGCTCGGCGCGCTGCTCGGCGGTGCCGACGGCGGCCACCAGGCCGCCGGCCAGCACCACGGCCTCGACGAACGGCTCGGGCGCCAGCACCCGGCCGATCTGCTCGGCGACGATCGCCACCTCGATCGGGCCGGCGCCCATGCCGCCGTCCTCCTCGGCGAAGGGCAGGCCCAGCACGCCCATCTCGGCCAGCTGGCCCCACGTCTTCTCGTCGAAGCCGGGGTCGGCGGCGGTCACCCGGCGGCGCTGCTCGGCGTCGCCGTAGGCGCGCTCGAGGAGGCCGCGGACGGCGTCGCGCAGGTCGTTCTGCTCGCTGTCGAACTGAAAGTCCATCGGATGATCAGAGCCCCAGGATCGTGCCGGCGATGATGGTGCGCTGCACCTCGTTGGAGCCTCCGTAGATGGAGACCTTGCGGTAGTTCAGGTACTCCGGCGTGGCCACCCGGGCCCAGTCGGGCACCTCGGAGCCGCCGTCGGCGAACGAGGCCAGCGACAGCGGGCCGGCGATGTCGACCAGCAGCTCGGTGGCCGCCTGCTGCAGCTCCGAGCCGCGCAGCTTGAGCACCGACGACGCGGGGTGCGGCTTGCCGTCGGCGGAGTTGGCGACCACGCGCAGCGCGGTCAGCTCCAGGGCGAGCAGCTCGTTCTCGACCTCGGCGATCCGGCTGGCCATCCGCGGGTCCTCGAGCAGCGGGCGGCCGCCGGAGGAGACCTCGCGGGCCAGCTCCTTGGCCAGCTTGAGGTAGTACTTCGTCGTCCCGACCCGGGCGATGCCGACCCGCTCGTTGCCGAGCAGGAACTTGGCGATCGTCCAGCCGGCGTTCTCCTCGCCGACGAGGTTCTCGGCGGGGACGCGGACGTCCTCGAAGAAGACCTCGTTGACCTCGTGGCCGCCGTCGAGCAGCTCGATGGGCCGGATGGTGACGCCCGGGGTGTCCATCGGGAACAGCAGCAGCGAGATGCCGCGCTGCTTCTTCTCCGCGGTCGGGTCGGTCCGGCACAGGCAGAAGATCCAGTCGGCGTGCTGGCCGAGCGTGGTCCACGTCTTCTGGCCGTTGACGATCCAGTCGTCGCCGTCGCGGACGGCGGTGGTGCGCAGCGAGGCCAGGTCCGAGCCCGCGTCCGGCTCGGAGAAGCCCTGGCACCACCAGATGTCGAGGTTGGCCGTCTTGGCCAGGAACCGCTCCTTCTGCTCCTGGTTGCCGAACTGGGCCAGGACCGGACCGATCATGCTGGTGTTGAACGCCAGCGGCTCGGGGACGCAGGCCAGCTGCATCTCCTCGCGCCAGATGTGCCGCTGCAGCGGCGTCCAGTCCTTGCCGCCCCACTCGACCGGCCAGTGCGGCACGGCCAGGCCGGCCGCGTTCAGCGCGCGCTGGGCGCGGACGTACTCGTCCTTGCCGAGGTGACGGCGGGCGGCGACGGTGTCCCGGATCTCCTGGGGCACCTGCGTGGTGAAGAAGGTGCGCATCTCCTCCCGGAACGCCTCGAGCTCCGGGGACAACTGCAACCGCATCGGACCTCTCTCCTGACGCCGGCCACCGTGGGCGACGCCCTCTCGTGCGTGACGACGACGACGATCCCACATCTGTTACTCGCCGGTAGCACGGACCGGCCGGGTCCGCGCGCGGGAACCCGGCGGCGCCGGCGGCCGTTGCCGCGGGCATGGAGCTGACCTGCCCCAAGTGCCACGGGTCCATGCGGACCTACGAGCGCAACGGCGTCCACGTCGACCAGTGCGCGGACTGCCGCGGCATCTTCCTCGACCGGGGTGAGCTCGAGCGGCTGATCGACGCCGAGAACGCCTGGCACGGCCAGGCGCGCGCCCCGCAGGCGGCGCCGGCCGCCGAGGGCCGCTACCGCTCGGACCACGACCGCTACGACGACCGGTACGACGACCGATCCCGCGACCAGCACCACGCGGCGTCCTCGTCCGGCGGGCTCGGCGCGGTGGTCAGCGAGGTGCTCGGCCAGGTCCAGGGCCGGTCGCACTCGAGCAGCCACCACGGCCAGCCGTACAAGAAGAAGCGCAAGGACTCCTTCCTGGGCGAGCTGTTCGGCTGACGAAGGACCTGCCTGCCCCCCACGCCTCGCTCCGCTCGGCGCGGGCCCCTGCAGGCAGGCCGTTCCAGCACCCGCCGTCCCGGCGGGGGAGGCTGAAGGCGTGTTCGACGTCGACTGGATGGACCTGCTGTGCCGCACGGTCCTGCGGGAGCGGACCGGCGAGCTGATCGCGGAGGCGTGCGCCTGGGCGGTGGGCCTGTCCGACCGGCCGCACCACCTGCGCCGGCGCGGCCGGCTGGTGGAGACCGGCGGGACCATGGGCGACCGGGCGGCGACCGGCCTGATGCTCAGCGGCGAGGAGGACGGCCGGCTGGACCTCGGCGACGCCCGGCCGGGCAGCTTCGCCGACGCGCTGAACGCCGTCGGCCCGGACGGCGTGGTGTACGCCGACCGCTTCGACCGCGAGGTGCTGGAGCCGTTCGCGCTGCAGACCTGCGTGCTCGCCGCCGAGCGGGCGCGCGCCACCCGGCCCGCGCAGTGGCGCGACCTGCTCGACGACCTCGGTGAGGACGGCAGCGACCTGACCGGCGTGGTGCAGGCGGGGGAGTGGGACGTGCCGCTGCGCACCGAGGCGGAGCACCTGGTGCTGGCCGCGCTGGGCGCCGTCCCGCTGCTGCAGGTGGAGGCGGAGGGGCTGCCGCTGTCGCTGGTCCGCCGCGCGGAGGCGTTGACCCGGGAGGCGGCCGCCCCGTCCGCGCCGCCCGGTCCCGCCGAGGACCCGGCCGCCTCCGGCGCGGTGTTCCTCGCCCGCGCCGCCCTGGACGCCGGCGGGCCCGCCATCCCGGTGGCCCCCACCGATGCGGACCGGCTGCTGACCCTGCTGCTCGCCGAGGGGATCGAGCCCGAGGAGGTGGCCGGGGTGCTGCCGCACCTGCCGCTGGCGCCCGGCACCGCCGACGCGGTGCTCTCGCTGCTGGCCGCCGGCCGCTGACCGGGCGGCTACGCCCGAGCGGGGCGCAGCGGCAGCAGCCAGGTGACCAGCGCGGTGAGCACGCCGACCGCGAGCCCGGCCAGCCCGAGCGCCGCGAAGCCCCACAGCTCGGGCACGGCGCCGTCGGCGGGCGCGGCGGCGTCGAGCACGGCGGCGGTCGCCGCGCTGCCGGTGGCGAACCCGACGTAGCGCAGCACCTGGTTGAGGCTCATCGCGCTGCCGGTCTCCTGCGGCGGGACCGCCGACACGACCAGCGCCGGCAGCAGCGCGAACACCGCGCCGGTGCCGAGGCCCGCCACCGCCATGACCCCGCCGAGCGCCCACAGGCTCGAGGGCGTCAGCGCGTACAGCCCCAGGCCCGCGGCGAGCACCAGCGCGCCGGCCGGCACCGCGACGTGCGCGCCGAACCGGTCGCTGAGCGCCCGCGCGGCCCGGCTGGCCGCCACGCTGGCCAGGGAGAAGGGCACCAGCACGAGCCCGGCGGTGACCACGGAGGCGCCGAAGCCGTAGCCGGACGTGGCGGGGGTCTGGGCGTACACGGTGGCCGAGGAGAGCAGCAGGTAGTTCGTCAACCCGACCAGCAGCGAGGCCAGGTGCGCGGTCGCCGCCGTCCGGCCGCGGGCCAGCCGCAGGTCGACCAGCGGGCTCGGGGTCCGCAGCGCCCACGCCACCCACCCCGCCGCGGCGACCAGGGCGGCGGCGGCCAGCGCGAGCACCTGCGGCGAGGTCCAGCCCCAGGCGCCGCCCTCGCTCAGCACGAGCAGGCCGGCGGCCAGGGTGGTGCCGAGCAGCAGCGCCCCGGGGACGTCGATCCCGCGGCCGCCGGCCGCCCGGGACCGGGGGAGCACCAGGGCGCCGGCGACCAGGGCCAGCGCCGCCACCGCCGCGCCGAACCAGAACGCCGCGTGCAGGCCGCCGACGTCGGCGACCAGGCCGGCCACGGGGTAGCCCAGCCCGACCCCGGCGACGACGGTGATCGACAGCGCGGCGATGGCGGCGCGCTGGCGGGCGCCGGTCAGCGCCTCCCGCGCGGTGGCCATGGCCAGCGGCGCCAGGCCCAGTCCCATCCCCTGCAGGGCGCGGCCGGCGACGAGCCAGCCGAACCCGAGCGGCAGCGCGGCCAGGGCGCTGCCGCCGATGACGACGGCGAGGGCGGTGAGCATGACCTCGCGCCGGTGCGGCCCGTCGCCGAGCCGGCCGAGCACCGGGGTGGCGACGGCGCCGACGAGGAAGGTGACGGTCAGCGCCCACTGCGCGGTGTGGACCGGCACGTCATGGGTCGCGGCGATCTCCGGCACCAGCGGGGCGCCGAGGCTGCTGATCACCGCGACGACGGCGACCGTCGACACCAGCACCTGCACCAGGCCCCGCGGCGTCCGGCCGGCCGGCGCGGATCCGGTGCTGGTCACCGGGCGAGTCTCCCCGCCCCCGGTCGCGGTGCCCGACCCCGGGGGAGGGCTCACCCCTCGATCGGCAGGCCGGTGTAGTTCTCGGCCAGCTCGCGGGCCGCGGCCTCGGAGGAGCAGACCCGCTGCAGCTGGGACAGCTGCAGCTGCGCGTCGAAGTCGTCGCCGGAGGTGTGCAGCATCGAGGTCATCCACCAGGAGAAGTGGGTGCACCGCCAGACCCGCCGCAGCGCGGTGTCGGAGTAGGCGTCCACCAGGTCGGCCTGCTTCTCCTGCAGCAACCGGACCAGGGCGGTGGCGAGCAGGGTGACGTCGGCGACGGCGAGGTTGAGGCCCTTCGCGCCGGTCGGCGGGACGATGTGCGCGGCGTCGCCGGCCAGGAACAGCCGGCCGCGGCGCATCGGCGCGCTGACGAACGACCGCATCGGCAGGATCGACTTGTCCGTGATCGGGCCGGTGCTGATCTCCCAGCCGTCCAGGGCGAAGCGGGTGGCCAGCCCGTCCCAGATGCGGTCGTCGGACCAGTCCTCGATCTTCTCCGAGGGGTCGACCTGCAGGTACAGGCGGGACACCGACGGCGAGCGCATCGAGTACAGCGCGAACCCCTCGGGGTGCCAGGCGTAGATGAGCTCGTCGGTGGCCGGCGGGGCGTCGGCGAGGATGCCGAGCCACGCGTAGGGATAGGTGCGCTCCCACACCCGGGCGCCGCCGGGGCCCGCGGCGACGACCGCGCGCGAGGGGCCGTGGAAGCCGTCGGTGCCGGCGACCACGTCGCACTCGAGCACCTGCGGGGTGCCGTCGGCGTCGGTGAACCGGATGCGGGGGGTGTCGGTGTCGACGTCCTCGGGGGTCACGTCGGAGACCTCGAACAGCAGCGGCGGGCCGCCGGCCAGCTGGGTGGCGATGAGGTCCTTGGTGACCTCGGTCTGCCCGTAGACCCACACGGTGCGCCCGCACAGCTCGGGGAAGTCCAGCGTGTGCCGGGTGCCCGGGTACTGCAGGTGGATGCCGGAGTGCTCCATGCCCTCCCGGTGCAGCCGGTCGCCGACACCGGCGGCGGTCAGCGTGTCGACGGTGTGCTGCTCGAGGATGCCGGCCCGGATCCGCGCCTCGACGTACTCGCGCGAGCGGTTCTCCAGGACGACGTTGTCGATGCCCTGCAGCGTCAGCAGCCGCGAGAGCAGCAGGCCGGCCGGGCCCGCGCCGATGATCCCCACCTGTGTGCGCACGCCGCCGAGTGTGACCGCGGACATCCGCCCGCGGAACCGCCCGCTGCCGCTCAGTGGAAGTCACGCAGCCGCGCCAGCTGCCGGCCGACGCCGCCGGCGGCCACCTGGAGCACCGGGGCCAGCCGGGTCACGTCCCGCCGCGAGCTGGGCACGACGATCCCCAGCGCCGCCACCACCGACGTCCCCTCCACCTGCACCGGGACGGCGACCGAGTGCGTGCCCAGCGACATCTCCTCCGCGGTGCGCGCGTAGCCGCGGCGGCGTATCTCGGCCAGCTCGCGGCGCAGCCGCCGCGGGTCGACGACGGTGTGCCGGGTGGCGCGGGTGAGCGAGCGCAGCGCGTTCTCGACGACGTCGTCCGGGGCGGCGGCCAGCAGCACCTTGCCGACGGCGGTGGCGTGCAGGGGCAGCCGGCTGCCCACGGTGCTGACCACGGGCACCGACTCGCGGCCGGAGATCCGCTCGACGTAGAGGGCGGCCAGGCCCTCGCGGACGGCGAGGTGCACGGTGTCGCGGGTGGCGGTGTGCACGTCGAGGAGGAACGGCGCGGCCACCGACCGGAGCTCGGCCTGGACGGGGGCGAGCAGGCCGAGGTCCCACAGCTTGTGCCCGATCTCGTACCGGCCGTCGGGGCGCCGGGCCAGGCCGCCCCAGTCGGCGAGCTCGGCGACCAGCCGGTGGGCCGTGGACAGCGGCGTGCCCGACCGCTCGGCGATCTCGGTCAGCGTCAGCCGCGGGGCGTCGGCGGCGAAGGCGTCGAGCACCGCCAGGGCGCGCGAGGTGACCGACCGCCCCGGCGACGAGGCGCCTCCTGCCACCGCGTGCTCCTTCCGTCCAGTGGGAGTCCGATCTTGGGCAGCGTAGTGCCGCGGCCTACGGTCGCCGCATGACGCGGAGCACGTCCGACAGCGCGCTGGTCCTGCCGCGCTACCTGCGCGAGGACCCGGCCCAGCGCGTCCCGCTGGCGTACCCGGACTACCGGAGCACCGCGCTGCGTGCGCCGCTGCGGACGCCGGTCGACCTGCCGCACCGGCTCACCGAGGTCACCGGCCCCGTGCTCGGCGAGGACCGGGTGCTGCCGCACGACGCCGACCTCACCTGGCGCAACGGCGGCGAGGCGCTCGGGCAGCGGGTCCTGGTGCACGGCCGGGTGCTCGACAGCGACGGCCGGCCGGTGCCCGGCGCGTTGGTCGAGGTCTGGCAGGCCAACGCCGCCGGCCGCTACCGGCACGTCGTCGACACGTGGCCGGCGCCGCTGGACCCGCACTTCGACGGCCTCGGCCGGGTGGTGACCGACGACCTGGGGCGCTACGAGTTCCTGACGATCAAGCCCGGCGCCTACCCGTGGGGCAACCACCACAACGCCTGGCGCCCGGCGCACATCCACTTCTCGCTGTTCGGCCGCGCGTTCACCCAGCGGCTGGTCACGCAGATGTACTTCCCGGACGACCCGCTGTTCGGGCAGGACCCGATCTTCAACGCGATCCCGCCGGCGGCCCGCCACCGGGCGATCAGCCGGTTCTCCCTCGAGCGGACCCAGGACAACTGGGCGCTGGCCTTCGAGTGGGACATCGTGCTGCGCGGGACCGAGCAGACCCCGTTCGCGACGGACGACGACGGAGATCTCGCGTGAACCCCCTGGACGTGCCGGCCGACCCGCCCGGTCCCTTCCAGCCCCGCTCGGGGCAGCGCGGCAGCGGCTTCCTCACCGGCCCGCTGCGGCTGGGCACCACGCCCAGCGCGACCGTCGGGCCCTACCTCGCCATCGGGCTGACGTGGCCCGACGGCCCGTGGGCCGCCGCCGAGGGCACCGAGGGCGGCGTCTGGATCCGCGGCCGGGTGCTCGACGGCGCCGGCGCCGTGGTCCCCGACGCGATGGTCGAGACGTGGCAGGCCGACCCGGACGGCCGCTTCCCGTCGCCGGAGGACCCGCGCGGCGCGGCCACCTTCCCCGGCTTCCGCGGGTACGCCCGCGCGCAGACGCTGACCGGGGAGTTCGCCGTCCACACGCTCAAGCCGGGGCGGGTGCCCGACGGCGAGGGCGGGCTGCAGGCACCGCACGTCGACGTCTCGGTCTTCGCGCGCGGGCTGCTCGACCGGGTGGTCACCCGGATCTACTTCGCCGACGAGGCCGAGGCCAACGCCGAGGACGTCGTGCTGCGCGGGCTGCCGGAGGACCGCCGTCAGACGCTGCTGGCCACGCCGGCCGCCGACGGCTACCGCTTCGACGTCCGGCTCCAGGGGGAGTCCGAGACCGTCTTCTTCGCGGTGTGAGCAGGGTGCTCGTGAGGCTGGTAGGCAGGGCGGCGTGACGGCACTCCTCGACGGCACCTTCGCCCGCGGCGGTGCCGCCGCCGCGGTCACCGGCGACGCGTGGCTGCGGTCCCTGCTGGCGGTGGAGGCGGCGCTCGCCCGGGCCGCGGCCCGGGTGGGCCTGGTGCCGACCACCGCCGCGGACGCGGTGACGGCCGTCTGCGCCGACCCCGCGCGGCTGGACCTGGCGACCGTGGTGGCCCGGGCGGCCGACGCCGGCAACCCGGTGCCGCCGCTGGTCCGCGCGCTGGCCGACGCGGTGGGGGAGCGCGACGCCGTCGCCGTCCACGTGGGCGGCACCAGCCAGGACGTCGTGGACACCGCGCTGCTGCTGATGAGCCGGGACGCCATCGGCGCGATCGACGCCGACCTGGCCGCCGCGGCGGCGTCGGCGGCGGACCTGGCGCGCGCCCACCGCGACGACGTCCTGATGGGCCGCACGCTGCTGCAGCAGGGCCTGCCCACGACGTTCGGGCTCAAGGCCGCCGGGTGGCTGGCGGCGCTGGACGGCGCCCGGCTGCGGCTGGCCGAGGTGGTCGCCGCGCTGCCGGTGCAGTACGGCGGCGCGGTCGGCACGCTGGTCGCCAGCCGCGGCGCGGGCGTGGCGGTGCGTGCCGCGCTGGCCGAGGAGCTCGGCCTCGTGACCACGGCGGTGCCCTGGCACACCGTGCGCCTGCCGATCGCCGACCTGGCCGGCGCGCTCGGTGCGGCGGCCGGTGCGGTGGCGACCGTCGCCGTCGACGTCGTCCTGCTGGCCCAGACCGAGGTCGGCGAGGCGAGCGAGGTGAGCGAGTCGCGGGGCGGCTCGTCGGCGATGCCGCACAAGGACAACCCCGTGGCCGCGATCTCCGCCCGCGCCTGCGCCCGCCGGGCCCCGGGCCTGGTGGCGACGCTGTTCGCGGCCATGGAGCAGGAGCACGAGCGGGCGGCCGGGCCGTGGCACGCCGAGTGGCCGACGCTGACCGGCCTGCTGGTGACGGTCGGCTCGGCGGCGTCCTGGCTGGCGGAGAGCCTGGCGAGCCTGCGACCGGACACCGGCCGGATGGCGGCGACGGCGGCCGCCGCGGCCGAGGAGATCCCGGCCGCGGCCGGGCTGGACGTCGGCGAGGCCGGCGCGCAGGTGGACGCCGCGCTCGCCGAGCACGCCAGGCTGACGGAGGGGGAGGCATGAGCGCCGTCGAGGTCGCGTACACCGAGGACGGGCCGGCCGGGGCGCCGGTCGTCGTCCTGTCCAACTCGCTGGGCGCCACCCGCGGCATGTGGGACCCGCAGGTGCCGGCGCTGGCCGAGCGCTTCCGGGTGGTCACCTACGACACCCGCGGGCACGGGGAGTCCCCGGCGCCGGCCGGGCCGTACGCGCTCGACGACCTGGTGGACGACGTCGTCGCGCTGCTCGACCGGGTCGGTGCGGGGCGGGCGCACGTGGCCGGGCTGTCGCTGGGCGGGATGACGGCGATGCGGCTGGCCGCCCGCGTGCCCGGGCGGGTGTCTCGGCTGGCAGTCCTGTGCAGCTCGGCGAAGGCGGATCCGCAGGGCTTCCGCGACCGGGCGGCCGCGGCCCGCTCCGGCGGGACGGCCCCGCTGGCGCCGACGGTGGTGAGCCGCTGGCTCACCCCGGCCTTCGCGGCGGAGAACCCCGGGCTGGTGGCCCGGCTGGAGGCGATGATCGCCGGCGCCGACGACGAGGGGTACGCGGCCTGCTGCGAGGTCGTCGCCGAGATGGACCTGCGCGGGGACCTCGGCCGGATCACCGCGCCGACCCTCGTCGTCTCCGGTGCCGAGGACCCGGCGCTGCCCCCGGACCACCAGCAGGCGATCGCCGAGGGGATCCCCGGGGCCGCGCTGCTCAGCGTGAGCCCCGGCGCCCACCTCGCCAACCTGGAGCGGACGCTCGAGGTGACCGGCGCGCTGCTCGCCCACTTCGATGGGGCCGGCCGGTGAGCGAGCAGCTGCCGGCCGGCCTGCCGAGCACCGACGAGGAGCGCCGCGCGGCGGGGATGCGGACCCGGCGGGAGGTGCTCGGCGACGCGCACGTCGACCGCGCCCTCGCCGGGACGACGCCGTTCACCGAGGGCTTCCAGGACTTCATCACGCGGGTGGCCTGGGGCGACGTCTGGCAGCGACCGGGGCTGCCGCGCCGCGAGCGGAGCATCGCCACCCTGTCGATCACGATCGCGCTGCGGCACTGGGACGAGTTCGCGCTGCACGTCCGGGCCGCGGTGAACAACGGGTTGTCCGACGCCGACATCGCCGAGGTCATCCAGCACGCCGCGGTCTACGCCGGTGTGCCCGCCGCCAACCACGCCTTCAAGGTCGCCGGCCCGATCCTGGCCGACCTCCGTTCCGACCCCACCGACTGAGAGGACCTCCCCATGACGACGCTCGAGAACGGCGCGCTGCTCGGCAGCGGCGCCTGGCACGGCAAGATCTGGACCGGCTCGTGGACCGACGGCTCCGGCGGCACCTACGACGCCGTCGAGCCGGCCACCGGGGACGTGATCGCGCCGGTCGGGAAGGCCACGCCGGAGGACGTGCTGGCCGCGGCGTCCCGCGCGGCGCAGGCGCAGCGGGAGTGGGCCGCGGCGCCGTTCGAGGAGCGGGCGCGGGTGCTGCGCCGGGCCGGTCAGGTGCTGGAAGAGCACGCCGAGGAGATCAGGGGGTGGCTGGCCCGGGAGTCGGGCGCGATCCAGCCGTTCGGCGACTTCCAGGTCCACACCAGCGCGCAGGAGTGCTACGAGGCCTCGGCGCTGCCGTCGCACCCCTACGGTGAGCTGCTGCGCACCGGGACCCCGCGGCTGTCGTTCGCCCGCCGGGTGCCGGCCGGCGTGGTCGGCGTCATCGCGCCGTTCAACGTGCCGACCATCCTGGCGATCCGGGCCGTCGCCCCGGCGCTGGCGCTGGGCAACGCCGTCGTGCTCAAGCCCGACCCGCGCACCGCGATCTCCGGCGGCGCGATGTTCGCCCGCGTCTTCGAGGAGGCCGGCCTGCCGGCCGGCGTACTGCAGGTGCTCCCCGGCGGCGCCGACGTCGGCGAGGCGCTGGTGACCGCCCCGGAGGTGCGGGTGATCGCGTTCACCGGCTCGACCCGGGCCGGCCGGGCGGTCGGTGCGCTGGCCGGTCAGCACCTCAAGCGGGCGCACCTGGAGCTCGGCGGCAACTCCGCGCTCATCGTGCTGCCCGACGTCGACGTGACGGCCGCTGCCTCGGTGGGCGCCTGGGGCACGTTCGCCCACCAGGGCCAGATCTGCATGGCGACGTCCCGGCACCTGGTGCACGAGTCGATCGCCGAGGAGTACACCCAGGTGCTCACCGAGAAGGTGGCGAAGCTGCCGGTCGGCGACCCGTTCCGGGAGCAGGTGGCCATGGGGCCGCTGATCGACGCCGGGCAGCGCGACCGGGTGCACGGGCTGGTCACCGCCTCGGTCTCCGCGGGCGCCTCGGTGCGGACGGGCGGGGAGTACGACGGGCTGTTCTACCGGCCGACCGTGCTGAGCGACGTGACGATCGACCACCCGGCCTACCAGGAGGAGATCTTCGGGCCGGTCGCCCCGGTGACGCCTTTCTCCTCCCTCGACGAGGTCGCGGGGCTGGCCGCGGGCACCGAGTACGGGCTGTCGCTGGGCATCCTGACCCGGGACGTCTACGCCGGGCTCGAGCTGGCCGAGCGGATCCCGTCGGGCCTGGTGCACATCAACGACCAGACGGTCAACGACGAGGCCGTGGCCCCGTTCGGCGGGGTGGGCGCGTCGGGCACCGGCTCCCGGCACGGCGGCCCGCAGGCCAACATCGAGGCCTTCACCGAGACGCAGTGGGTGACGGTGCGCGGGGACCTGCCCGCCTACCCCTTCTGAGCCGGCCCCCGGCTCCCCGGCGCGGTCCACGCGGACCGCGCCGGGGGCCGGGTGCCCGCGCCCTCGATCTGTCGTCTCGTGGGTGTCCATGACCGGGATCCTGGCCGGTCGCTGCGACAGGGGCGCCGTGTCCGTCCACAGGTCGCAGGTCCGTCCACAGATACCGTTCGCGCAGGTGACGCACCCGGCGCCTCAGCACAATCGAACGCGTGATCGATGCACCTCATGGCTCCGGAACCGGGTCGACGCAGCTGATCGAGCTGCTCGACGCCGGGATCGCCGAGTTGTCGCGGGCGACGGACGCGTGGTGCGACGAGGCGCGGGCCGCGGCCCGCGGCGCGCGAGCCCTGGCGGCCTTCGCGCGGCACCGGCCGCAGGGGGCGTTCGACCGGCAGCCCGGTGAGCGGGGCGCGATGTCCGCCGCGGCCCGCGAGGCTCGCCCCGACGTGCTGACCGAGGTCAGCGAGTGGGCGGTCGACGAGGTGGCGATCGCCCTGAGGCTCAGCGGGCCCGCCGCCTCCGATCGCCTCGTCGACTCCCTCGTCCTGGTCGAGCGGCTTCCGGCGACCCTGGCCCTGCTGGACGAGGGGCTGATCAGCTGGGCTCACGTCCGGCAGATGATCGCTCAGGTCGGTCCGGTGGCCGACGCCGATCTCCGGGCGCGGATCGAGGCCCGGGTGCTGGGCCTGCTCAGGCAGAAGACCCCGTCCCAGCTCGGCGACTGCGCGCGGCGGATCGTGCTGCGGGAGGACGCCGACGCGGCGGCCCGGAGGCTGGTGGAGGCCGTCCGCTCGCGGGGCGTGCGGCTGATCGACCGGCGGGACGGATCGGCGACCGTGGTGCTCGACCTGCCCCTGCCGGTGGCCGCGGCCATCCACCGGGCGCTGGAGGCGCACGCGGACTCGGTCCGCACCGAGGGCGACGAGCGGACCAAGCAGCAGCGGATGGCCGACGTGGTCGCCGACCTGATCCTGCGCACCGGTCAGGACGGGCTGCCGGCGGTGACCGTCGCACTGACTCTGGTGGCGACCCTGGAGACGATGCTCGGTGGCGCCGAGCCCGGCCAGGTCGAGGGGCACCTGGTGCCGGCGGAGATGGTGCGCGAGCTGGCCTACACCTTCGGCCTGATGCCCCGTCCCGCTCCGGACCTGGCCGGCGTCCCCGACGGCGATGACGCCGGCGATGCCCGCTCGGCCCCGCCTCCGTGTGAGGAGCCGGCCGAGACGGAGTCGGAGCAGGAGCCGAAGCCACTGGCGCCCACGCCCGGGTCAGGAACCGAGCCGGTGCCGACGAGAGCGGCCGCCGAGGATACGCCGACCCCGACACCCGTGCGTGATCGGTCGCTGGCCGAGTGGATGGCACAGGCCGCCGCGCGACACGACGCCGCGGTCGCCGCGGCCCTGGGCGGTGCGCGACGCGCTGTGCTGGACGGCACCTGGACCGACGGCGAGGAGCGGGCCCTGCTCGACCTCGGCGCGTTGATCGGCGTGCGGGACGTCGCGGGCACCGGGTTGGTGCACCGGCCCCACATCGCGGTCGTCGACCGGCTCCGCGGCAGCCTGGTCGCACTCACGGACGCCGCCGGTCTGCGCGGGGGCGAGCCGCTCGGCCCGCCGGCCGCCACCGACGCCCACGACCCCATCGCCGGGCTCGAGCGGTTCGTCCGGCTGCGCGACCGGCGCTGCCGCTTCCCCGGCTGCCGCGCCCGTGCCCGGGTCTGCGACCTCGACCACCAGCGGCCGTGGCCGCACGGCCGCACCGAGGTCTGCAACCTGTGCTGCCTGTGCGAGCACCACCACCGGCTCAAGCACCAGGCACCGGGGTGGCGGTTCGAGGCGGCCGACGACGGCACGCTCACCGTCACCACCCCGGCCGGCGAGACCCGGGTAAGCCACCCACCCCGCTTCGGCACGGACCTCGACATCCCACCCTTCTAGCGACGGGCGGGCACGGCGCCCGGCGTGCCGCGGAGGCAGAACGGGACCGCGTGGGCCGGGGGCCGACGATGGGGCCGTGTCGGACACGCCGGCGGGGATTGAGCTCAGCAGGTCCGGGCTCAGCAGGTCCGAGCTCAGCAGGTCCGAGCTCCGCGCGGTCGCCGGCTTCGCGGCCGCGTGCGCGCGGACTGCCGTGCCGGTCGTCGAGGGGCGGGGCGGCGAGCTGATCCGCCGGCTCGACACGATGTTGCGGTGACCCCCGCGAGCGCGGCGCCGCGACGAGGCGCCGCCCGACCGGTGTGTCGGCGCTCCCTCAGCCGCGCAGCCGCAGCGTCTGACCGGGCCGCAGCTGGGCGCAGCCGTCGACGTCGGCGTCGGTCACGTAGCCGATCACCGGGTAGCCCCCGGTGACCGGGGCGTCGGCGAGGAAGAGCACCGGCAGCCCCGACGGCGGCACCTGCAGCGCGCCGCGGACCATCCCCTCGCTGGGCAGCTCGCCCTCGCGCTCCCGGCGCAGCGGCACGCCGTCCAGCCGCAGCCCCACCCGGTTGCTGTCCGCGGTCACCTGCCAGGGCTCTGCGGTCAGCGCGGCCCAAGCGTCGTCGCCGAACCAGTCGCGCCGCGGGCCGGGCAGCACCCGCACGGTCACCTCGCCCGCGGGCAGGTCGGCCAGCGGGGCGAGGTCGGCGTCGGGCATCGGCTCGCGGGCGGTCCCGACGGGCAGGACGTCGCCGGCCGAGACCACCGGCGGCCCCAGCCCGGACAGCACGTCGGTCGACCGGGAGCCGAGCACCGGCTCGACCGTGATCCCGCCGCGCAGGCCGACGTAGGTCCGCAGGCCGGCTTCCGGCGCACCCAGCCGCAGCTCCTCGCCGGCGCGCAGCGGCCGGGGCGCGTTGTGCGCGTCCGAGCCGGCACACCGAGCCCCGGTGGTGACGACGGTCAGGTCCGCCTCCGCCCGCAGCGCGAGGCCACCGAGCGTGACCTCCAGCAGGGCCGCTCCCGGCTCGTTGCCCAGCATCCGGTTGGCGAGCGCGGCCGCGCCCCGGTCGGCCGCACCGGAGCGGCCGACGCCCAGGGCCCCGCGGCCCGGGCGGCCGAGGTCCTGCACGGTGGTCAGCGGCCCGGTCGCGAGGACGGTGACGGTGCGGCTCATGCGGCCACGAACCGGACCCGCACGCCCGGGCGCAGCAGCGCCGCCGGGTCCCGGGAGAGGTCGAAGACGGCGACGTCGGTCCGGCCGATGAGCTGCCACCCGCCCGGGGACTCCCGCGGGTAGACGCCGCTGAACGGCCCGGCCAGGCCCACCGCGCCGGCCGGCACCCTCGTGCGCGGGGTGTCGCGGCGGGGGACGTCCCACGGCTCGCCGTCGGGGGTGCAGTAGCCGAAGCCGGGAGCGAAGCCGCAGAAGGCGACCGTCCAGGCGGTGCCTGTGTGCCGGCGCACCACCTCGTCGGAGTCCACCTCCCACAGCGCGGCCACGTCGGCCAGGTCGGCGCCGTCGTAGTGCACGGGCAGCTCCACCGTCTCCCCGGTGCCGGCCCGTCCCGGCCGCGGCCGCACCCGACGCACGGCGGCCTCGACCTCGGGCAGGGCGACCACGGCGGGATCGGTGACCAGCAGGACGGTGCGCGCCGCGGGCACGACGTCGACCACGCCGGCCAGCGGCTCGTCGACCAGCGCGGCGTAGAGGCCGAGGACGTCGTCGAGCCCGTCGAGCTCCACCAGCAGCGCGGTCGACCCGCTGGGCAGCACGCGCATCACGCGGCGAAGGGGGCGAGCGCGACCCCGGCGTCGGTCAGCGCCGAGCGCACCCGCCGGGCGATCGCGACCGCGCCGGGGGTGTCGCCGTGCACGCAGATCGAGTCCGGCCGCAGCGTCAGCGAGCCGCCGTCGACGTCGGGGATCGGCTCGCCGCTGGCCATGGCCAGGCAGCGGCGGGCGATCTCGTCGGCGTCGTGCAGTACGGCGCCGGGCAGCCGGCGGGAGACGAGCGTGCCCTCGGGCGTGTAGGCGCGGTCGGCGAAGGCCTCGGCGACGACGGTCAGCCCGGCGCCGGCGGCCTGCCGCAGCCACGCCGAGCCGGGCAGGCCGAGCACCGGCAGCGTGCGGTCGTACTCGGCGACGGCCCGGACGACGGCCGCCGCCTGCTCCTCGTGCCCGACGATCGCGTTGTACAGCGCCCCGTGCGGCTTGACGTACCGGACCCGGGTGCCGGCCACGCGGGCGAAGGCCTCCAGCGCGCCGATCTGGTACAGCACGTCCTGGGTGAGCTCGTGCGGCTCCACGTCGACGAACCGGCGGCCGAACCCGGCCAGGTCGCGGTAGCCCACCTGGGCGCCGATCGCGACCCCGGCGGCGGCCGCCTGCTCGCACACCCGGCGCAGGATCACCGGGTCACCGGCGTGGAAGCCGCAGGCGACGTTGGCGCTGGTCACCACGCCCAGCAGCGCCTCGTCGTCCCCGAGGGTCCACTGGCCGAAGCCCTCGCCGAGGTCGGAGTTCAGGTCCACGGTCCCCATCAGAACAGGTCGAGGACCGGTCGCACCGAGTTCACCGCCAGGTAGATCGTGACCAGCCACGCCACCCAGCCGACGACCAGCAGCCAGCGCGGGTAGCGGTAGCCGCCGAGCAGGTCGCCACGGCGGGTGGCCACGTAGAGCAGGACGGCGATGCCGATCGGCAGCAGCAGCCCGTTGAAGGCGCCGGCGAAGACCAGCAGCGTGGTCGGCGCCGCCTCGGCGACGGCGAAGACCAGCGTGCTGACGGCGATGAACGCGACCACGAGCAGCGTGCGGGTGCGGTCGCTGGTGCGCCCGCGCGAGGTCAGGAACGACACCGAGGTGTACGAGGCGCCGATGACGCTGGTGATCGCCGCGGCCCACAGGATGACGCCGAAGACCCGCAGGCCGACCTCGCCGGCCGCGGCCTCGAACGCGGTGGCGGCCTGGTTCTCCTCGCCGAGGTCGGTGCCGGCGGCCACCACGCCGAGGATCGCGAGGAACAGCACGACCCGCATGACCCCGGTGACGACGATGCCGGTGACGGACCCGCGGGTGATGTCGCGGACGTGCTCCCGCCCGCTCACCCCGGAGTCCAGCAGCCGGTGCGCCCCCGCGTAGACGATGTAGCCGCCGATGGTGCCGCCGACCAGCGTGGTGATCGCCAGGAAGTCGACCTCGTCGGGCCACACGGCGTTGCGCAGCGCCGTGCCGACCGGCGGGCCGGAGCTGATCGCGATCCAGGTGGTCAGGACGATCATCACCACCCCGAGGACGACGACGATCCGGTCGACCGCCACCCCGGCGCGCCGGCTGAGGAAGACGCCGATCGCGATCGCCGCGGAGATCACCCCGCCGATCCGCGGCTCGAGCCCGAACAGCGCGTCCAGGCCCAGGCCGGTGCCGGCGACGTTGCCGATGTTGAACACCAGCCCGCCGACGACCAGCAGGCCGGCCATCACCCAGCCCAGGCCGGGCAGCACCAGGTTGCCCAGCTCCTGGGCCCGGTGGCCGGAGACCCCGATCACCCGCCACACGTTCAGCTGCAGCGCGATGTCGATGAGGATCGAGATCAGGATGGCGAACGCGAACGCCGCGCCCAGCTGCACGGTGAACGTCGTCGTCTGGGTGATGAAGCCCGGCCCGATGGCCGAGGTGGCCATGAGGAACATGGCGCCGAGCACCGTGGAGCGGGTGCTCGCCGCCATGCGCCCGCCGGACGGGGGCGTGGTGGTGACCGGGGAGTGGCCGTCGGCCGGGCCGTGCGACATCGGCGCTCCTCGCGGGGCGAGTCGTCGGGGGTCGTCGGCGACGGTTCCTCGTCCGGCGACGTCGCCGACGCTAGGTGCGCCCCCGGTGCCCGGCAACGCGAGCGGACCGGCGGGCGGCGGACGGCCACTCCTGCACCCACTCCTCGCCCGGCCGCAGCGCCGCCCAGCGCCGCTCCGCGGCCCGCAGCGCGCCGGCGGCCGCGGCCAGCCGGTCGGCCGGCACGCCGCTGCGGGCCACCTCGCCCGGCAGCACCGCGGCGCCGTCGGCGAGGCGGTGCACCAGGTCGGCCAGCGCCTCGGCCCGGCCGATCGCGGCGGCGCGCTCGCGCTTGAGCCGGTCGGACCGCTCGGTGACGTGCGGGGGACGGCGCCCGGAGACGTGCCGCATCGTGCCCCACACGGCGCCGTCGGCGACGCATCCCCAGATGCCGTCGCGGATGCCGAGCTCCTCCTCGACCAGCGCGTGCACCAGGTCGTGCGGGAGCCCGGCCCCGCCGCCGGCGCCGCGGAGGGAGTAGACGACGCCGTCCCGCTCGACGAGCGACTCGACCGCGCGCCGGTCGGGCATCCGCCGGAAGGTCAGCCGCACGCCGTCCAGGATCCGGGCGCGATCAAGCGGATTCCCGGGCCCGGTCCTCCCCGCCGTCCTCCCCGCCGTCCTCCCCGCCGTCCTCCACCACGTCCTCCACCACGTCGTAGCGGACGCAGACGAACTCGCCGTTGACCGCCCACTCGGTGCGCCGCAGCTCGACGTGCCGCGGCAGCAGCGGCGCGCCGGCGCCGATGGTGACCGGCGCGATCGAGACGACGACCTCGTCGAGCAGCCCGGCCTCGGCGAACTGGCCGGCGAGGTCGCCGCCGCCGACCACCCACAGGTCGCGGTCGCCGGCCGCCGCGACCATCTCCGCGTGCAGCGCGCGCAGCTCCTCGGGGGTGTCGGCGGCGGTGATCCGGATGTCGGCCCCGGGGTACGGCTCGGGGTCCCGGTGGGTGAGCACCCAGGCCGGCATCGCGTAGCCCCACGAGGTGGGCTCGTGCTCGCGGATCCACCGGTAGGTGCTGGCGCCCATGACGATGGCGCCGATCCGCTTCTCGAAGTCGCGGTAGCCGAAGGGGCCGTCCTGCTCGATCTGCCGGGACAGCAGCCAGGCCAGGGAGTGGTCCTCGGTGGCGATGAAGCCGTCGAGGGTGGTGGCGGTGTAGTAGACGGTGCGCGTCACGGGGTGCTCCTCCTGGTCAGCCAGTCGATCGGGTCGCCGGTGTCGGTGGCGACACCGGCCTCGCGCAGCAGGTGGCGCACCAGTTGCCGGCGGTGCGCCGCGTAGGTCAGGACGTGCGCGACGACGCTGCCGAGCACGAACGTCTCCGGCGGCTCGCACAGCGCGTCGACCAGCCGGTCTCCCCAGGCGCCGCGGCGGGCGATGTCTCGGACGGCGGCCAGCCAGCGGGGCGCCACCGCGTCGTGGCGGGCAAGCAGCGCGGCCGGGTCGTCGGCGCCGCGGGCCGGGTGGTCGGCCCCCTCGATCGAGGCGAGCCACACCTCCTTGCTCCACACCAGCGTGTGCAGCAGGTGGGCCACCGACTGCTCGGCGCCGTCCCAGGGGAGCACCGTCCAGCCGGGCAGCCGGGTCCGCCGGTAGGCGTCCTCGTCCAGCTGCTTGGCCGTCTCGAGCAGCGCCCGGGTGTCCTCGACGTCGTGGTGCACCATCAGCGCGGTGACCTCGTCGGGGGAGCCGCGGCCGGGCTCGTCGGCCACCCACAGCGAGGTCGGCGGGTGGAAGTGGATGCCGTTGGGTGCGGGCAGCCAGTGCTCGTCGCGGGTCCGGGGGGAGTCGTCGTCGGCGCCGCCCCCGAGGCTGCCCGGCGTCCGGCCGTAGGCGCGGGTGAACGCGCGCGCGAACCCCTCGACCGAGTCGTAGCCGGCGGCGAACGCGGTCTCGGTGACGCTGGCGCCCCCGCGCAGCTGCCACGCCGCCCGCTCCAGCAGCACCCGGCGGCGCAGGGCGACCGGCGGTTCGCCGGCGCCGCGGGTCACCTGCCGGGCGAAGTACCAGGGGCTGGCGTAGGCGTCCCCGGCCATCTCCGGCAGGGTGCGGTTGTCCTCGTCGAGGACGGCGTCGATCAGCTCGCGCAGGCGGTCGCGCCCGGCGGCCGGGGAGTGGCTGGACTCGGTCACGGGAGGAGTGTGGCGAGGACGGCGCCCTGCGCGCCCGACCGTTCTTGCGCTCTGCGACCCGCGGTCCGCGGGGCCAGCATGGGGTCATGGCAGCTCCCGCCGAGCACCGCGCCGAGTACCGCGCCGGCCTCGCCGCCCCGACCTCGGGCGCCGCGCCGGGTCACACGCAGGCCAACCTCGTCGTCCTCCCGCAGGACTGGGCGTGGGACATGCTGCTGTTCGCCCAGCGCAACCCGCAGCCGGTGCCGGTGCTGGAGGTGACCGACCCCGGCTCGCCGGAGACCGCGCTGGCCCCGGGCGCCGACCTGCGCACCGACCTGCCGCGCTACCGGGTCTGGCGGGACGGGGAGCTGGTCGGCGAGCCCACCGACGTCCGGGACGTGTGGCGCGACGACCTGGTCGCGTTCCTGATCGGCTGCAGCTTCAGCTTCGAGAACGCGCTGCTGGACGCCGGTGTGCCGGTGCGCAACATCGAGCAGGGCCGCAACGTGTCGATGTACCGGACCTCGGTGCCCTGCCGCCCCGCCGGCCGGCTGTCCGGGCCGCTGGTGGTCTCGATGCGGCCGGTCCCGGCCGAGCTGGTCGCCACCGCCGTGCAGGTCACCGCCCGGATGCCGCAGGTGCACGGCGCGCCGGTGCACGTCGGCGACCCCGGCGGGCTGGGCATCGCCGACCTCGCCGCGCCCGACTACGGCGACCCGGTCGAGGCCGCACCCGGCGACGTGCCGGTGTTCTGGGCCTGCGGCGTGACGCCGCAGGCCGCCGTCCTCGCCTCGCGGCCGCCGCTGGCGATCACCCACGCGCCGGGGCACATGTTCGTCACCGACGTCCCGGACGCCGTCTACCGGCTGCCGTAGGCAGAACCCTTCCGTCAGACGGGAGACCCGTGGGACCGGTCCGGTGACGGCGGTCACGCTGGGTCCCCAGGTGTCCCATCCCGAGGAGACGAGCATGACGTCGATCGTCCGCGACCAGTGGTACGTGGCCGCCTACGGCCGCGAGGTCGGGCGCGAGCTGTTCAGCCGCACGATCTGCGGGGAGTCGATCCTCTTCTGGCGCACCGAGGCCGGGCAGGTCACGGCGATGAGCGACCGCTGCGTGCACCGCCGGTTCCCGTTGTCGGAGGCCCCCAGCCACCTGTCCGGTGACACGGTCGTGTGCGGCTACCACGGCTTCACCTACGGGGCCGACGGCGTCTGCGTGGCCGTGCCGGGGCAGACCCGGGTGCCGCGGACGGCGCGGCTCAGGAGCTACCCGGTGGTCGAGCAGGACTCCTTCGTCTGGGTGTTCATCGGTGACCCGGAGAAGGCGGCGGGCACGCGCATCCCGCGGGCGCCGTGGCTGGACCAGGACGGCTGGGCGGTCGTGTCGGGCATGGAGCCGCTGGCCGCCCGCGCGAGCCTGCTGGTCGACAACCTCATGGACCTCTCCCACGAGACCTACCTGCACGGCGGCTACATCGGGACGCCGGAGGTCGCGCAGACGCCGATCACCACCGAGGTCGACGACGAGGCCGGGATCGTCCACGTCAGCCGGCACATGGCCGACGCCGAGTGCCCGCCCTTCTACTCCACCAGCACCGGCCTGCAGGGGCGCATCTCCCGCTGGCAGGACATCGAGTTCACCCCGCCGTGCCTGTACAAGCTCCACTCCCGCATCGCGCCGGTCGGCTCGGTGCCGCGCGACGACGGCAGCGACCCCGACGCCTTCCACGTCGAGGTCGTGTACGCCATCACGCCGGAGACCGAGCACTCCACGCACGACTTCTGGGCCGTCGCCCGCGACTTCGCCGTCGACGACGAGGACGTCTCGGCCTTCCTCGCGGAGAACAACCGCACCGTCGTCCTGCAGGACGTCGTCGCCCTCGACACGCTCGAGCGGGTGATCGCCGGTGAGCCCGACGGCTACCAGGAGCTGTCGATCAACATCGACACCGGCGGGCTGGCCGCCCGCCGGATGATCGCGCGGCTGGCCGCGCAGGCCGACGGGACGGGAGCGACGACGGCGGCGACGACAGCGGCGACGACCCCGGCGACGACCCCGGCGCCGGCGGCCCGGTGAGCGCCGCGCCGTCCCGCGGGTCGCGGCCCGGCGCGTCGGTGGTCCGCGTCGAGTGGCTGCCCGGCTCCGACCGGCTCCGCGGCCGGTGCCACTGCGGCGCCGAGGCCGAGGGCGAGGACCCGGTCGCGATGTGGGAGTGGCTGCTCGCCCACCCGGAGCACCCGGGCAGCGGGCCGGGCGTCCCCCCGTCGCCCGCGGAGCTGCCGCCGCCGCCCGCGCACCTGATCGCCGGGCCGCGACGCCGCGTGCCCGTGCCCGTCTGAGAGGAGTCCCGTGCCCGACGAGCTGGAGCTGACGCTGCGCGTCGACCGCCGGACGACCGGGGCCGAGGGCGTCGTCGTCCTCGACCTGCGCGACCCGGCGGGCGCCGACCTGCCCGCCTGGGAGCCGGGGGCGCACGTCGACCTGCTGCTGGCCGACGGGCTGACCCGGCAGTACTCGCTGTGCGGGGACCCGGCCGACCGCTCGGTGTGGCGGGTCGCGGTGCTGCGCGAGCGCGAGGGCCGCGGCGGGTCGGCGCACGTGCACGAGGAGCTGCACGAGGGAGCGACCGTCGGCGTCCGCGGCCCGCGCAACCACTTCCCCCTGGTCGAGTCGCCCCGCTACCTGTTCGTCGCCGGCGGCATCGGGATCACCCCGGTCCTGCCGATGCTGCGCGCCGCCGAGGCCGCCGGCCGGGAGTGGGAGCTGCACTACGGCGGGCGCAGCCGCCGCTCGATGGCGTTCCTCGAGGCGCTCGAGGACGCGACGGGGGAGCGGGTCACGCTGCACCCGCAGGACGAGGTGGGCCTCATCGACCTCGACCGCCTGCTCGGGACGCCGCGGCCGGACACGCTGGTCTACTGCTGCGGCCCCGAGCCGCTGCTGGCCGCGGTCGAGGCCCGCTGCGCCGCCTGGCCCGAGGGCAGCCTGCACGTCGAGCGGTTCGCCCCCAAGGACGCCGGGGAGCCGGTGCGCACGGACTCCTTCGAGGTCGAGCTGGCCTCCGACGGGCGCGTGCTCACCGTCCCGCCGGAGCGGTCGGTGCTGCAGGTGCTGGAGGAGGCCGGCGTCGACGTCCTCTCCTCCTGCACCGAGGGGACCTGCGGCACCTGCGAGACCGGGGTGCTGGCCGGCGACGTGGACCACCGCGACTCGCTGCTGACCCCCGCGGAGCAGGCCGCGAACGACACCATGTTCGTGTGCGTCTCCCGTGCGGCCGGCCCCAGGCTGGTGCTCGACCTCTGAGCGGCGTCCGGTGACCGGCGACCGGACGGCGGGCGGGAAGCTGCTCGCCGTCCTCGCCGCGTTCAGCCGCGAGCGCCCGGCCCTGACCCTCTCCGAGCTGGCGAGGGCGACCGGGATGCCGCTGTCGACGGCGCACCGGGTGGTCGCGGAGCTGCGCGCGTGGGGTGGCCTGGAGCGGGGGCCGGACGGCCGGCTGCGCGTCGGGCTGCGGCTGTGGGAGCTGGGTGCGCTCGCGCCGCGCGGGCTGGGTCTGCGCGAGGCGGCGCTGCCGTTCATGGAGGACCTCTACGAGGTGACCCACCAGAACGTGCAGCTCGCCGTCCGCGACGACACCGAGCTCGTCTTCGTCGAGCGGATCGCCGGGCGCGAGGCGGTACCGGTGCACACGCAGGTGGGCGGCCGCTTCGCGCTGCCGCCCACCGGGGTCGGGCTGGTGCTGCTGGCGCACGCGCCGGGCGAGGTGCAGGAGCGGGTGCTGGCCGGGCCGCTGCAGCGGTACACGGCGCACACCGTCACCGACCCGCGGCAGCTGCGCCGGGTCCTGGCCGAGGTCCGGCGCACCGGGGTGGCCGTGAGCGACCGGCAGGTGACCGCGGACGCCGTGTCCGTGGCCGCCCCGATCACCGCCGGGGACGACGTGGTGGCGGCCCTGTCGGTGGTCGTGCGCGGCGACTCCGCGGCCGCCGTCCGCGCGCTCACCCCCGGCGTCCGCGCCGCCGCCCGGGGCATCTCCCGGACGCTGGGCCCGGCGGCGGCGCGGACGTGGCCGGTGGACCCCGGCGAGGCCGTCAGCGGCTGAGCACCGCGCTGCGGTCCAGGTCGGCGACCAGGGTCGGCCCGGTCGGCTCCCAGCCGAGCTCGGCCCGGGCCAGCGCGCCCGTGGCCCGCTGGTCCAGCAGCAGGGCGGCGCCGAACAGGCCGAGCCGCTCGACCGTCGCGTCGTCGGTGCTGCCCACCACGGGCCCGCCCCCGGCGGCCGCCAGCCCGATCTCGCGCACGGTCGGGTTGTGCCCGCTGACGCCGAGGTACCAGCTGCCGGCCGGGGCCGACCGCAGCGCCAGCGCGTACAGGCGGCCGAGGTCGGCGGCGTGCACGGTGGTCCAGTGCTGCTCCCCGCTGCCGGGGAGGAGCAGGGCGCCGTCGGCGGTGCGCGGGCCGTCGCCGACCACCGCGGCGGGGATGCCGGCGCCGGCGTCGTGCACGATCCCCGGCGCGACGACGACGGAGCGGACGCCCGTCGCGGCGGCGGCGCGCACCCGGGTGTCCAGCGGCACCCGCCACGCGGTGAGCTCCGGCGGGGCGGCCGGGGTCGACTCGTCGACGTCGCCGGCGCCGAGCACCCAGGCGCCGCTGGTGTGCACGTAGGGCTTCCCGCTGCCGGCCAGCGCCGGCAGCACGGCGTCGAGCAGGGCGGCGTCGGCCGCGGCGCTGGTCTCGTCGCCGGGCGAGGCGGTGTGCACGAACCCGTCGGAGTCCCGGGCCGCCGCGACGAGCAGGCGCCCGTCGGTGAGGTCGCCGCGGACCGGGGTGGCCCCGGCCGCGGCGAGGCGGGTGGCGGCGGCGTCGGTGCGGGCCAGCGCCGAGACGGTGACGCCGTCGGCGAGCAGGGCGCGGAGGACGGCGGAGCCGATCAGGCCGGTGCCGCCGGTCAGGAACACGTGCATGAGGGTCGGTCCTCTCGAGGGGTGGGGGCGGGGGAGCGCTGGGCCAGGGCGACCGTGGCGAGCGCCAGGGTCATGCCGGCCAGCTGGAGCGGGGTGAGCAGCTGGTCGAGCAGCACCCAGCCGGCGGTCGCCGCGACGACGGGGGAGAGCAGGCCGAGGAAGCTGACCCGCGCGGTGGGCAGCGAGCCGACGCCGCGCAGCCACAGCACGTAGGCGAGCGCGGTGTTGACGGTGGCGAGGTAGAGCAGCCCGCCGGCCTCCCCGGCGGTCAGAGCCGCGGGCAGGCCCTCGAACACCAGGGCGAGCGGCAGCAGGAACAGGCCGCCGGCGGCCAGCTGCCAGCCGGTGAAGGCGAGCACCGGCACCGGCCGGCCCCACCGCTTGGTGAGGACGACGCCGGTGCCCATGCAGGCCGTCCCCGCCAGGCCGGCGAGCAGGCCCACCGGGTCCAGGGCGACCGGGCCGGTGACGACGATCAGCGCCACGCCGGCCACCCCGAGGACGCCCAGGCCCACGGTGCGCCCGCGCAGCCGCTCGCCGAGCAGCGGCACGGCGAGCACGGCCACCAGCAGCGGTTGGGCCGCGCCGAGCACGGCCGCGATCCCGCCCGGCAGCCGGTAGGCGGCGACGAAGAGCAGCGCGAAGAACGCGCCCATGTTGAGCACGCCGAGCACGGCCGCCTTCCACCACCAGGCCCCGCGCGGCAGCAGCCGGCCGGCGGCGGCGAGCAGCAGGCCCGCGGGCAGGGCCCGGACCGTGGCGGCGAGCAGCGGCCGGTCCGGCGGCAGCCACTCGGTGGTGACGACGTAGGTGGTGCCCCAGGTGACGGGGGCCAGCGCCGTGGCGAGGGTGAGGAGGCCGAGCCGGCGGGAGGGCGTCGGGACGGCCACCGGGACGGGGAGGGCGGTGGCGGTCATGACGCTGATAGTTCGCCGTCATGTATCTCGATGTCAAGATACTTGGGACCGTGTATCTCGGAGGCGTACAGGTGTGCGATGCTGCACGCGTGCAGCGACGGGACGGCGTGGACGCGATCATCGAGCAGTGGGCGGCCGAGCGGCCGGACCTGGAGACGGCGGCGATGGAGGTCTTCGGGCGGATCTACCGGGCGGCCCGCGTGGCCGGCGACGCCCAGGAGCGCTTCCACGCCCGCTTCGGCATCACCCGCGCCGACTTCGACGTCCTCGCCACGCTCCGCCGGGCCGGCGGCGCCGAGGGTCTCTCCCCGGGCCGGCTCACCGCCGAGATGATGCTGAGCAGCGGGGGGATGACCAGCCGGCTGGACCGGCTGGAGAAGGCCGGGCACATCGTCCGCTCGCCCGACCCGGCCGACCGCCGCGCGCTGATCGTCCGGCTGACCGAGGGCGGCCGCCGGCTCATCGACGAGGCGGTCACCGCCGGCCTCGCCCAGCAGCAGCAGATGCTCGCCGACCTCCCCGAGCGGCGGCTGCGCCGGATCGCCGACGACCTGCGCGACCTGCTCGCCTCGGTGGAGGGGCACGCCGCCGAGGGCTGACGGCCGCTCAGCGCGCCCGCGCGCGGACCCGGGAGTGCCGCCGGCCGTAGGCGAGGTAGACGAGCCCGCCGAGGGCCAGCCAGGCGGCGAACCGCAGCCACGTCTCGATGCTGAGGTTGAGCATCAGGTACAGGCAGGCCAGCGCCGACAGGGCGGGCAGCACCGGCGACAGCGGCACCCGGAACGGCCGGCGCAGGTCCGGCCGGGTGCGGCGCAGCACCGGGACGGCGGCGGAGACCAGCAGGAACGCGAAGAGCGTGCCGATGCTCACCAGGTCGGCGAGCGTCCCCAGCGGGACGAGCGCGGAGAGCACGAGGACCAGCCCGCCGAACAGCAGCGTGATCCGCACCGGCGTCCCGGTGCGCCGGCTGATCCCCGCGACCGCGGGCGGCAGCAGCCCGTCGCGGCCCATCGCGTAGCCGATCCGGCTGGCGGTCAGCAGGTCGACCAGGATCACCGAGGTCAGCCCGGCGACGGCGGCCAGCGAGATGAGCGAGGACGCCCAGCCGGCGCCGACCTGGTCGAAGGCGTCGGCCAGCGGCGCGCCCTCGTCGAGCCGGTCGTAGCGGACCATCCCGACCAGCACGAGCGAGACGCCGACGTACAGGACGGTCGACAGCGCCAGGGTGCCCAGCAGCCCGAGCGGCAGGTCGCGCGCCGGCCGGCGGGTCTCCTCGGACAGGTTGGCCACCGCCTCGAACCCGGTGTAGGCGAAGAACACCACGGCGGCCGCGGTGAGGACGCCGCCGATGCCGAACGCCACCGGCTCCAGCCCGGCGACGGCCTCCAGCAGCGGCCGGGCGAGCCCGCCCTCGCCCTCGGCCGGCCGCGACGGCGGCACGAACGGCGTCAGGTTGGCGCCGCGCACGAACCAGGCGCCGGCGACCACGATGAACACGCAGACGGCGACCTTGACGACGACCAGCGCGGCGGTGACCCGTGCGGACTCGCGGATGCCGAGCACCGCGACGGCCACCAGCACCAGCACGATCAGCACCGCGCCGACGTTGACCGGCGCGTCCTCGCCGAACAGCGACGGCGGCAGGTCCAGCAGGTTGCCCACGTAGCCCGACCAGCCGCGGGCGACGACGGCGGCGCCGAGGGCGAACTCGAGGAACAGGTCCCAGCCGATGACCCAGGCGACGACCTCCCCGGCGGTCGCGTAGGCGTAGGAGTAGGCGCTGCCCGCCGTCGGCACCGACGAGGCGAGCTCGGCGTAGCAGAGCGCCGCCAGCGCGGCGACGACGCCGGCCAGCACGAACGAGACGACGACGGCCGGGCCGGCGTTGTTCCTCGCCTGCACCCCGGTCAGGGTGAAGATGCCGGTGCCGATCACCACGCCGATGCCGAACCCGACCAGGTGCCGGGCGGTCAGCCGGCGGCGCAGGCCCCCGCTGCCGCCGGAACCGTCGGCGTCGCCGGCCTCGGCCCGGATGTCCTCGACCGACTTCGTCCGGAACAGGTCCACCCGGCCAGCCTGAGCGCCCCCGGCCGGCGGCGCAGGGTGGAGGCCGCTCGGCGTCCGGTGGGACGGCCTCCCTGCAGGGGCCCGCCGCGAGCTGGCGAGCGGTGGGGGGCAGGGAGGTCCTTCGTCAGACCTCCTCGACCGCGAAGGTGCGGCTCGGGGCGACGAACTCCTCCTGGGCGGCGACCAGCAGGATCTCCCGCGAGCGCGCCGCCTCGGTGGCGGCGAGCAGGCCGTGCACCGAGGCGCCGGCCCGGGCCAGGGCCTCGGCCGCCGAGCGGGTGTCCAGCCAGTGGGCGAGGAACAGCGCGGCGATCGCGTCCCCGGCGCCGTTGACCGACACGTCCAGCCGCGGGGTGCGCACCCGCCAGTGCCGGCCGCCTTCGGAGGCGAGCAGGTCCACGGCGTCGTCCGGGGTGTCCTCGGCGACCAGCGAGGTGGTCAGCACCACCCGGGGGCCGAGGGCCTGCACGGCGGCGACGGCGTCCTTGACCGACTGCAGCGAGCCGGTCGTCTCCCCGGCGAGCAGGTCCAGCTCGAAGTGGTTGGGGGTCACCAGGTCCGCCGCGGGGACGGCGACCTCGCGCATGAACTCCGGGATGCCGGGCCGGACGAACACCCCGCGACCCACGTCGCCGATCACCGGGTCGCAGCAGTAGACCGCCGACGGGTTGGCCGCGCGCACCCGCGCCACGGTGCCGACGACGGCGTGCCCGATGTCGGCCGAGCCGAGGTAGCCGGAGAGGACGGCGTCGCAGCCGCCGAGCACTCCGCGGTCGGCGATGCCCTCGACCACCTCGTCGACCGCCTGCCCGTCGAACACCCGCCCGCGCCACTCGCCGTAGCCGGTGTGGTTGGAGAACTGGACGGTGTGCACCGGCCACACCTCGATCCCCAGCCGCTGCAGCGGGAACACCGCGGAGGAGTTGCCGACGTGTCCGTAGGCCACGTGCGACTGGATCGACAGGACGGCGGTCATGGCCCCGTACCGTGCCACAGTGCTCGTCCGCGATGCCGACCCCGCCGACGCCGCCCGCTGCGCCGAGGTCTACGCGCCCTACGTCGCCGACGCCGCGGTGTCGTTCGAGGCCGAGCCGCCGACGGCGGCGGAGATGGCCGCCCGCATCGCCCGCGCGCAGGAGCGGCACGCCTGGCTGGTCGCCGAGGGCGAGGACGGCGGGGTGGTCGGCTACGCGTACGGCGGGGAGTGGATGTCGCGCGCGGCCTACCGCTGGACCTGCACGGTCAGCGTCTACCTCGAGCCCGGCCGGCGCCGCACCGGCGCGGGCCGAGCGCTGTGCGAGGCGCTGCTCGCGCGGCTGGCCGACCGCGGGTACCGCACCGCGCTCGCCGGCGTCACGCTGCCCAACCCGGCCAGCGAGGGGCTGCACCGGGCGCTGGGCTTCACGCCGGTCGGCACGTTCGCGCGGGTGGGCTTCAAGCAGGGCCGCTGGCACGACGTCACCTGGTTCCAGCGGCCGCTCAGCGACGACGACGGCCCGCCGGCGCCGGTGCGCTGACCCGGCGAGGACGCGCCCGGGCGACGACGTCCCTCCGTCGGACGCCGCCGCCCGGGCGCGGGCCTCAGGCGGGAGGCGTCACCAGTCGACGCCCGCCCGCTCGGTGCCGGTGTGCCGCAGGCCGCAGCCGGCGATCCGGTAGGTGTTCATCACGGTCAGCCGGGGCGCGTAGACGTGCACGCTCACCGCGGGCAGCACGCCGACGTTGGTCACCTGGTGCACGTGGTGCGGGCCGAAGGGCCGCACCCGGCCGGTGTCGAGCAGGACCTCCTCGTCGCGGACCCCGCCGGTGCGCGTCTCGGTGACGGTCAGCTCGGTCAGTGCACCCTGCACGACGCCGAACGCACCGGCCGAGCCGCCGTGGTCGTGCAGCGGGGTGCCCTGGCCCGGCAGCCAGGACAGCACCCACACCTGGGCGGCGTCGAGGTCGGCGTGCAGGGCCGGGTCGAGCGCCGCGGCGGCGGTGGCCGGGTCGAGCAGGTGGGTCCAGCGGCTCCCGGGCCGGTACTCGACGAGGTCGGCCCAGGCAGCGGCGTTCGCGGCGAGGGCGGCGGCGAGTGCCGCGGCGCTGGTCCGGCGCGCGGTGACGTCGTCGCGGCGGCGGCCGGAGGTGATGGTGGCGAGCAGGTCGGCGGCGGGGGAGGGCAGGGCGGTGCTGAGGGTCACGGGAGTCCTGACGGCAGGCGCGGCTCCTCGGCCGGGAGCGCGCGGGGGAGATGGGTGACGGCGGCGTCAGGCGGCCGGACACAGCGCGCTGGCGACCCGCAGCAGGTCCACGGCGGACCGGCGGTACAGGGCGGGCGCGGGAGGCACGGCGTCCACCCAACGGGACGAGGCATTACCTGTCAAGTCCATCGGATTGGTAGGGTTTCGTGTCGCGGTGCGGCAGGCTCGTCGCCGTGAGCCGACCCGATCTCGAGGCCTCCTGGCCCGGCCGCCGGCTGCACGCCGTCGACGGGCTGTGTCCCAGGGCCGCGCCGGCGCGCGTCCCGGCCCGGGCCGCGACCGGCCGGCTCACCGAGGTCCGCTGAGTCCGCTCTCCACCAGGACGGCGACGGCGGCCGCGCCGAGCGCGTCCACCTCGCCCGCCAGCCGGCGCAGCGGCACGGGCCCGGGGGAGCACAGCAGGCCGGCCAGCCGCGCCGTCGCCCGCCGCATCCGCTCGCCGGCCGGCCGGCCGTCCTCGCCGGGCCGGCCCCGGACGTCCCACGGCTCGCCGAGCTCGGCGCACAGGCCGGGCAGCCGGCGCAGCAGGTCCGCGCAGCCGGCGGCCAGCCGCCACCACGTGCCGGCGGCGACCGGCACCGGCCGGGCCGGGTCGAGGCGGGCGCCCGCGTCGGCCCAGCGCAGCAGGCCCACGACGTCGGCCCACACCGCGTCGTAGACGACGCACGTCACCGCCGAGGAGCCGGGCGGCCGGTGCGCCAGCACGGTGGCGTGCGCGGCGGCGGGGTCGAAGAGCCAGGTGCGTCCGGCGGGGGATCCCTGCATGCCCCCACGCTGGACCGCGGCGGTGGGAGCAGCCGGTCAGCGCGCTGGGAGGTCGCTGGCAGCGGTGGCCGCGATCAGCGCACCGGCCGCGGTGTCCAGCGCGCCGACGGCGGTGGCCCACGGGACGGCCGCGGGGAACTCCCCGAGCAGCACGACCACCCGCCCGTCGGGCAGGACGCCGGCCGAGTGCAGGTGCCGCCGGCCGTCCACGCAGCACATCCAGCCCTGCTTCGCCCCGATCGCGCCGCCCGCGCCGAGCACGCCGTAGACCTGGTCGAACCCGTCGGCCGCGACCGGTGTCACCCCCCGCAGCGCGTCCCGCATGGTCGCGTCGGCCGGCCGGCTCCCGCGGGTGACGGCGGAGAGCACCACGGCCACGTCGCGCGCCGTCGTCGGGGCCAGCCCCCACTGGCCGGGCACGGCCGGTGGCGCCGTGCCGGTGAGCCCGTGCCGGGCGGCGGCCGCCGTGACCAGCGCCGGGCCGTCGTGGCGCACCCACAGCGCGCTCATGGCGGCGTCGTCGGAGCGGGTGAGCGCCGCCGACATCAGCGCCAGGTCGGTCATGGTGAGCGCCGCGGACCCGGCGAAGAGCCGGGTGAGCAGCTCCTCGACGACGAGCAGCTTGACCAGCGAGGCGGTCGGCAGCCGCCGGTCGGGGTCGGCGGCGGTGAGCAGCGCGCCGTCCCGGCGGAGGACGACGAACGAGATGGCGCCTCCCGCGGCCTGCGCGACCTGCGCCACGGCGGGCGGCGGCGGGACGGCCCGCGCCGGGGGGAGCGGGGCGGCCTGCACGCCGGCGACCCCACCGTCCGGCCCGGCCGCCCGACCGGCCGCCGGCACGGAGCCCCCGCTCGTCAGCGGCCCGGCGTCCTGCGGGAGCACCGGGACGAACGTCAGCCCCGCGGCGACCACGAGGACGGCCAGCCAGCAGAGGGCCGCCCGGGGGTGGACGCGGGAGCTCGGCGCCCGGCCGGGGGGCGCCGCGGGGCGGCGCATGGCGCCAGCGTGCGCCGCCATCCTGTGAAGGACCTGTGAGCCGCGTCACCGGTCGGGCGACGCCGCCGGTCCGGCCGTCGGCGCGGAGGTAACGAGATGTCGCCGCGGGCGTCACCGGGCGGACACGACCGCCCGGCAGCCTGGGCGGCATGAGAGGTGCCGGAGCATGAGGGGTGCCGCGTGAGGGTCGCCCTGCTGACGTGCCGCCCCGGGCCGGGCGGCCCCGCGCGCACCCTGGCGCTGGCCGCGGCGCTCACCCGGGCCGGGGCCCGGGTGACGGTCTGGGCGCTCGGCGGCGTCGGGCCGGGGCAGCCGGTCGATCCGGCGGTGCGGCTGCGCACGGTGCCCCTGCCCGACGTCCCGGGGGAGGACGCCGGTGCGCTCGCTGCCCGGTCGGCCGTTGCGCTGCGGTCGGCGCTCGCGGCGGCGGGGGAGGGGTACGACGTCGTGCACGCCCTGGACGACGTCGGCGCGGCGGCCGTCCCCGGCTGCCTGCGCACCGTGCACGCGGTCGACCCGGCCGGCGCCGGCGAGCCCGCGGTGGTGGGTCCCCGCGCGCTGCTGTGCACCTCCGCGGCGGTGGCGGCGCAGGCGCGCGCCGCGTGGGGCCGGGACGCCACCGTCGTCCCGCTCGGCGCCGACGTCGACCGGTTCGCCGCGGCGGCCGGGCCCGAGGGCGCCGCCGCCCGGGGCCGGTGGCGCGCCCGCCTGGGCCGGTACGTGCTGGCCCTCGGCGGCGTCGGGCCGCGCCGGGGCGTCCTCGACCTGGTCGAGGCCATGGCCACCGTCAAGCTCGCCCGGCCCGACCTGATGCTCGTGGTCGCCGGCGAGGACCCCACGCCCGGCGCCGCCGGGTACCGGCAGGTGGTCGACGCCCGCGCCCTGGAGCGCGAGGTCTACCCGCTGGTGCTCGGGCCGGTGCCGGACGACGAGCTGCCGGGGCTCGTCGCCGCCGCGCAGGCCCTCGCCGTCCCGTCGGCGGCCGACGGCGCCGGTGCCGCCGCGGTCGAGGCCCTCGCCGCGGGGGTGCCCGTGGTCGGGCGGGACCTGCCGGAGCTGCGGGAGGTGCTGACCGGGGTCGCCGTCCTCGCCGCCGGCCCGCCCGGGCTCGCCGCCGGCCTGCTCGCCGCCGGTCCGCCCGACCCCGGGCGCGCCGCGGCCGGCCGGGCCGTGGCGCAGCGGCACGGCTGGGACGCCGCCGCCCTCGCCTACCTGCGCTGTTACCGGGCGCCGGCCGCCGCGGGGGACCGGCAGCCGGTCACCGCCTGACCCGCCGCGCCCGGTCTGACACGGGCAACCCTTGCTGCCGTTTCGGCCGATCGCTGGCAGAAGTGGGACTGGAGGCCGCACACCCCCTCGCCGATGTTCCAGCGTCGGACCGAGCGGGGATCGACCGGCGGCCGGAGCGGACGGCAGGGATCGGGGGTGCGGGGTGCAGGGGTCGGGGCCGGTGCAGAACTGCGGGACCGCCCAGCAGGAGGCGACCGGGCCGGCGTGGTGGCTGGTGGACGGCGCCGACCGCGTGGTGGCCGGCCCCTACGCCGACCAGGGCGAGGTGGTCTGGGCCACCGGCCCGTTCGGTCCCGAGGACGGCGCCGGCGGCACCCCGGCCTACGGGATGCGGCGCGACAGCGGCCGGCTGGCCCGGCGCCCGTCGCCGGAGGACCGCGCGTGGCTGGCCGACCTGTCCGGAGAGCTGGAGCGGGTCGGCGAGGAGTGGGACCCCCTGGTCGACGACGGCTCGCCGCTGGTCGGGCTGCTCTGCCAGCTCGGCGCGGCGCTGGTGGAGGTGGGGCTGCCGCTGCACGACTGCGGCGGCCGCACGGCCACCCGCACCCGCGGCGGCGTCTGCCTGACCCCGAGCCCGCTGCAGGACGGCGTCGTCGTCGCCTGGACCCAGCACCTGCGCGCGACGCGGGACGCGGCGCGGCCGGCGGAGACCGAGCGGTGGCTGCAGGAGACGATGAACCGCACCCTCGCGGGCCTGCTCGCCGGCCTGGGCTTCGCCACCGCCCCGTTCGGCGACGCCAGCGCCGCGCTGGTCACCGGCCGCCTCGCCGTCCTGGACGGGGCCGGCAGCGAGGCCGCCGACGGCTAGCCCCGGCGGGCCGCCAGCACCCGGTCGAGCCTGCCGAACGCCCGCTTGCCCAGGACGCCGGCCAGCGCCCCGCTGAGCCTGCCGGCCAGGTGCGGCCAGGTCTCCGACGCCAGCGTCCAGGTGAGCCGCGTGCCGGTGCCCTCGGGCTCGACGACGTAGTCCTCGGCCAGCGCCCTGACCCCCGGCATCCCGCCCTCGGCGATGGTGAACGCCCACCGCCGGCCCTCCTCCCAGGCGATGACGGTCTCCACGAGGCGGCTGCGGCCGACCCGCACCTCCCGCTGGCTGCCGACACCGTGCGGCGCCGGCGTGAGGTACCGGCCCTGCTTCGAGAAGCCGGGGAACCACTCGCCCCAGCCGGCCGGGTCGTGCGCCAGCGCCGCGAAGACCTCCGCCGGCGGTGCGGCGAGGGAGAAGGAGCGCGTGGTCCGGTGCGGCGCCGTCTGCAGGAAGGACAGGTCGACCGGGCGGGTAGCGGAGGCCATGGGCGGAGACAGTAGACCGATCGGTACCGCTTCCGGGAGGCCGTCGCGGGGTGCCGCCCGGGCACCGGCGGGCCGGCTGGTTACGGTGACCGGCCGTGGACCCTGACCCCTCCCGTCCCGACGTCGACCCGCCCGCCGGCCCGCTGCGCGGGATCCGCGTCGTCGAGCTGGCGGGGCTGGGCCCCGGCCCCTACGCCGGCATGCTGCTGGCCGAGCTGGGCGCGGACGTGCTGCGCGTCGACCGGCCCGGCGGCGGGACGGTGCTGCTGCCCCCGCAGCACGAGCTGCTGCACCGCAGCCGGCCCTGCGCCGCGGTCGACCTCAAGCGGCCCGAGGGCCGCGACCTGGTGCTGCGGCTGCTGGACTCCGCCGACGTCCTGGTCGAGGGGCTGCGCCCCGGGGTCACCGAGCGGCTGGGGCTCGGCCCCGACGACGTCCTGGCCCGCAACCCGCGGCTGGTGTACGCGCGGATGACCGGCTGGGGGCAGACCGGCCCGCGGGCCGCCGAGGCCGGGCACGACATCAACTACCTCGGGCTGACCGGCGCGCTGCACGCGATCGGCCCGGCCGACCGCCCGGTGCCGCCGCTCAACATCGGGGCGGACTTCGGCGGCGGCTCGCTGTTCCTCGTCGTCGGCGTGCTCGCCGCGCTGCTGGAGCGGGCCGGCAGCGGCCACGGCCAGGTGATCGACGCGGCCATGGTCGACGGCGCCAGCTCGCTGGTCACGATGGTCCAGGGCCTGCTGCGCGCCGGGCTGTGGACCGACCGCCGCGAGGCCAACCTGCTCGACGGCGGCGCGCCGTTCTACACGACCTACGCGTGCGCCGACGGCCGGCACGTCGCGGTCGGCGCGCTCGAGCCGCAGTTCCACGCCCGGCTGCTCGAGGGCCTGGGCCTCACCCTGCCCGGCGGCCAGCACGACGTGGCCCGGTGGCCGGAGCACCGCGCGGCGATGGCCGCCGTCTTCGCGACCCGCACCCGCGACGAGTGGGCGGCGCACTTCGCCGGCACCGACGCCTGCGTCACCCCCGTGCTCGGGCTGGCCGAGGCGCCGGCCGACCCGCACCTGGCCGCGCGGGGCAGCTACGTCGAGGTCGGCGGCGTCGCCCAGCCCGGTGTCGCCCCGCGGTTCTCCCGGACCCCCGGCGCCGTGCGCAGCGGCCCGCGGCTGCCGGGCCAGGACACCCGGACGGCGCTGGCCGCCTGGGGCGTCGGGAGCGACGAGGTGCAGCGCCTGCTGGACGACGGCGTGCTCGCCGCGGACGGGGCGGGACGGTGACCGCCGCGGAGGGGACGCCGCTGCCCGAGCTGCTCTCGGTCCGCGAGGTGGGGCCGGACCGCTGGCTGGCCGACGCCCTGGCCCCCGGCCGGCACAACGGCCTGTACGGCGGGCAGGTCGCGGCGCAGGCGCTGGTCGCGGCCGCCCGCACGGTGGCCGCCGAGCGGGCCCCGCACTCGCTGCACGGCTACTTCCTGCGCCGCGGCGACGCGCGGCTGCCGGTGCTCTTCGACGTCGAGCGCGACCGCGACGGGCACAGCTACTCCGCGCGCACCGTCGTCGCCCGCCAGGAGGACCGGGTGGTCTTCCGGATGGCGGCGTCCTTCGCCGGCCGCGAGGACGGGCCCGACCGGCAGGCCGTCGCCATGCCCCCGGTGCGGGCGCCGGAGGACTCGCAGCCGCTGCCGCCGACCCTGACCGGCGTCGAGGTGCGCGACCCGGAGCCGAGCGCCGAGCGGCAGCACCCGATGCGGACCTGGGTGCGGGCCCCGGGTGCGGACGCCGGCGACCCGCTGCACTCCGCGGCCGTGCTGGTGTACGTCTCCGACCTGTTCAGCGGCCTGGCGCACCTCATGGGCCCGCGAGTGCGGTCGATGGCCAGCCTCGACCACGCGGTGTGGTTCCACCGGCCGGTGCGGATGGACGACTGGGTCCTCATGGACCACGTCGGGACGTCGGTGGCCGCCGGCCGCGGCTGGTACTCGAGCACCCTGTTCGACCGGACCGGGGCCGCCCTGGCCAGCTGCGCGCAGGAGATGGTGATCCGAGAGGCGCGCGGCCCCGGGGACGGCTAGCCGACGCGGGTGAGCCCGTCGCGGAAGCGGCGGGCGTTCTCCACGTAGAGGGCGACGGCGTCGGTGACCCAGGCGCCGGTGCCGGCCCCCTCGCGCACCCGCGCCGGCACGCCCAGCGCCCGGTGGTCGGGCGGGACGACGGTGCCCTCGGGCACCAGCGCCCCGGCGCCGATCAGCGCACCGTCGCCGACGACCACCCGGTTCATCACCACCGAGTTCGACCCGACCAGCACCCGGTCGCCGATCGTGCAGCCCTCCAGGTGCGCGAGGTGGCCGACCACGCAGTCGGCGCCGATGACGGTCGGGTGCTCGGCGGTGGTGTGCAGCACCGTGCCGTCCTGGATGGACGTGCGGGCGCCGATCCGGATGTCGCCGTAGTCGCCGCGCAGCACCGCCTGCGGCCAGACGCTGACCTCGGGGCCGAGCTCGACGCGGCCGATCACGGTGGCGTCGGGGTGCACCCAGGCGGTCGGGTGGACGACCGGGGCCACGCCGTCGAGCGCCCACAACGTCATGCGCCGGCGACCAGCTCGGTGTCGACGCCGACCTTGCCCACCTTGGAGGCGCCACCGGGGCTGCCCAGCGGCTCGTCGCGGCCGGGCAGCGGCTCGATGAAGAAGCGCCGGTTGTCGGCGATGTGCGGCTCGTTCTCCTCGGTGACCCGGCGGTCCTGCGCGATCGCCTCGACCGGGCACACCGGCTCGCAGGCGCCGCAGTCGATGCACTCCTTGGGGTTGATGTACAGCTTGCGGTCGCCCTCGTAGATGCAGTCGACGGGGCACTCGTCCACGCAGGACATGTCGGTGGTGTCGATGCACTCGCTGCCGATGACGTAGGGCACGGGGGTCTCTCCTGGAACGGGCTCGAAGGGGTGGGGTCAGGCGGCGGCCGCGCGCGGCGGCGCCGTCACGCGGGGCTCCCCGGGGTGCTGGCGGTCAGGTCGGGCACGGCGGCGTCGGCGCGGGCGCTGCCCAGGCGCTCGATCGCCAGCTCGCGGACGCGGAAGCGCTGCAGCTTGCCGGTCGCGGTCTGCGGCAGCTCGTCGAACACCAGGATGTTGCGCGGCCGCTTGAACGCCGCCAGGCCGTCGCGGCAGAACGCGACCAGCCCGTCGCTGGTGACCGTCGCGCCGGCGGCCAGGACGACGCAGGCCACCGGCTTGTCCAGCCCCGTCTCGTCCGGCACCGACACGACGACGACCTGGCTGACCTCGGGGTGGGCGCGCAGCCGCTCCTCGACCTCGGTGGGCGAGACCCAGATGCCGCCGGCCTTGATGATGTCGTCCGTGCGGCCGAGGGAGGAGAAGTAGCCGTCGGCGCTGCGGACGTAGGTGTCGCCGGTGCGCACCCAGTCGCCCTGGAACACCCGCCGGGTCACCTCCATGCGCTGCCAGTACCCGGTCGCCGCCGAGCTGCCCTTCACCCACAGGTTGCCCGGGGTGCCGTCGGGCACCGGGTTGCCGTCGTCGTCGAGGATGCGGGCCTCGTAGCCGGCGACGATCTCGCCGGTGGCGCCGGCCCGGGTCCGGCCGGGGCGGCCGCTGATGAAGATGTGCAGCATCTCGGTGGAGCCGATGCCGTCGAGCATCTCCACGGAGAACGTCGAGGTGAACCGCTCGAACAGCGGCGCGGGGAACGCCTCGCCCGCGGAGACGCACTCCCGCACGCTCGCGAACGCGTCGGCGGGCAGGCCGGCGTTGACCAGCGCCGCGTAGAACGTCGGGCCGGCGAAGAACAGCGTCGGCCGGTGCTCCTGCAGCACCCGCAGCGTGCCGGCGGGGCTGGGGCGGGAGCGGTCCAGCACGGTGCTCGCGCCGACGGAGAACGGGAAGGTCAGGGTGTTGCCCAGGCCGTAGGCGAAGAAGAACTTGGCGACGGAGAAGGTGACGTCGTCCGGGCCGATGGCCAGCACGTCGCGCGCGTAGGTCTCGGCGGTGTCGCGCAGCGACCCGTGCCGGTGCATCGCGCCCTTCGGGGTGCCGGTCGTGCCGGAGGTGTACAGCCAGAACGCGGGCGAGTCGGCGATGGTGGGGTAGGGCTGGGTCACCTCGTCCAGGGAGCCGGTGCCGGCGGCGACGAAGGAGTCCCAGGAGCGGACCCGGGCGTCGGGGACCTCCGGCAGCGCGGACGGCGCCTCGGCGGGTGAGCTCATGACGACGACGTCGGCGAGGTCGCGGCGGCCGGCCAGCCCGTCGGCCAGCCCGGCGAACTCGGAGCTCAGCACGACCAGCCGGGCGCGGCTGTCGGCGGCCATCACGGCGATGTCCTTGGGCTTGAGCATCGTGCTCACCGGCACCGGGACCGCACCGATCCACAGGCCGGCGAGGAAGGCGGTGAGCAGCTCGGGGCTGTCACCCATGCACAGCAGCAGCCGTTCCTCGGGCCGCACCCCGGAGGCGACGAGCGCGGCCGCGAACCGGGTGACGGCCTCGTCGAGCTCGCCGTAGCTCACCGTGCGCACGCTGCCGTCCAGGTCGACGGCGGTGATGGCCCGCCGGCCGGGGGACGTGCGCGCGTGCCGGGTGACCAGCCACTCGGCGGCGTTGAACAGCTCGGCGCCGGGAACGGGCGCGGTCGCGGGCGGAGCGGTGTCCAGGGTGGCCACGGTGCACGTCCCTTCGGACTCGTGCGAGATCTGCACACCCGTCGCGATCAGGCGCTGATGGCGACGGGTGTGCAGATCTCGCGGAGGGCGGACCGCTCAGAAGCGGACGTAGTCGTACTCGACCGGGAGGGAGTTGATCCCGACCGACGGCGGGGCGATCCAGCCGGCGAACTGCCCGGGCTCGTGGCAGGGCTTCATGAGCTCGGCCACGCGGGCCCGGTCCTCGGCGCTGGGCAGCCAGTCGGCGGCCCGCTGCTCCCACGTCGCGGCGTCCAGGACCTCGCCGGAGGGGGAGACGTGGTGCCCGGCGAAGGCGCCGACCTTCCGGTTGAAGCCCTGGTGGGGCAGGGTCAGCCGCTGCTCCAGCCCGGCCTCCTCCAGCGCCTGGTTCCACCGCTTGACGCCGTTCTCGCAGTCCGCGGCGTACTCGTTGCGCAGGTCCAGGTTGAGCGCGGTGAGCATCGGCACCGTCCTGGTGGCCATCCGGCCGTCCTCGATCACCGGCACGTCCATGGTCAGGTCGTGCAGCAGGTGGTCGTCCTTGCGGCGGGTCTCCATCCACCGGCCCTTGAGCCCGGCGGTGTAGTAGGCGGCCGCGTTGGACGACGTCTCGGCGCCGAACAGGTCCATCGACACGGAGAACTGGAAGTTCAGGTACTTCTGGATCACCGACAGCGGGATGCCGCCGTGCTCCCAGATGTCGTCGGTGCCGTGCTCCTTCATCAGCTGCGCGGTGCGCTCCACCGTCCGCTGCACGCCGGTCGTGCCGACGAACATGTGGTGCGCCTCCTCCTTGAGCATGAACTCGCAGGTGCGCGCCAGCGGGTCGAAGCCGCTCTCCTTCAGCGTGCCGAGCTGGTACTTGCCGTCCCGGTCGGTGAAGTAGGTGAACATGAAGAACTGCAGCCAGTCGGTGGTGTCCTCGTTGAAGGCACCGAGGATGCGCGGGCTGTCGTAGTCACCGGAGTTGCGCTTGAGCAGCTGCTCGGCCTCCTCGCGGCCGTCCTTCCCGAAGTAGGCGTGCAGCAGGTAGACCATCGCCCACAGGTGGCGGCCCTCCTCCACGTTGACCTGGAAGAGGTTGCGCATGTCGTACAGCGACGGCGCGGTCGCGCCGAGGTGGCGCTGCTGCTCCACCGACGCGGGCTCGGTGTCGCCCTGGACGACGATCAGCCGGCGCAGGTCCGACCGGTACTCGCCGGGGACCTCCTGCCAGGCCGGCTCGCCCTTGTGCTGGCCGAAGTTCACCTTGCGGTCCGGGTCGCGCTCGGCGAGGAAGATCCCCCACCGGTACTCCTCCATGGGGACCCGGTCGAAGTGCGCCCAGCCGTCGCGGCCGACGGCGACCGCGGTGCGCAGGTACACGTCCTGCGTCGGGATGGACGGGCCGAGGGTCTTCCACCAGTCGAGGAACTTCGGCTGCCAGCCCTCCAGCGCCCGCTGCAGCTTGCGGTCGCTGGCCAGGTCGACGTTGTTCGGGATCCGCTCGCTGTAGTCGATCCGCGACAGCGGGCCGGTGGGCTCGGGGGCGTCGCCGGTGACCGTGCCGGTCTGCGGCGTGGACTCGGTGGTGGTCATGCTCAGACCCGCTTCCTGTCGTAGTCGGCGCGCTTGCCGGTGCCGTAGCGGCGCAGTGCTCCTTCGGGGCCAGCGGCGTTGGGCCGCTGGAAGATCCAGTTCTGCCACGCGGTGAGCCGCCCGAAGACCTTGGTCTCGGGGGTCTCGCGGCCGGCGAAGCGGAGGTTGGCCTCCATGCCGGTCAGCGCATCGGGGGAGAAGCTCGCCCGCTCCTCGATGGCCAGGCGGACCTCGTCCTCCCAGTCGATGTCGTCCGGGGTGGCGGTGACCAGGCCGAGGGCGTCGGCGTCGGCGGCCGCCAGGTCCCGGCCCACCGCGGCCTCGGCGGCGGCGAGCTCGTCGGCGGAGCCGAGGAAGCGGACCTGCAGCCGGGTCATGTCGTTGCTCATCGGCAGCAGGCCGGTGTTGAAGCCGTCCAGCCGGATCACCGCCGGCGGCTTGGGGTCCTCGTCCTCCTCGAACTGCCCCTCGAGCATGTACTGCCGGTCGGCGGCGAAGGCGGTCTCGGCCAGGGCCCCGACGAAGCAGCTGCCCGGCTCGATCAGCGCGAACAGGCTGCGGGAGGTGGTGTCCAGCCGCTTCACCGTGCGCTTGTAGAAGCCGATCAGCTCGTTGACCAGCCAGTGCTCCCGGTTGGCCAGGAGGAACTCGTCGTAGGCGGTGGCGACGGCGGGGTCGCCCTCGGTGCGCAGCAGCCAGGTGCCCAGCGCCAGCTCGTTGGTGCGCAGGTGCAGGATCGTGTCGTCCAGCTGGCGGGTCATCGCGAGGAACCAGCCCTGGTCCCCGGAGGCCTGCAGCTCCTCGACGGACGCGGGGACGGCGGCCGGGCCGAGCACCGTGATCGTGGCGGTGCCGGACTCGCGGTCCAGGACGACCCGCACGTGCTCGTAGCGGAAGCCGTCCGCGGTGGTCTCCCGCTGCAGCGGGGTCAGGGCCACGCCCTGCGCGCCCGCGCCGGGCCGGGTGGAGCCGGCGGCCAGCTCGGCGGCCCGGCGGCCCACCTCGGCGTCGAAGTCGCGGGCCTTGGCCACGGCGTCGACCAGCCGCCACTGCACGGCCCGCTCGCCGCGGACCCCCTCGGCGGTGGTGGAGAAGATGTCGGCCAGGTCGCGCCGCACGCCGCGCTTGTCGACCACCCGGGTCAGGCCGCCGGTGCCCGGGAGCACGCCGAGCAGCGGCACCTCGGGCAGCGAGACGGCCGAGGAGTTGTCGTCGACCAGCACGATCTGCTCGCACGCCAGCGCCAGCTCGTACCCGCCGCCGGCCGCGGTGCCGTTGACCGCGGCGACGAACGGCAGGCCGGAGTGGGCGGTGGCGTCCTCGATGCCGTTGCGGGTCTCGTTGGTGAACTTGCAGAAGTTCACCTTCCAGCTGTGCGGCGAGGCGGCCAGCATCTTGATGTTCGCGCCGGCGCAGAACATCCGCTCCTTGCCGCTGGTGACGACGACCGCCTTCACCTCGGGGTGCTCGAACCGCAGCCGCTGCACCGCGTCGTGCAGCTCGATGTCCACGCCCAGGTCGTAGCTGTTCATCTTCAGCTCGTAGCCCGGGACGATGCCGCCGTCCTCGGCCACGTCGAGGGTCAGCGTCGCGATCTCGCCGTCCACCGACAGCCGCCAGTGCCGGTACCGGTCGGGCGAGGTCTCGAAGGAGACCTCGACGGTCGCGGCCGGCTCGGCGACCGGCGCCGGGCCCTCCGTCGTCGTCGTGCCCGACGAGCGGTGTTCCAGCGTGGTCACGGTGCCTCCCAGAGGGGATGGAACAGGCGCAGGGGTTCCCCGCAGGCCTCGTGCGCCCATCCTGACGTGCTACAGGTCTGTGTGCAACTGGCTCGGGTTCTGTAGATGTGTGCGACAGGTCACCATCGTAGGCCGGTGCGCAGCCGGGCGCACCGGCGCGCGGGCCGTCGGCTCGGCGGCCTCCGCGCCGAACGGCCCGCTGAGCTGTGCGGACGGCCGATCGGCGGGAGGCGCGAGGCGCTTCCGCCGGGAGCCGCGCCGGCGGCCGCCCGTCGCCCTGTGTCGTGCGTCACTCCATCCGCGGCGCGCGTCAGAACAGGTGCAGGTACTCGCGCTGCTCCCAGTCGGTCACCGTCGCCTCGAAGCGCGCCACCTCGGCGCGCTTGACGCCGGCGTAGTGGTCGACGAGGGCGGGCCCGAGCAGGTCGCGCAGCCCGGGGTCGTCGGCCAGCGCGCGGACGGCCTCGGCCAGGCTGGTGGGCAGCCGCGGCGCCTCGGTGGCGTAGGGCTGGTCGGCCGACGGGCCGGGGTCCAGGCCGCGGTCGACGCCGTCGAGCCCGGCGACCAGCTGCGCCGCCATCGCCAGGTACGGGTTGGCGGCCGGCTCGCCGGCGCGGTTCTCCACGTGCAGGTCGCCGCGGGCGGCGGAGCCGACGACGCGCAGCATCGCGGCGCGGTTGTCGTGCGCCCACAGGACGCGGTCGGGGGCCATGGAGTTCGGCTGGAACCGCTTGTAGCCGTTGACGGTGGGGACGGCGAAGACGCACCCCGCCCGGGCGTGCCGCAGCAGGCCGCCCAGGTAGCCGGCGCCGACGGGGGAGAGGCCGCCCCCGGCGACGAACGCGTTGCCGCCGTCGGGGCGGACGAGCGACTGGTGCAGGTGCCAGCCGCTGGAGCAGGCCTCCGGCATCTGCGGCCGGCACATGAAGGTGGCCAGCAGCCCGGCGCGGCGGGCCACGGACCGGACGGCGGCGCGCAGCAGCACCATCGCGTCCGCGCCGGCCAGGCCCCGCAGCGGCGCGGTGGTCACCTCGACCTGGCCCGGCCCGAACTCGACCTCGACCGTGCGCAGCGGGATGCCCAGGCGGCGCAGCGTGCGGGCGAGCTCGCCCAGCAGCGGCTCGAGCGCGTCGCCGCGGTCCTCGGCGAGCAGCTGGTAGCCGCGGTCCACGGGGGAGACCGGGCGGGCCCGGCCGGGGGCGCCGGGGCGGTTCACCTCCGCCGGGTCGAGCGGGCCGTCGAGCGGGCCGTCGCCCGCGTGCAGCAGGTGGAACTCCAGCTCCAGGCCGGTCACCAGGTCCAGGTCGCGGTCGGCGGCGCGGCCCAGCGCCGTGCGCAGGGCGCCGCGGGGGTCGAACGGCACGGGCCCGCCGTCCTTGAGCCGCAGGTCCGACAGCAGCCAGCCGGTGCGGCCGGCCCAGGGCAGCACCCGGAAGGTGGTGGGGTCCGGGACCATCACGACGTCCCCGGCGCCGCCCATCCCGGCGACGCCGACCCCGCCGTCGGGGGCGAAGGCGCCGTAGACGGTGCGGCCCGAGGTGTCCTTGGACAGCAGCGTGCTGACGATCGGCAGGCCCGAGGCGAGGACGCCGGGGAGCTGGTCGGCCGCGACGGTCTTGGCACGGACCAGGCCGTGCAGGTCGACGAAGCCGACGCGGACGGCCTCCAGTTGCTCGACGTCGATGCGCTCGACGACCTCCTGGGCGGCGGTGCGCTCCGCGTCGCCCCACCCGCCGAACTGCTCGACGAACCCGCTCACGGGCGCCGGGGGGCGAACACCGCCGGGTCCTCCGGCTCGACCTCGTCGGCGCGGACGCCGGCCGGCCCGGTGGTCAGCGCCGCCGTCCACGTGCCGGCCCAGGGGCTCGCCGCGCGCAGCCGGGCGATCGCCTCGGCCCAGAACGGCTCCCACGCCCCGGTGGGCCCGATGCCGTCGAGGGGGATGGGGCCGCGGCTCTCCACCTCCGCCTTGTCGTGCAGCAGCGTCTGCGGGTCGCCGCCGGCCTCGACGGCGTCGATGGCGGCCATGAGCATCCGGCGGTAGGTGATGATCGCCCGGTCCGAGCGGCTGAGCTTCTCGCGCGTGCGGTCGTGGATGCGGCCCTGGCCCTCGACGGCCATCTGGTCGTGAACGTTGATGTCGGGGCCGAGGCCGGTGTAGGTCGTCGTCCGCTGCTCCTCGGGGTCGAACCGGTAGTTGTTCGCCCGGTTCCGCACCGGCTTGTAGTCCGGCAGCGTGATGCCCTCGAGCCGCTGTGCGCGCATCGTCGCCTTGTCCACCGGCTCGTCGAGGCTGGTGAACATCGCGTACCAGTAGCAGGAGACGTCGTCGACGGGCACGTGCCACTGGGTGATCGCCATGGTCGAGGACAGCGGGATGGTGATCCCGTGCGGGAACACCTGGTGGGTGATCCGCACGTGGGTCCGGCTGCCGTCCTCGCCGTCCTTGTCCAGGGTGCGCAGGGCGACGATCCGCTGCCCGTAGTCGGTGCGGGCGTTGAGGATCTCGGGCCGGCCGTACTCCCGCAGGATCCGGGTCATCGGCAGGTCGGTGCCCAGGCTGGCGGAGCGGAACTGCCGGCCGTAGCTGTCGGCCGGGTCGTCGTCGACCTCGAAGCGGTGCAGGTAGGAGGCGTGCGCCGGGTCGATGCCGACCTCCAGTGCCTGCAGCCAGTTGCAGTCGAGGAAGCCCTTGAAGGCGAACGTGTACTCGTCGGGGGCGGCGAAGCAGTCCAGGGCGGGGAACTCCGGCGGCGCGCCGGGGCCCAGGTACCCCCACACGATGCCGTTGCGCTCCCGCGCCGGGTAGGACGTGAACCGGACCTTGGACGCGAGCGTGCTGTCCTCCGGCTCGGCGGGGGTCTCCAGGCAGCGCCCGTCGGCGGCCAGCAGCCAGCCGTGGAAGTAGCAGCGCAGGCCGCCGTCCTCGCGCCGGCCCAGGGCCAGGTCGGCGCCGCGGTGCGGGCAGCGGCGGTCGACGAGCCCCAGCCGGCCGTCGTCGTCCCGGAACAGGACGAGGTCCTCGCCGAGCACCCGGACGGGCACGACCGGTCGGTCGCCGGCGAGCTCCTCGGTGAGGGCCACCGGCTGCCAGTAGCGGCGCATGAACTCCCCGCCCGGGGTGCCCGGCCCGGTGCGGGTGATGCGGACGTTCTCCTCGGCGCGCACGGCGGCCCCCGGCTCAGGCCACGCCGAGCAGGGCGGAGGCGACCCGGGAGTCCTTGCGGAACTCCAGGGTGGGGGAGCGGTGCACGATCCGGCCCTTGTCCATGACGGCGATCTCGTCGGCGACGGCGAAGGCCAGGTGCAGGTCCTGCTCCACGACGAGCAGCGTGACGCCCTCGGCCTTCATGCCCCCGATCGCCTCCCCGATGAGGTCGACGACCGCGGGCGCCAGCCCGTCGGAGGGCTCGTCCATGAGGACGAGCCGGGGGTTGGTCAGCAGGGCGCGGGCGATGGCCAGCATCTGCTGCTCCCCGCCGGAGAGCTGGCCGGCCTCGTGCCGGCGGCGCTCGCCGAGCCGGGGGAGCAGGTCGACGACCCGGTCGGGGTCCCACGGCCCCTTGCCCCGGCCGCGGCGGGCGGCGAGGTCGAGGTGCTCGGTGACCGTCAGCGGCGCCCAGGTGCGCCGGCCCTGCGGCACGAGCGCCACGCCGGCGCGGGCGATGACGTCGGGCCGCCGGCCGGTCAGGTCGCGGCCGTCCAGGGTGACCCGGCCACCCGACGGCGTCACCAGGCCCATCAGGGTGTTGATCAGGGTCGACTTGCCCACCCCGTTGCGCCCCAGCAGGCCGAGCACGCGCCCGGCGTCGAGGTCGAGGTCGACCCCCTGCAGGACGGTGCTGCGCTTGTAGCCGGACTCCAGCCCGCGGACCTCGAGCACTCAGCCCACCCCCTGCTCGGCGCGGGACACCCCGAGGCCGGCGGCCTCGTCGGTGTCGAGGAACAGCGACTCCCGGCCGGTGCCGAGGTAGGCCTCCTGCACCGCCGAGCTGGCCCGCACCTCGTCCGGCGAGCCGGTCAGCAGCAGCTTGCCCAGGTGCAGCACGGTCACCGAGGTGGCGAGGGCGAAGACGACGTCGAGGTCGTGCTCGACGATCACCAGGGTCACGCTCTCGGGCAGCGCCTTGAGCAGGGCCACCAGGCGGGCGCTCTCGGCCGGGGACATGCCGGCCGCCGGCTCGTCCAGCAGCAGCAGCCGCGGCTCGCACGCCAACGCGACGGCGACCTCCAGCTGCCGCCGCTCGCCGTGCGACAGCGCCGACACCAGCGCGCCGGACCGGGACGCCAGGCCGACGTCCTCGAGCAGCTGGGCGGCCCGCTCGCGGGTCGCCCTCTGCCGGCGGGGGACCAGCGAGTGGCGGCTGCCGCCCGGCTGGCGCTGCGCGGCCATCACCACGTTGCGCTCGACGGTCTGGCTGAGGAACAGGCTCGAGTGCTGCAAGGTCTGGCTGATCCCGCGGCGGGCCCGCTGCGCCTCGCCGAGCCGGGTGATGTCGGTGCCGTCGAGCGCGACGGTGCCGCCGGTGACCGGCATGGCGCCGGTGACGAGCTTGAACAGCGTGCTCTTGCCGGCGCCGTTCGGGCCGATCAGCGCGTGCCGGGCGCCCGCGGGCACCTGCAGGTCGACGCCGTCGACGGCGCGCAGCGCGCCGAACTGCCGGGTGACGCCGCGCAGCTCGAGCAGGGGGGTGGTCATGCCGGTCACTCCTCGTTGCCGTCGGCCGACGAGCCGCTGCCGGGGATGGCGCCGTCGCCGGGGGTGCGGTCGCGTCGTCCCCGCCGCAGGCCGCCGAGGCCGGCGAGCCCGGCGAAGCCGCGGGGGAGGACGTACACGGCCAGCACGAACACGATGCCGAGCACGAGCGGGCCGTGCCCGCCCAGGTCGGGGCCGTAGTAGTCGCGGACGACGACCACGACCGCCATGCCGACCACCGGGCCCCACAGCGACCCGGCGCCGCCGAGCACGAGGGCCAGCAGGGTGATCGCGCTGAGCGCGAACCCGGCGTCGCTGGGGTTGACGATCCGGTTCAGCTGGGCGAACAGCCCGCCGGCCACCCCGGCGAAGGCCCCGGCCAGCACGTAGGCGACGTACTTGTAGCGGAAGGGCGAGTAGCCCAGCGAGCGCATCCGCGCCTCGTTGTCCCGGATGCCGCGCAGCGCCAGGCCGAACGGCGAGCGGGAGATCAGCCAGATCGCCGCGAACGCGATCACGAAGACCGCGAGGACGTACCAGTAGCGGTACCCCTCCAGCCGCAGCACCTCGCCGCCGATCCGGAAGTTCGGGATGCCGAACAGGCCGTCCGACCCGCCGGTGACGTCGTCGAGCTGCAGCGCCAGCTGCGCGGTGATCTCGCCGATGGCGAGGGTGAGCATCAGGAAGAAGACCCCGTCGCTGCGGACGACCAGCCACCCGGTGAGGACGGCGGCCGCCCCGCCGGCGGCGGCGCCCATGAGCACCGGCACCGGCGCGTTCGGCGTCCAGTGCTCGGCGACCAGGCCGGCGGCGTAGGCGCCGACGCCGAAGTAGGCGGCGTGGCCCAGCGAGGGCAGGCCGGTGATGCCGACCAGCAGGTCGAGGCTGACCGCGAACAGGCCGAAGACCAGGACCCGGCTGAGGATCGACGTCTCGTCCGGGCCCATGAAGTAGGGCACCAGCGCCAGGACGACGAGGGCGGCCAGCGCCGGGACGGCCCGCAGCGGCGCGCGGCCGCGCGGGCGGCGCGCCCCGGTCGCGGGGGAGCTCCCCCCGGCCGACGTCGGCGCGGCCGGGGTGGTGGGACGGGCAGGGGCGCTCATGACGGCACCTTCCTCGGGCCGAAGAGCCCGCGCGGGCGGACGACGAGGACGACGGCCAGCGCGCCGAACAGGATGAACGAGGCCAGCTCGGGCAGCAGCGCCCGGCCGAGGGAGTCGACCTGGCCGATGACCAGCGCGCCGATCAGCGCGCCCTTGACCGAGCCGAGGCCGCCGATGACGACGACGATGAGCGCCAGCAGCAGCACCGACTCGTCCAGGCCCGGGTCGACGCCGTAGACGGGGGTGCCGAGCACGCCGGCCACCATCGCCAGCGCCGAGCCGATGCCCAGGACGGCGACCTTCACCTTGCGGTTGTCGATGCCCATCGCCGAGACCATCTCCCGGTCGGCGACGCTGGCGCGGACCAGCGCGCCCACCGACGTCTTCTCGACGATGAGCCAGACCGCCAGCGCCAGCACCAGGCCGACGCCGATGAGCGCCAGCCGGTAGACCGGGATGCTGCCGTCGCCGACGTCGACGCGGTCGTCGAGGCCCGGCGGCGGCGCGATGCTGTAGACGTCGTTGCCGTAGATGATCGACAGCACCTCGGCGATGATCAGCGAGACGCCGAGGGTGAGCAGCGCCTGGTCGAGGATCGGCCGCTTGGCCAGCGGTTCGGTCATCACCGACAGCGCGCCGCCGGCGACCAGGCCGAACACGGTGGCCAGGGCCAGCGCGCCGAGGAACCCGCCCCAGGTCACGCCGTCGTCGAGAAGCGAGTACGCCAGGTAGGTGCCGACGAGGTAGAAGGCGCCGTGGGCGAGGTTGAGCACGCCCATCATCCCGAAGACGATCGACAGCCCGACCGCGAGGATGAACAGCAGCGAGCCGATCGCGAAGCCGTTGAGGATGCTGACCAGGTTCTCGGAGAACCAGTCCGCCATGGTGGGGCCTTCCCGGTTACGGCCGTCCGGGGCCGGGTCGGGACCCGGCCCCGGACGGGGTGCCTGTGGCGGGGCGCTCGCCCCGCCCGGACGCTGGGTCAGACGGTGCCGTACTGCCCGAGCTCCTCGACCACGGAGTTGATCAGCGTGCCGCCCTCGTCGACGACCTCGCGCAGGTAGATGGTCTGGTTCGGGTTCTGGTCCTCGAACTCCCACGGCCCGCGGGGGCTGTCGTCGATGCTGCCGAGGCCCCCGAGGGCCTCGATCAGCGCCGGGCCGTCGGTCGCGCCGGCCTCGGCGAGCGCCTTGTTCAGCACGTTCGCCGCGTCGAACGTGGACATGGCGAACACCGTCGGCAGCACGTCGTAGGCCGCCTGGTAGGCCTCGACGAACGTCTGGTTGGCCTCGTTGTCGATCTCGGTCGAGTACTGCAGCGTCGTCTGGATGCCCACGGCGTTCGGGCCCTGGCCCTCGAGCACGCTGCCCTCGGTGAGGAACCCCGAGCCGTAGAGCGGGATGGAGTCCTTGAGCCCGAAGTCGGCGTACTGGTTGACGAAGCTGACGGCCTCCCCGCCGGAGTAGAAGCAAAAGACCGCGGCCGCGCCGGAGGACTGGGCGCGCTGCAGGAACGGCTGGAAGTCCTGCGTGGTCCCGAACGGGGAGAGCGCGGAGCCGGCGACGGTGCCGCCACCGGCCTCGAACGCCTCGGTGAAGGCCGTGACGTTCTCCTGACCGGCCGCGTAGTCCGGCGCCATGATGAAGACCGAGCCCACGTTCTGGCCGGCCAGGTACTCGCCCATCGCGTAGGAGTTCTGGGCGTTGGTGAACGACACCCGCCAGACGTAGTCCGACCGCGCGTCGCCGGTGATGGCCACCGCCCCGGCGTTGCTGATGAGGAGGAGCTTCTCCTCCTCGGTGAACTGCTCCACCACGCCGAGCGCGGTGGCGGAGTTGACGATGCCGACGACGACGTCGACGTCGCCGATGAGCTGCTGGATCGCCGGGACGCCGGTGTCGGGGCCCTCGCCCTCGTCGGCGGTGACGGTCTCGACCGTCCAGTCGCCCATCCGGCCGTCGTTCTGCTCCAGCCAGAGGTCCCAGCCGTTCTTCATGTCGACGCCCAGCGGCGTGTAGACCCCGGCCTGCGGGATGACGAGGCCGACGCGGATCGTGCCGCCCCCGCCCCCGCCGCCGCCGTCGCCGCCGTCGTCGTCGCCCAGGCTGCCGCCGCCGCAGGCGCTCAGGGCGAGGCCGCCGACCCCCACCCCCGCGACACCGAGCAGTTGACGACGGGACAGGTCCGGCAAGGCCATGATGGTCTCCGCGAGAGGTGCGCGACGTGCTACAGCTGCACGCCTGTCTTGAGGAATGCTGTAGAGCACACCAAGCTGTGTCAAGCGCCACAGTCCGACCTGGTGCACCGTTATCGACTCGTTGCCGACGCCCGCGGCCCCCGTCCGGGGGACGCGGGCGCGGGGGGTGGGGATGCCACGATGGGCGACGTGGAGGCAGTCGACGGGCCGTTCGTGACGCGCCGCCAGGAGCTGGGCGCCGCCAGCGCCCGCAGCCTGCTCCTGACGGTGCTCGGCGAGTTCGTGCTGCCCGCCGGCCGCCCGGTCTGGACGGCGACGCTGATCGAGCTCCTCGGCGAGCTGGACGTCGCCGAGAAGGCCGCCCGCCAGGCGATCATGCGGACGGCGGACTCCGGGTGGATCGCCGCCTCGCGCGTCGGCCGGGAGACCCGCTGGTCGCTGACCGCGGCCGGCACCCGGCTGCTGCGCGAGGGCAGCGAGCGCATCTACGGCTTCGCCACCGACGAGCGGCAGTGGGACGGCCGCTGGCTGGTGGCCCTGGTCGGCGTCCCGGAGAACAACCGGGCGCTGCGCCAGCGGCTGCGCACCCAGCTGGGCTGGGCCGGTCTCGGCTCCCCGGCGCCGGGCACCTGGGTCACCCCGTGGACCGGCCGGGAGGCCGAGGTGCGGGAGGCGCTGGAGGAGCTGGGGCTGCTCGCCGGCAGCTGGACCTTCGTCGCCGGGGCGGGGCGGGTGGGCGACGAGCGCTCGCTGGCCCGCGCCGCCTGGGACCTCGACGACATCGAGGGTCGCTACGAGGACTTCCTGGAGCTGGTGGGCCGCCGCCGGCCGCGGACCGACCGGCAGGCGCTGGTCGCGCAGGTGCGGCTCGTGCAGGAGTGGCGGCGCTTCCCGCTGCTGGACCCCGGCCTGCCGCGGGAGCTGCTGCCGCCGCGGTGGAGCGGCAACCGCGCCGCGGAGGTCTTCCGCGAGCGGCACGCCGCCTGGGCGTCGCGCGCCCAGACGGCGTGGACGGAGCTCGCCCGCGAGGGCTGACCGCGCCACCGCGTCGTCCGCCCTAGGCGGGCACCGGGTGCGCGGCCAGCCAGGCGCGCCCCGCCTCGGTGATGATCCGGGCGTCCTTCTCGGCCTGCAGCAGCGGCGGCTCCTGCCGGTACAGCCGGGCCACCAGGTGGCTGTCGGGCGCGAGCTGCCGGGCGATCTGGTGCGCCTCCAGCTTGTCCAGCCGGCCGCCGGGCGCCTCGGCGAACCGCTGCAGCAGCCTCGCCTGGGCCTCCACCGGGTCGCGCCGCGGCGCCGGGGCGGCGGCGGCAGGCTCCTCGTCGAGCAGCGCCGTGATCGCCCGCGAGAACGTCTGCACCAGGTCGCGGATTCGGTCGTCGCGCGAGGGCGTGTCCGCGCTGCCGCCGGAGCCCTGCCACGTGCGCTGGGGGTGCCGGCGCAGGTACTCCTGCTCGAGCTCGAGCATGCGCTCGGTGTGCGTGCGGAACTGGTCGGCGGTGCCGTGCAGGAAGACCCAGTGCCGCATCGCGTGCGCGTGCACCCCCTGGCGCTCCAGCTCCTCGTCGGACAGCTCGCGGGCGGGCACGCCCGGTCGGTCGGTCATGACGCTCCTCGTCGGTGTGTGATCCAGCTCTCATCGTGCTGTGGGCGGGCCCGGCTGTCATCCGCTGGGCACCTGCTGGGCGCCCGGCCGGGCGCGGTCAGCCCGCGGACACCGCGCGCAGGAGCCCCTCGGCCAGCTCGGCGGGCCGGGTGAAGACCGACTCGTGGCTGCCCGGCACCGTCACCGGCGTCGCGCCGCAGCGGTCGGGGAAGCGCGGCGTCCAGGCGTGCTCGCCCGGCGGCAGCGCCACGTCCTCGGTCGAGTAGACGTAGTGCAGCGGGACGCCGAGCCCGCGGTAGGCGTCGCCGTCCACCGGCTCGTCGGTGAAGGTCCGGTAGGGCTGCGGGCGCAGCACCGAGTGGACGACGGCGGCGGTGGCGGGGTCGGCGTCGTTCATGAAGCCGCTCTGGAAGACCTCCAGCGGCAGGGCGACCGTGTCGTCGTCCGAGGCGGCCGCCAGCGAGTCGAACAGCTCCTGGTAGGCCGGCGGCACCTCGTCGTACAGCGAGCGGCCGGCCTCCGGGACGAACGCGCTCCAGAACACGACGCCGGCCAGCCGGTCGGCCAGCCGCGGCGCGGCGCCGGCGACGACGTAGCCGCCCCAGCTGTGCCCGACCAGCGTGACGTCGCGGCGGTCGGTCGCCTCCACGTGCGCGACCAGCGCGTCGACGCAGTCGGCCAGGGTGACCCCGCGGGGGTCGTCGTCGACCCCGAGCCCCGGGCTGGTGACCGTGCTGACCCGGTGCCCGGCGGCGCGTAGGCGGGCGGCCACCGGCTGCCAGGACCACCCGCCGTGCCAGGCGCCGTGCTGCAGGACGAAGTCCGCCATGTCCGTTCCTCCTCGTCGGGGGCCGGCCGCGCACCGTGCGCGGCGGTGGGTCAGGGAGCGTGCCGGGCGAGCACCTCGCGGACGTACCGGTCGGCGGGGGCCTCCAGCGCCTGGTGCGCGCCGAGGAACAGTGCGTGCGCGCGGCCGCCGGGCCAGCCCTCGGGCAGCAGCTCGGCGGGCAGGTCCGGATCGCGGAACGGGAAGCGCCGGTAGGCAGAGATCAGCGCGATCCTCCGGCGCAGCGCCTCCGGGCCGGGCAGCGCGGCCAGCCCGGCCGCCGGGGGCAGCTGCTCGAGCTCGGCGACCAGCTCGGCGTAGTCGCGGCCCAGGGTGTCCAGGTCCCAGCAGCGGGCCGCCATCCGGCGGTCGGCCTCGCGGCCGGCGCTGCGGGCGGTGAGCAGCTCCACCCGGGTGGCCGAGGTGCCGGCCAGCGCCTCCTCGGCGGCCGGCAGCCGGGGGTGCGGGCTCAGCCAGACCGACGGGGCCAGCGGGCCGAAGCCCAGCCAGGACAGCGCCCGCCGCACCCGCTCCCGCTCGGCGCGCTCGGCCTCCGGGACGGCGTAGAGCACCATCCGCCACTCGCCGTCCCACCGCGCGTGCCCGCGGTCGAGGATCCGGTCGCGGCCCTCGTCGAGCAGCCGCCAGCTCCGCTCGGTCAGCTCGTAGACCGTCTGCCGGCCCTCGCGGCGGGTGGCGAACCACCCCTCCCGGCGCATCCGGGACAGCACGACGCGCGCGGTGCTCTCGCCGATGCCGAAGAGGCCGAGCAGCTCGGCCAGCGCCTGCATGCGCACCGCGCCGCCGCAGTAGCGCAGGTGGTCGCCGAAGAGGTCGAAGACGACCGCGCGCGGCTTCACGACCGATCCGCCTCCTCCCCGCCCGGGACCCTGTCGCGACCGCCCCAATGTGTGCCAACATCAAGACGTCCGTCAAGCGGATGACACACGTTGCCACGTCCGACCGGCGTCCGGAGGGGGAGCGAATGCGGATCGCGGTGCTCGGCGGCGGCCCGGGCGGCCTCTTCGCCGCCGCCCTCGCCCGCAGCTCGGACCCCTCCCGCGAGGTCACGGTGTTCGAGCGCAACCGGGCGGAGGACACCTTCGGGTTCGGGGTCGTCTTCTCCGACGCGACGCTGGCGGGGATCCACGCCGCCGACCCGGTGCTGCGGACCGCGCTCACCGAGCACGGCGTGCACTGGGACCCCATCGAGGTCCGGCTGCACGGGCAGCGGCTGTCCTGCGGCGGCAACGGCATGGCCGCGGTCGAGCGCCGCACGCTGCTGCGGCTGCTGCAGGAGCGGGCGATCGGCGCCGGCGTCGACGTCCGCTTCTCCACCGAGGCCGACCCCGACGCGCTGCTCGCGGCCGGCTACGACCTCGTGGTCGCCGCCGACGGCGCGAACTCGCGGCTGCGCGGCCGGTTCCCGGAGGTCTTCGGGGCGTCCGTGGAGACGGCGACGGCGAAGTTCGTCTGGCTCGGGACCACCTACCCGTTCGACGGGCTGACGTTCGTGCACGAGCGCGGCCCGCACGGGGTGTTCGCCGTGCACGGCTACCCGATCGGCACCGGCGTCTCGACCTTCATCGTCGAGACCGACGAGGCCTCCTGGCGGGCCGCCGGCCTCGACGGCTTCGACGTCACCCAGCCGCCGGGGCCCAGCGACGAGCGCACCCGCGACTACCTGCAGGACCTCTTCGCCGACGCGATCGACGGCGCCCCGCTGCTGGTCAACAACTCGCGGTGGGCCAACTTCCGGACGCTGCGCACCGCCCGCTGGACCCACCGGGTCGGCGGCACCGGCATCGCGTTGCTCGGCGACGCCGCCCACACCGCGCACTTCTCCGTCGGCTCCGGCACGAAGATGGCGATGGAGGACGCGATCGCCCTGGTGGCCGCGCTGGACGCCCACCCCGGCGGCTCGCCCGACGCCGTCGACGCCGCGCTCGCCGACTACGCGGAGGCGCGCCGCCCGCAGGTCGCGAAGATCCAGGACTCGGCGCGGCCCAGCCTCTCCTGGTGGGAGCACTTCGGCCGCACCCACGACGCGATGCCCCCCTGGCAGTTCGCCTACCACTTCTTCACCCGCAGCCTGCCCGACGCCAAGCTGCGCCGCCGCGACGCCGGCTTCGTCGACGGCGTGCACCGCGCCTGGGAGGCCGAGCACGGCGCGCCGCCGCTGGAGAGCCCGATCGAGGTGGCCGGCCGCCGGCTCCCCGGGCGGGTCGTCGGCGTCCGGCCCGGCGCGGTGGACCTGCCGGGCGGGGCGGTGCCCCTGCGGGACGGCCCGCCGGCCGGACCGGGCCCGTGGGGGCTGGCGGTCGCCGCGCCGGACGACGAGGCCGGGATGGCCGGCGCGCTGGCGGCGGTGGCCGAGGGGGCCGCGGCCGGGGCGGCGCTGGTCGCGGTGTCCGGCGGCACGCCGCTGACCCGGCGGCTGCTGTGCGAGGCCGCCCGCCTGGAGCACCGGGTGCCCGCGCTGCTGGTCGAGGACGCCGACCCCGACGTCCGGCTGACCGCCGTCCTCTCCGGGCGCGCCGACCTGGTGGCCGCGGAGTGACCCCGACAGTGCGAGGCACAGGAAGCGATGCCCACGTCCTGGCGACCGGGATGGGGGGTGTTGCTTCCCATGCCTGGTGACACCGACCGGCTGGCGCCGCTGTTCGCGCCGCGCGGGATCGCGGTGGTCGGGGCCTCCCGCGACCCGGCCAAGCTCGGCGCGGTCATGGCCCGGTCGCTGGCCCGGTTCCCCGGCCCGGTCGCCGGGGTCAACGCCCGCGACGTCGACCCCGCCGCCGGGCGCTACGCCTCGGTGGCCGACGCCGCGGCCGGCGCCGGCCCGATCGACCTGGCGGTGCTGTGCGTGCCCGCCGCCGTCTCCGCGCGGGCCCTGGCCGACGCCGCCGCGGGCGGGGTCCGCGCCGCGCTGGTCTGCTCCGGCGGGTACGCCGAGGCCGGCGGGCCGGGCGTCGGCCACCAGGCCGACCTGGCCGCCGCGGCCGCCGACGCCGGTGTCGCCCTGCTCGGGCCGAACACCTCCGGGTTCCTGGCGCCCGGCCGCTCGCTGACCGCCTCCTTCGTGCCCGGCGCGGCCGCGGTCGGCCCCGGGCCCGTCGCCGTGGTCGCGGCCAGCGGCGGGGTCAACCACGCGCTGGCCTTCCTGCTGGCCGAGGCGGGCCTCGGGGTCTCCCTGGCCGTGGGGCTCGGCAACGCGGTCGACGTCACCGCCGCCGACGTGCTGACCCACCTGGCCGCCGACCCGGCCACCCGGGCGGTCGCGCTGCACGTCGAGTCGGTGACCGACGGCCCGGCCCTGGTCGCCGCCGTCCGGGCCGCCACCGCCCGGGTGCCGGTGGCCGCGCTGGTCGTCGGCCGCGCCGACGTCGCCGAGTTCGCCCGCTCGCACACCGGCGCGCTGGCCACCTCCTGGCGCACCACCCGCGCCGCGCTCCGCGCCGCCGGGGCGGTGCTGGTCGACGACGAGCGGCAGCTGGTCGACGCGGTCACCGCGCTCTCGGCGCTGCGGCTGGCGCCGGCCGCCGACCCCGGCGTCGGCGTGGTCACCGCGCAGGCCGGGCCGGGCCTGCTGCACGTCGACGGCCTGCGCGGGCGCGGGGTCGCCGTCCCGCCGCTGGCCGACGCCACCCGCGAGCGGCTGGCCGGGCTGCTGCCGCCGCTGACCTTCCAGGCCAACCCGGTCGACACCGGCCGCCCCGGGACCGGCTTCGCCGACGTCCTCGCCGCCGTCGCCGCCGACCCGGCGGTCGGCCTGGTCAGCGCCTACGCCCTGGCCGAGCCCGACGCCCTGGACCTGCCCGCGGCCGTCCGGGCGGCGGGGGCCGGGCCGCTCGTGGTCGGCGTCGGCGGCCCGGCGGAGCAGGTGGAGCCGCAGCGCCGCGCGCTGCGCGGGCTCGGCGTGCCCGCCCTGACCAGCCCCGCCGGGCTCACGGCCGCGGTGACCGCGCTGGTGGACGACGCCCGCGGCCGCGCGGCGCGCCGGGACGCCGTCGACGTCGGGCCGGCGACCGGCCGCCTCGACCGGGACCTCGACGAGGACGAGGCCAAGACGCTGCTCGCCGGCCGCGGCGTCCCCTGCCCGCCGCGGCGCGCGTGCGCCGACCGCGCCGCCGCCCACGCGGCGCTGGCGCAGCTGCCCGGGCCGGTGGCGGTCAAGCTCCTCGACGCCGCGGTGACGCACAAGAGCGACGTCGGCGGGGTCGTCCTCGGCGTCCACGACGCCGCCGGCCTCGACGCGGCGCTGGACGCGCTGGCGGCCGCGGGCGCGACCCGGTTCCTCGTCGAGTCGATGGCCGCGCCCGGCGTCGACCTCATCGCCGGCGCCACCCGCGACCCGGTGTTCGGGCCCACCGTGCTGCTCGGCCTCGGCGGCGTGGTCGCCGAGGCGCTGGCCGACGTCGCCGTCGCCCCGGCGCCGCTGGACGCGACGGCCGCGGCCGGGCTCGCCGACGAGCTGGCCGGCCGCGCGCTGCTCGACGGCTTCCGCGGCGGCCCGGTCGCCGACCGCGCGGCGCTCGGGGCGGTGCTGGCGGCGCTGGGCGACCTGCTCGCCGCCCACCCGGAGGTCGAGGCGGTGGAGGTCAACCCGCTCCGGGTGACCGCCGACGGGTTGCTCGCCCTCGACGCCGTCGTCACGCTCGTCGAGGAGGCACGCTGACATGGAGCCCACCACCGCCACCCCGATCGCCGCGGGCACCGTCCCGTGGCCGGAGGAGCTCGCCCGCGAGTACACCCGGCGCGGCTGGTGGCGCGGGCGCTCGCTGGGCGCGGACCTGTACGCGGTCGCCGACACCCGCCCCGACGAGGTCGCGCTGGTCGACGGCGACGTCCGGCTGACCTCCGGCGAGCTCATGGCGCGGGCCGACGCGCTCGCCTCCCGGCTGGTCGACGACCTCGGCCTGCGCCGCGAGGACCGGGTGGTGGTCCAGCTGCCCAACTGCTGGGAGTTCGTCGTCCTCACCCTCGCCTGCCTGCGGGCGGGGATCGTGCCGGTCATGGCGCTGCCCGCCCACCGGCAGGCCGAGCTCGCCCACCTCGCCGCGCACGGGGAGGCCGCCGCGATCGCCGTGCCCGGCACGCTGCGCGGCTTCGACCACCAGGCGATGGCGGCCGACCTGGTCGCCGGCTCGGCGACGCTGCGGCACGTGCTCGTCGCCGGCGACGAGGTCCGGCCCGGCAGCACCGGGCTGACCGCGATGTGCGCGCCGCCGGCCGACGCCGCGGCCGAGCGGGCCCGTTGGGACGCCGACCAGCCCGGCAGCCGCTCGGTCGCGGTGTTCCTGCTCTCGGGCGGGACGACGGGGCTGCCCAAGCTCATCGCCCGCACCCACGACGACTACTCCTACAACGCCCGGCAGTCCGCGGCGGTCTGCGGCTTCGGCCCCGGCACCGTCTACCTCGTCGCGCTGCCGGCGTCGCACAACTTCCCGCTGGCCTGCCCGGGGATCCTCGGCGCGCTGCTGGCCGGGGGTCGGGTCGTGGTGCTCGGCTCGCCGGAGCCGGAGCGGGCCTTCGCCGCGATCGCCGCCGAGGGGGTGACGGTCACCGCCGCCGTCCCCGCCGTGGCCCAGCGCTGGCTGGCGCACGCCGCCGAGGCCGGTGCGGCGCAGCTCGCCTCGCTCGAGGTGCTCCAGGTCGGCGGCGCGCGGCTGGCCGACGAGGTCGCCCGCCGGGTGCGGCCGGTGCTCGGCGCCACCCTGCAGCAGGTCTTCGGGATGGCCGAGGGGCTGCTCAACTACACCCGCCTCGACGACCCCGAGGACGTCGTCTGCACCACGCAGGGCCGGCCGATGAGCGAGGGAGACGAGGTGCGCATCGTCGACGACGAGGACCGGGACCTGCCCGACGGCGTCCCCGGCGCGCTGCTCACCCGGGGGCCGTACACCCCGCGGGGCTACTACCGGGCGCCGGAGCAGAACGCCCGCGCGTTCACCGCCGACGGCTGGTACCGCAGCGGCGACGTCGTCCGCCGCCGGCCGGACGGCAACCTCGTCGTGGAGGGCCGCGACAAGGACATGATCAACCGCGGCGGCGAGAAGATCAGCGCCGAGGCGGTGGAGAACGTCGTCTACACGCTGCCGGAGGTGGCGCAGGTGGCCGCGGTCGCGATGCCGGACCCGGAGCTGGGGGAGCGGGTCTGCGTCTACGTCGTCCCCGCACCGGGGGCGACCCCCGACCTGGACCGCGTCCGCGCCGCCTTCGCCGCCGCCGGCGTCGCCCGGTTCACCTGGCCCGAGCGGCTCGAGGTCGTCGCCGAGCTGGCCACCACCAAGGTCGGGAAGATCGACAAGAAGGCGCTGCGCGAGGACCTCGCCGCGCGGCTCGCCGGGAGGAGCGCCGGATGACCGCCGTCCAGAAGAGCCCCGCCGACTTCGACAGCCCGGAGCACCAGGCCCGGCTGGCCGAGCTCTACCGCGACCTCGCCGCCGTCGGCATGACCCCGCTGTGGACGACCCGCGCGGACCTCATGCCGCACGCGCCGTCCCCGCGGGCGGTGCCGCACCTGTGGCGCTGGGCGCAGCTGTACCCGCTCGCGGCCCGCAGCGCCGAGCTGGTGCCGGTCGGCCGCGGCGGCGAGCGCCGGGCGATCAGCCTGGGCAACCCCGGCCTGCCCGGGGACCCGTACACGACCCCGACGCTGTGGGCCGCCATCCAGTACCTGGCGCCGCGGGAGGACGCGCCCGAGCACCGGCACTCCCAGTCGGCGTTCCGGTTCGTGCTCGAGGGCGAGGGCGTGTGGACCGTCGTCGACGGCGACCCGGTGGCCATGCGCCGCGGCGACCTGCTGCTCACCCCCGGCTGGCGCTTCCACGGCCACCAGAACGTCTCCGACACCCCGATGGCCTGGCTCGACGGCCTCGACATCCCGCTCGTCGCGCAGACCGACCAGGGGTTCTTCGAGTTCGGCCCGGACGTGGTCCGGGACCGGCGGACGCCGGAGCGCTCGGCCTCCGAGCGGCTGTGGGGCGGCCCGGGCCTGACCCCGGTCGCGGCCGCCGGCCCGCAGCCGCACTCCCCGCTGATGGCCTACCGCTGGGCGCACACCGACGCCGCGCTGGCCGCCCAGCTCGAGCTCGCCGCCGACGGCGTCCCCGGCACGCTGGTCGAGCCCGGCCACGCCGCGGTGCGCTTCACCAACCCGACCACGGGCGGGGACGCGCTGACCACGATGCGCACCGAGATGCACCGGCTGGCGGCCGGCGCGACCACGCGGCGCACCCGCACCACCGCCTCGTCGGTCTGGCAGGTCTTCTCCGGCGGCGGCACGGTGACGATGGACGGGACGACGGCGGCGCTCGAGCACGGCGACGTCCTCGCCGTCCCGTCGTGGACCGAGTTCTCCCTGTCCGCCGAGGGCGACCTCGACCTGTTCACCTTCTCCGACGCCCCGGTCTTCGAGAAGCTGTCCCTCCTCCGCACGGAAGCGAGCGCCTGATGCGCCTGGCCACCATCCGCACCGCGAGCGGGACGCGCGCCGTCCGCGTCGACGCCGACCGCGCCGTCGAGACCGGCCACACCGACGTCGGCGAGCTGCTGGCCGACCCCGGCTGGCGGGCGGTCGCCGAGGCCGCCGACGGCCCGGCCCACCCGAAGGAGGGCCTGGACCACGCGCCCGTGGTCCCGCGGCCGGGGAAGATCCTCTGCGTCGGGGTCAACTACGGCGCCCACATCGCCGAGATGGGCCGGGAGACCCCCGAGTTCCCGACGCTGTTCGCCAAGTACGCCGAGGCGCTGATCGGCGCGCACGACGACGTCGTGCTCCCCGCTGCCTCGGAGGCCGTGGACTGGGAGGGCGAGCTCGCCGTCGTCGTCGGGGCGACCGTGCGGCACGCCGACGAGGCCGCCGCGGCGGCGGCGATCGCCGGCTACTCCGTGCTCAACGACGTCACCGCCCGCGACTGGCAGTACCGCACGCTGCAGTGGCTGCAGGGCAAGACGTTCGAGGCCACCACCCCGTTCGGCCCCGAGCTGGTCACCCCCGACGAGGCCGGCGAGGGGCTGGAGCTGACCTGCGCCGTCGACGGCGAGGTCGTGCAGTCCGCGAACACCGCCGACCTCGTGTTCGGCGCCGCCGCGACCATCGCCTACGTCTCGACGGTGCTCACCCTGCGCCCCGGCGACGTGATCGCGCTGGGCACCCCGGGCGGCGTCGGGCACGCGCGGAAGCCGCCGCGCTACCTCGCCCCCGGCTCGGTGCTCACCACGGCGATCGCCGGGCTCGGCGAGTGCCGCAACACCTGCGTGGCGGAGAAGTGAGCGCCCCCGACGCGGCCGCCCGGCGGCGGTGGGTGGACGGCGAGCGGGCCGTCGGCACCGCGCTGGGCCGGCTGGTGCCCGAGGAGTACGCCGGCCCCTCGCTGCTGCCGGACTGGGACCGCGCCCACGTGCTCGCCCACATCGCCGGCAACGCCGACGCGTTGACCAACCTGCTGACCTGGGCCCGCACCGGCGTCGAGACGCCGATGTACGCCTCGCCGGAGGCCCGCGACGCCGAGATCGCCCGGCGCGCGGCGCTGCCCCCGGCGCAGCTGGAGGAGGAGCTGCTGGGGTCCACCCGGCGGCTGGCCGACGCGGTCACCGGCATGCCGGAGCAGGCGTGGGCGGCCGACGTCCGCACGTTCCAGGGCCGGACCGTCCCGGCGACCGAGGTGCTCTGGATCCGCGCCCGCGAGGTGTGGGTGCACGCGGTCGACCTCGACGCCGGCGTGGGGTTCGCCGACGTCCCGGCCGACGTCCTGGCCGCGCTGGTCGACGAGGTGTTCACCACCTGGGCGCGCAAGGGCACCCTGCCGGAGGTCACCGTGTTCGCCGGCGACCGCGAGTGGGGCAGCGGCGGCCCGGCCGTCGCCGGCTCGCTGCCGGCGGTCACCGGCTGGGTCACCGGCCGCACGGCGGGGGAGGAGCTGCGGGCCGACGGCCCGCTGCCCGCCCTGCCGCGGTGGATCTGACCGCGGCGTACGGTCGGCTCCCGTGCTCGACGGTCACGTCCTGGTGGACGCCCACGTCCACGTCCCGCACCTCGGCAGCCTCGCCCCGGCCTGGATCGACTGGGCCCGGCAGTTCGGCCGGCCGGGGATCCTCGAGGAGATCTGGCGGCCCGACGGCACGCCCGACCCGGCTTCGCTCGACGAGCACATGGGCGAGCAGGGCGTCGACGTCGCCCTGCTGTTCTGCGAGTACAGCCCCAAGGCGACCGGCTACCAGCACTTCGACGACCTGCTGCCGCTGGTCGAGCACAACCCGCGCCGGTTCCGGCCGGTGGCCAACGTCAACCCGCACCTGCACCACCCGATCGGCCGGGAGCTGACCCGGCAGCTGGACCTGGGCGCGGCGGCGCTGAAGATCCACCCGGTGCACGGCGGCTTCCGGGCCGACGACGCGATGATGTACCCCGCCTACGCGGTGCTGGTCGAGCGCGGCGTGCCGCTGGTGGTGCACTGCGGCACCAGCACCTTCCCCGGGTCGACCAACCAGTTCGCCGACCCGGTGCTGCTCGACCCGGTGCTGCGCGACTTCCCCGACCTGCAGGTCGTGCTCGCGCACGGCGGGCGCGGCTGGTGGTACGACGCCGCGGCGTTCCTCGCCGTCTCCCGGCCCAACGTCTGGATCGAGCTGTCCGGGCTGCCGCCCAAGCGGCTGCCCGAGTACTACAGCCGGTTCGACCTGGCCCGGCTGGCCCGCAAGTTCGTCTACGGCACCGACTGGCCCGGCGTCCCCGGCCAGGCGGCCAACGCCCGGGCGGTGGCGGCGCTGGACATCCCCGAGGACGTCGTCCCGCTGGTGCTCGGCGGCAACGCCCTGCGGATCTACTCGGGGCTGCTGCCGGCCGTCTGACCAGCCGCGCCCAGGACGGCGGCCAGCTGGTCGACCGCCCAGTCCACCTCCTCGGCGGTGACGACCAGCGGCGGCGCCAGCCGGATGGTCGAGCCGTGGGTGTCCTTGGTGAGCACGCCGCGGGCGGCCAGCCGCCGGCAGGCCTCGGCGCCGGTCATCAGGCCCGGGTCGACGTCGACGCCGGCCCACAGGCCGCGGCTGCGCACCGCGGTGACTCCGGCGCCGACGAGTTCCTGCAGGCGCGCGGCCAGCCGCGCCCCGAGCTCGCGCGCCCGCGCCTGGTACTCGCCGGTCTCCAGCAGCCGCACCACCGCGTGCCCGACCGCGCAGGCGAGCGGGTTGCCGCCGAACGTGGAGCCGTGGCTGCCGGGGGTGACCACCCCGAGGACGTCGGCCCGCGACACGACGGCCGACACCGGCAGGATGCCGCCGCCGAGCGCCTTGCCCAGCACGTACACGTCCGGGGTCACGCCCTCGAGGTCGCAGGCGAAGGTGCTGCCGGTGCGGCCGAGGCCGGACTGGATCTCGTCGGCGACGAACAGCACGCCGGCCTCGTCGCAGGCCGCCCGGACCGCGGGCAGGTAGCCGGGCGGCGGCACGACCACCCCGGCCTCGCCCTGCACGGGCTCGAGCAGCACCGCGACCGTGTCGGGGGTGAGCGCCGCCCGCAGCGCGGCCGCGTCGCCGTAGGGGACGACGTCGAAGCCGGGGGTGAACGGGCCGAAGTCGTCGCGGGCGACCGGGTCGGTGGAGAACCCGACGATCGTCGTCGTCCGGCCGTGGAAGTTGCCCGCGGCCACCACGATGCGGGCCCGGCCGGCCGGCACGCCGCGCACCCGGTAGCCCCAGCGGCGGGCCACCTTGACCGCCGTCTCCACCGCCTCGGCGCCGGTGTTCATGGGCAGCACCAGGTCCATGCCGGCCAGGGCGGCGAGGTCACGGGCGAACGGGCCGAGCCGGTCGTTGCCGAAGGCGCGGCTGGTGAGGGTGACCCGCTCCAGCTGCTCCCGCGCGGCGGCCACCAGCGCCGGGTGGCGGTGGCCGAAGTTCAGCGCCGAGTAGCCGGCCAGGCAGTCCAGGTAGCGGCGGCCGTCGACGTCGGTCACCCAGGCGCCCTCGGCCCGCGCCACGACCACCGGCAGCGGGGAGTAGTTGTGGGCCGTGACCGCCTCGGCGAGGGCGACCTGCTCGGCGGTGCGCGAGCCGGCGCGGGGGCCGGCCGAGGGGGCCGGCGGTCCGGCCGGCCGGGGGAGCGTGCTGCTCATGCCGCATGGTCGACCCGGGGGCGGCGCGCCGGGAAGGCCCCGGCGTACTCAACCAAGGGGTTGACAACGCGGGAACGGCTTCCTAGCCTCTTCCTCAACCGGTTGGTTGAGCAACGAGGAGGCCGACATGGCGGCGGACCCGCTCTCCCGGGTGTTCGCGGCCCTGGCCGACCCCACCCGCCGGGACATGGTGGCGCGGCTGACGCTCGGGGACGCGACGGTCAACGAGCTGGCGGCGCCGTACGACATCAGCCTGCAGGCCGTCTCCAAGCACGTGCGCGTGCTGGAGGACGCGGGGCTGGTGAGCCGGAGCCGGTCGGCGCAGCGCCGGCCGGTGCACCTGGAGGCGGAGGTGTTCGACCTCATGACCAAGTGGCTCGAGCGCTACCGGCGCGCCGCGGAGGAGCGCTACCGCCGTCTCGACGACGTCCTGGCGTCCCTGCCGGACGCCGACGCCCCCACCCACCCCACCGATGGAGGAGCACGGCCATGAGCACCGGCACCGCGCACGAGACGCAGATCGTCGCCGACCCCGACGTCCCGATGGTCCGCATCACCCGCGAGTTCGACGCGCCGCCCGCCAAGGTCTTCCGGGCCCACACCGACCCCGAGCTGGTGCGCCTGTGGAACGGGCCGCGCGGCCTGGAGATGCGCGTCGACCACTGGGACTGCCGGACCGGCGGCTCCTACCGGTACGTGCACACCCAGGGCGGCGAGGAGTACGGCTTCCACGGCTGCTTCCACGAGGTGCGGCCCGACGAGCTGATCGTGCAGACGTTCACCTACGAGGGCGTGCCGGACGGCGTGGCCCTGGAGAAGCTCGTCCTCGAGGAGCTGCCCGGCGGCCGGTGCCGGCTGACCGCCACCTCGCTGGTCGACTCCTTCGAGGGCCGCGACGCCTTCGTGGCCAGCGGCATGGAGATCGGCGTCCGCGAGGGCTACGAGCGCCTGGACGAGGTGCTCGCACGGGAGTGAGCCCGGCACCGGGGTCGAGCCGCGTCGCCGACCGTGGAGCCGCGCCGTGACGCGGCTCCACGGTCAGCCGGACGGCTGGACCCGCGGGCGGGCAGGGCCGCACCGCTCCGCGCCGGCGATGAGTTCCGGCCGGCCCGGCGGTCACTCCTGACGCCGGGCCGTCCGCACGCGCCGCCCGGCGTCCGGAGGGGACATGGACGGCACCACCGCGCACCGGCCGGGTCCGGTCGACGTGGAGTTCACCGCGCCGCTGGTACACAGCCCGGCGACGGGCGGCTGGACCTACGTGCAGATGCCCGGCTCCGCGGAGTTCTTCGGCACCCGCGGCCTGGTCCGCGTCCGCGGCACCGTCGACGGGCACCCCTTCCAGGCCTCGTTCATGGCCCTGGGTGACGGCACGCACAAGCTGCCGCTCAGGGCCGACGTCCGCCGGGCGATCGGCAAGGGCGCCGGGGAGACCGTGACCGTCCACCTGGCCGAGCGGCTCCCGTAGCGAGGGCGGGCGCGGCCGCCGCGTCCGCCGGCGCGGTCAGGCCGGGCGGGAGGGCAGCAGGCCCTCGGCGTGGTCGAGCTCGCGCTGCAGGGTCCGCAGGCTCTCGTCGGGCAGCCGGCCGACGTCGCGCCAGCGCAGCAGCTCCTCCCGCTCGGCGTCGAGCACGGCCCGCCGGACCCGCAGCGCCGCCTCGTACTCCGGGGACACGGGGATCTCGCCGCCCTCGGCGAACTGCAGCAGCGACAGCCGGCGCTCGTAGCGGTCCAGCCGGGTCTGCAGCGACAGCCGCAGGGTGTCGATGGCCTTGTCCTCCAGGTCGGTGTGCTGCTCGGCGTCCAGCTCCTCCAGCCGCGCCAGCCCCGCCCGGACGGCGGCGGCGCGGGCCTCGTTGCGCAGCCGCGCCTCCTCGGCCGAGTTCGCCCGCACCCGCAGCGTGCGGACCAGCGGCGCGAAGGTGAGCCCCTGCCCGACGAGGGTGACCAGCACGGCGACGAAGGCGCAGAACAGCAGCAGGTCGCGGTCGGGGAACGGCTCGCCGGCGTCCGTGGTCAGCGGCAGGGTGAAGATCGCGGCGAGGCTGATGACCCCGCGGGTGCCGGCCCAGCTGAGCACGACGATCTCGCGGCCGGACAGCCGCCCGGTGCGGTGCCGCCCGCCGAACGCCGTCGCCGACCGGCCCGTGACCGGCGGCGCGTCCGCGGCGCCCTCGCCGTCCCCGGTGTCCTGTCCGCCGAGCCGGGCGTGCATCCAGGCCGGCATCGACTCGGTGAGCAGCATCCACAGCGGCCGCAGCAGCAGCATCACGCCGATCGTGATCGACACGGCGATCACGATCGTGGAGACGGCGTAGTCGCTGAGGTTCTCGATGACCGAGGGCAGCTGCAGGCCGATCAGCAGGAAGACGACGCCCTCGAGCAGGTAGTCCACCAGCCGCCACACCGCCCGGGTCTGCAGCCGGGTCGCGCCCGACTGCCAGTAGGGCGCGTTGTGCCCGATCACCAGCCCGGCGACGACGACGGCGAGCACGCCCGACACGTGCACCGCCTCGGCGAGCAGGTAGGCCACGAACGGCGTGGCCAGCGACACCGCGTTCGACGACAGCGGGTCGCGCCGCAGCCGGCGCAGCGGCCGGACGCCGTAGGCCACTGCCAGGCCGGCGACGACGCCGCCGGCCGCGGCGAGGGCGAACTGGCCCAGCGCGGCTGGGGTGGAGAAGCCGTCGCCCTGCGCCGCGGCGACCGCGACGGTGAGCAGCGTGAGCGCGGTGGCGTCGTTGAGCAGCCCCTCGCCCTGGATCAGGGTGAGCAGTCGCGGCGGCAGGCCGACCCGCCGGCCGACGGCCAGCGCGGCCACCGGGTCCGGCGGGGCGACGGCGGCTCCCAGCGCGATCCCGGCGGCGACGGTGGCCCCGGCGACGAACAGGCCGAACCCGATGCCGATGAGCACCGCCGTCGCGATCACCAGCAGGACCGACAGGCTGACTACCGTGCGCAGGTTCTTGCGGATCGCGAGCAGCGAGGAGTCCAGCGCCGCGCTGTAGAGCAGCGGCGGCAGGACGAGGGTCAGCACCACGTGCGGGTCCAGCTCCACGTTCGGCCCCGGCAGGTACGCGTAGGCGATCCCCAGCAGGGTGAGCAGGGCCGCCGCGGGCAGGCCGGTCCGCTCCGCCACCCGGTGGACGGCGACGGTCACCGCGATCGCGGCGAGGACGAGGAGCAGGGCGGTCTCGACACTCACCGCCGCATCCTCCCGGCACCGGCGCGACGCCTCACCCCGACGTCCCGTGGCCCCGGCCGGGAGCGGGGCTCACGCGGCGACCGACTCCATCGCCGCGGCGGTCAGCTCGACGGCGCGCAGCCGGGCCTCGGGGCGGGGCGCCTGGAAGGCCACGATCAGCTCGTCGGCGTCGGCGAGCGCGCGGAAGGCGGTCAGCTGCTCGCGCACCTCGGCGGCCGTCCCCACCGCGGTGTGGGTGAGCATCCCGTCGACGTGCACCCCGGCGCCGCCGTCCAGCAGCAGGTCGGCCTCGGCGTCGGTCAGCTCGCGGCCGCGGCCGAACAGCCCGACGGCCAGCCGGCGGCGCACCTGCTCGAGGTCGGCGCGGGCGGCGTCGGTGCTGTCGGCGGCGACCACGTTCACCCCGGCGATCACGTACGGCTGCGCCAGCTCCGCCGAGGGCCGGAACTCGCTGCGGTAGGCCGCGACCGCCTTCTCCAGCAGCTGGGGGGCGAAGTGCGAGGCGAAGGCGTACGGCAGGCCGAGGGCGGCCGCCAGCGTGGCGCCGAACATCGAGGAGCCCAGCACGTACAGCGGCACCCGGGAGCCCTTGCCGGGGACGGCGTCCACGCCCGGCACCCGGGTCTCGCCGGCGAGGTAGCCCTGCAGCTCCAGCACGTCCTGCGGGAAGCGGTCGGCCGAGTGGGCGTCGCGGCGCAGCGCGTACATCGTGTTCTGGTCGCTGCCCGGCGCGCGGCCCAGGCCGAGGTCGATCCGGCCCGGGTACATCGCCTCGAGCGTGCCGAACTGCTCGGCGATCGTCAGCGGCGAGTGGTTGGGCAGCATCACGCCGCCGGCGCCGAGCCGGATGGTGCGCGTGTGCGCGCCGACGTGGCTGATCAGCACGCTGGTCGCCGAGGAGGCGATGGTCGGCATGTTGTGGTGCTCGGCGTACCAGACCCGCCGGAACCCGTGCTCCTCGGCGGCGCGGGCGAGGGCGACGCTGGCCGCGATGCTCTCGCCGGCGGTCTGCCCGGGCGCGATCGGGGCCAGGTCGAGGACGGACAGCGGCAGGGGCTGGGACGGCGACATGGTGCGGGGACCTCTCGTTCGGCTCGGCACCCCGACCGGGGGCGAGCGGGATCGCCCGGACTAGGGGCGAGTGTCGTTGTCGGGGGCAACCGCCCGCGCGGCCGTCCGCTTCCCGGTCCCCCCGTCCGTAGGTGGTGACGTGCCCCGCTCCGGGTGGAGGGTGGCCCGGTCACCCCGTCGTCGTCGTCCGCGGAGGACGCGCCATGACCAGCAGCCAGCCGCCTCAGCCCTCCTACGCCAGCGGGACGTCGACCGTGCCGCTGCTCGGCGACACGATCGGCGCGAACCTCGACCGCACGGTCGCGCGGGTGGGGGAGCACGAGGCGCTGGTCGAGTGCGCCACCGGCCGGCGCTACAGCTACCCGGAGTTCGCCGCCGAGGTCGAGGCGGTGGCCCTCGGCCTGGACGCGCTCGGCGTCGCGAAGGGCGACCGGGTCGGCATCTGGGCGCCCAACTGCGCGGAGTGGGCGTTCGTGCAGTACGCGACGGCGAAGCTCGGCGCGATCCTGGTGAACATCAACCCGGCCTACCGCACCCACGAGCTGGCCTACGTGCTGCGCCAGGCCGGGATCTCCGTGCTGGTCAGCGCCCCGGAGTTCAGGACCAGCGACTACCGGGCGATGGTCGGCGAGGTCCGCGGCGACTGCCCGGCCCTGCGCGAGGTCGTCTTCCTGGGCGACCCGGCGTGGGAGCGGCTGCTGGAGACCGGGCGGGCCGGCGACCGGGAGCTGCTGGCGCGCCGGGAGGCGGAGCTGTCGGCCGACGACCCGATCAACATCCAGTACACGTCCGGCACGACCGGCTTCCCGAAGGGCGCCACGCTCACCCACCACAACCTGCTCAACAACGGCTTCTTCGTCGGCGAGGGCTGCGGCTACACCCAGGCGGACCGGATCTGCATCCCGGTGCCCTACTACCACTGCTTCGGCATGGGGATGGGCAACCTCGCGGCCACCAGCCACGGCGCGACGATGGTGATCCCGGCCCCCGGCTTCGACCCGGCCGCGACCCTGCGGGCCGTGCAGGAGGAGCGCTGCACGTCGCTGTACGGCGTCCCCACGATGTTCATCGCCGAGCTCGCCCTGCCCGACGTCGGCGAGTACGACCTGTCCTCCCTGCGGACCGGGATCATGGCCGGCTCGCCGTGCCCGGTGGAGGTGATGAAGCGGGTGGTCGCCGAGATGGGCATGACCGAGGTGACCATCTGCTACGGCATGACCGAGACCTCGCCGGTGTCCACGCAGACCGGCGCGGACGACGACCTGGACCGGCGCACCTCCACCGTGGGCCGGGTGCACCCGCACCTGGAGGTGAAGATCGTCGACCCCGAGACGGGGCTGACGGTGCCGCGCGGGACGCCGGGGGAGTTCTGCACCCGCGGCTACTCGGTGATGCTCGGCTACTGGGAGGAGCCGGAGAAGACCGCCGAGGTCATCGACGCCGCCCGCTGGATGCACACCGGCGACCTCGCCGTGATGGACGGCGAGGGCTACGTCAACATCGTCGGCCGGATCAAGGACATGGTCATCCGGGGCGGGGAGAACGTGTACCCGCGGGAGATCGAGGAGTTCCTCTACACCCACCCCGACGTGGTCGACGCGCAGGTGATCGGCGTCCCCGACGAGCGCTACGGCGAGGAGCTCATGGCGTGGGTGCGGCTGCGCGAGGGCGCCGAGCCGCTCACCGCCGAGGCGCTGCGCGAGTTCTGCGCCGGCCGGCTGGCCCACTACAAGGTCCCGCGCTACGTCAAGGTCGTCGACGCCTTCCCGATGACGGTCACGGGCAAGATCCGCAAGGTCGAGATGCGCGAGGTCTCGGTGCGCGAGCTGGGCCTGGAGGCCGCCGCCGCCACCCGCAACGCTTGAGCGGAGTCGCCGGGGAACGGTCTCCGTTCCCCAGCGACTCCGCTGCCGTCACCGCCGCGCGGTCACCCCGCGACCGGGGGCACCGGGTGCAGCACCGGCAGCAGGTCGCCGGTGCCCGTCACCTCGATGAGCCGGCGGACGCCCCGGCTGGCCCGCGTGAGCACGAGGCGGCGGCCGTCGGCGGCGGCGCGGTCGCGGGCCCGGACGAGGGCGGCCAGCCCGCCGCCGTCGCAGAAGGTGACCGCGGCGGCGTCCACCGTCCAGGTGGCCCCGGGCGGCGCGGCCGCGAGCGCGGGCAGCGCCTCGGCCAGCAGGTGGGCCGAGCAGTGGTCGAGCTCCCCGATCAGGGTCACGCGCGCGTAGTGCGCGTCGACGGAGACGACCAGGGGGGAGTCGGAGGAGGCGCGGAAGGCGAGCGACATGGCCGACCTACTCGGTTGGAGTGCGGTGCGGGCCGTCGATTCGACCTACCTGGCATGTGTAGCCGGAACGGGTCGACGCTACACCGCCGGCGGCCCGGAAAAGATCCGTGGACGTCCAAACAATCGGGTAGGGTCCTTGGACGTCCGAGCATCCCGCGTCTGGAGCCCGCCGTGACCGCCGCCCCGCTGCACGTCCCCGTCCACCCGGTCCGGTTCGTCACCGCCGCCAGCCTCTTCGACGGCCACGACGCGGCCATCAACGTGATGCGCCGGCTGCTGCAGAGCCAGGGCGCGGAGGTGGTGCACCTCGGCCACGACCGCGGGGTGGACGCCGTCGTCCGCGCGGCCCTGGAGGAGGACGTGCAGGGGGTGGCGATCTCCTCCTACCAGGGCGGGCACGTCGAGTACTTCTCCTACCTGCGGGAGCGGCTGACCGCCGCCGGCGCCGGGCACGTGCGGGTGTTCGGCGGCGGGGGAGGGGTGATCGTCCCCGAGGAGATCGCGCTGCTGGCCGAGCGCGGGGTGCGGGTCTTCTCCCCGGAGGACGGCGCCCGCCTCGGCCTGCCCGGCATGGTCAACGAGCTCGTCCGCGAGTGCGACGTCGACCTGGCCGCCACCGCGCCGTCCGCCGAGGCGGTGCTGGGCGGCGACCGGGCCGCGCTGGCCCGCGCGGTCACCGTGCTCGAGGCGGGCCGGGCGCCGGAGCTGGCGGCGGCGCTGCGGGAGGCGGCCGCGGCCCGCGCGGTGCCGGTGCTGGGCATCACCGGCACCGGCGGGTCGGGCAAGTCCTCGCTGACCGACGAGCTGCTGCGCCGGCTGCGGCTGGACCAGGGCGACCGGCTGCGGGTCGCCGTCGTGGCGATCGACCCGACCCGCCGGCGCGGCGGGGGCGCCCTGCTGGGCGACCGGATCCGGATGAACGCCCTGGAGGAGACGGTCGGCGGCGACCGCACCTTCTTCCGCTCCCTGGCCACCCGGACCGCCGGCGCGCAGGTGCCCGAGCACCTGGACGACGTGCTGGCCGCGGTGAAGGCCGCCGGGGTCGACCTGGTGGTGGTGGAGACGCCGGGCATCGGGCAGGGCGACGCGGCGATCGTGCCGTTCAGCGACGTCTCGCTGTACGTGATGACGCCCGAGTTCGGCGCCGCGTCGCAGCTGGAGAAGATCGACATGCTCGACTTCGCCGACGTCGTGGCGGTGAACAAGTACGAGCGGCGGGGCGCCGAGGACGCCCGCCGGGACGTCGCCCGCCAGATGGTCCGCAACCGGGAGGCGTTCGGGCAGCCGTGGGAGGCCATGCCGGTCTTCGGCACCAGCGCCGCCCGGTTCAACGACGACGGCGTCACCGCGCTGTACCAGCACCTGCGCGCGCTGCTGGCCGAGCGGGGCCTCGCGGTGGGCGAGGGTGCGCTGCCCGCGGTCGACGTCCGCGCCTCGTCGGGGCTGTCGAGCGTCGTCCCGTCGTCCCGGTCGCGGTACCTGGCCGAGATCACCGAGACCGTGCGCGGCTACCACCGCGCCACCGAGGAGCAGGCCGGGCTGGCCCGCCGCCGGCAGCACCTGGCCACCGCCGCCGAGGTGCTCGACGGGGAAGCCGCGGCGGCCGCGCGGGCGGCCGCCGACGCCACCGGGCTGCTCCCGGAGGTCGCCGGGCTGCTCGAGCGCTGGCCGGCCACCGTCGAGCAGTACTCCGGCGACGAGCTGACCTACACCGTCCGCGGCAGGGACATCACCGTGCCGCTGACCCGGGAGACGCTGTCGGGCACCAAGGTGCGGCGGGTCGCGCTGCCGCGCACCCGCGACGACGGCGAACTGGTCCGGTTCCTGCGCCGGGAGAACCTGCCCGGCGCCTTCCCCTTCACCGCCGGCGTCTTCCCGGTCAAGCGCGAGGGCGAGGCGCCGGCCCGGATGTTCGCCGGCGAGGGCGACCCGTTCCGCACCAACCGCCGCTTCAAGCTGCTGAGCGAGGGCCAGCCGGCCACCCGGCTGTCGACCGCGTTCGACTCGGTGACCCTCTACGGCCGGGACCCGGAGCTGCGACCCGACGTCTACGGCAAGGTCGGCACCTCCGGGGTCTCGATCGCCACGCTGGACGACATGCGGGAGCTCTACGCGGGCTTCGACCTGTGCGCGCCCACCACGTCGGTGTCCATGACGATCAACGGCCCGGCGCCGGCGATCCTCGCGATGTTCCTGAACACCGCCATCGACCAGCGGCTGGCGGCCTTCCGCGCCGAGGAGGGCCGGGGGCCCGACGCCGCGGAGGCCGAGGAGATCCGGGCCTTCGTGCTGTCGACCGTGCGCGGCACGGTGCAGGCCGACATCCTCAAGGAGGACCAGGGCCAGAACACCTGCATCTTCTCCACCGAGTTCGCGCTGCGGTGCATGGCCGACATCCAGGAGTGGTTCATCGACCACCGGGTGCGCAACTTCTACTCGGTGTCGATCTCCGGCTACCACATCGCCGAGGCCGGGGCGAACCCCATCAGCCAGCTGGCGTTCACGCTGGCCAACGCCTTCACCTACGTCGAGGCCTACCTCGCCCGCGGCATGGCGATCGACGACTTCGCGCCCAACCTGTCCTTCTTCTTCTCCAACGGGATGGACGCCGAGTACACCGTCATCGGCCGGGTCGCCCGCCGGATCTGGGCGGTGGCCATGCGCGACCGCTACGGCGCCGGCCCGCGCGCCCAGCAGCTGAAGTACCACGTGCAGACCTCGGGGCGGTCGCTGCACGCCCAGGAGATGGACTTCAACGACATCCGCACCACCCTGCAGGCGCTGTGCGCGATCTACGACAACGCCAACAGCCTGCACACCAACGCCTACGACGAGGCCGTGACCACCCCGTCGGCGCACTCGGTCCGCCGCGCGCTGGCCATCCAGATGATCATCGACCGCGAGTGGGGCCTGGCCGCCAACGAGAACCCGCTGCAGGGGTCGGCGATCGTCGAGGAGCTCACCGACCTGGTCGAGGCCGCGGTGCTGGCGGAGTTCGACCGGATCGCCGAGCGCGGCGGCGTGCTCGGCGCGATGGAGACCGGCTACCAGCGCGGCCGGATCCAGGACGAGTCGATGCTGTACGAGCACCGCAAGCACGACGGCTCGCTGCCCATCATCGGCGTCAACACCTTCCTCGATCCGCACCGCTCCGAGCAGCCCGCGACCTCGCTGGAGCTCGCCCGCGCCACCGAGGACGAGAAGAAGTCCCAGCTCGCCCGGCTGGAGGACTTCCACACCCGGCACGCCGCCGAGGCCCCGGCCGCCCTCGCCCGGCTCCGGGAGGTCGCGATGGGCGGCGGCAACGTGTTCGCCGAGCTCATGGACGCCGTCCGGGTGTGCTCCCTCGGGCAGATCAGCGAGGCCTTCTTCGAGGTGGGTGGCCGGTACCGCCGCAGCGTGTGAGTCATCATGACCGCCGTGAGCACGCCGTCCCTGCCCTTCGACCCCGTCGCGGAGGCGACCCGGCACTGGCGCGAGCACGGCTGGGGGGACGCCGCCGTCGGCATGGAGGCGGTCACGTCGCTGATGCGCGCGCAGGCCATCGTGCAGGCGCGGGTGGACGAGGTGCTGCGCCCGCTGCAGCTGACCTTCGCCCGCTACGAGCTGCTCATGCTGCTGTCGTTCACCCGCACCGGCGCGCTGCCGATGGCCAAGGCCGGCGCGCGGCTGCAGGTGCACCCGGCCAGCGTCACCAACGCGGCGAGCCGGCTGGAGGCCGCGGGGCTGGTGCGGCGGCGTCCGCACCCCGAGGACGGCCGCGGCGTGCTGGTCGAGATCACCGACGCCGGCCGGTCGCTGGCCGCGGAGGCCACGGCCCGCATCAACGAGGTCTTCGCCGCGCCGGAGCTGAGCAACGACCGGATGCGCGAGCTGATCGACATCCTGCGCGACCTGCGCCGCTCGGCCGGCGACTTCGCCTCCTGACCCGGTGACGCCCGTCGACGACCTGGGGACGGCGGTGCCGCTGGCCCGGCCGCCGCGGCGGGTGGTGTCCCTGGTCCCGTCGCTCACCGAGGCGCTGGCCGCCACCGTGCCCGACCGGCTGGTCGGCGCCACCGACTGGTGCACCCACCCGGCCGGGCTGGACGTCGCCCGGGTGCGCGGCACGAAGAACCCCGACCGGGCGGCGATCGCCGCGCTGGCGCCGGACCTCGTCGTCGCCAACCGGGAGGAGAACCGCCGGCTGGACGTCGACCGGCTGCGGGCGGCCGGTATCCCGGTGTGGGTCACGGTGGTGGAGTCGGTGGACGAGGCGCTGGCCTCGCTGCGCCGGCTGTTCGCCGAGGCGCTCGGGGTGGGCGAGCCGGGTTGGCTGGCCGAGGCGGGTGCGGCCTGGGCGGCACCCGCGCCGGCGTCCGGGCTCCGCGTCGCCGTCCCGATCTGGCGGGACCCGTGGATGGTGGTCGGCCCGCGCACCTTCGCCGGGGACGTGCTCGACCGTCTGGGTCTGGTCAACGCGTTCGGGGCGGGGGAGGACCGCTACCCGCGGGTGACCGTCGAGGAGATCCGGGCGGCCGGCACCGAGGCGGTGCTGCTGCCCGACGAGCCCTACCGGTTCACCGCCGACGACGGCCCCGAGGCGTTCGACGGACTGCCCGCCGCGCTGGTCTCCGGCCGCGACCTCACCTGGTACGGCCCCTCGCTGGCCGGCGCCCGCGCCCGCCTGGCCGCCGCGGTCGCCGCCCTCACCTGACCGGCCAGATCTGCACACTCGTCACCATCAGCGCCTGATGCCGCCGAGTGTGCAGATCTCGACGGGGCACCAGCCGCTCGCCATCGGGCGTCCCGGGGTCCTCCGGCACTGCGCGCGCGACGGCCCCCGCCCTAGCGTCTGCCCATGACGCACAAGCCCCTCCGGTGCCGGCTGGGGTTCCACTCGTACGTCCAGCGGCGGCCGGACGACGAGCGCAGCCACGGACCGGACCAGAAGATCTGCCGCCTCTGCGGGAAGCGGACCGGCACCCCGTACGGGAACCTGCCCTCGGCCGGGCTGAGCGGGCCCGGCGGCGGCATCGGCTGACCGGCCGCCACCACCGAGCGTCGTCACCGCCACCACCGCTGAGGGTCGTCCCGGCAGCGGCCACGGCGGGGCTGCTCCCGGCCGGTCGCGGGGCAACGCTCCCGCCGCGCCGGGGGCCGGGGGTCAGCCGTGGGCGGCGGGGCGGGGCAGCTCGGCGTGCGGGCGGGCCCGCCACCGCGCCCAGTCCGCGCTCACCTCGCCGGCTGCGCGCAGCAGCCGGGGCAGGTGCTCGCCGAGCAGCCGCTCGGTCGAGGTCTCCGAGGCGTGCACGGTCACGTTCATCGCCGCCCGGACGGCGCCGTCGCCGTCGCGCACCGGCACGGCCACCGACCGGACGCCGGGCGCGAGCTCCTCGTCGGCCAGGGCCCAGCCGCGGGCCCGCACCCCGGTGAGCTCCTCGCGCAGCTGCTCCTCGGTGGTGCCGATGTACGGCGGGAGCCCGGCGCGGCTCGGCTGGGCCAGCACCCCGGCGAGCTCGGCCGGCGGCAGCGCGGCCAGCAGCACCTTGCCCTGCGAGGTCTGCGCGGCCGGGAAGCGGGTGCCGATCTCCACCCGCAGCGCGATGAGCTTCGGCACCGACACCCGCGCGACGTAGACGATGTCGGAGCCGTCGAGCTGCGCCATCGAGGAGGACTCGCCGGTCTGCGCGACCAGGTCCTCCAGGTGCGGCCGGGCGACGTCCCACAGCCCGAGCGACCCCACGTACGCCATGCCCAGGTCCAGCACCCGCGGGGTCAGCTCGAACCCGGCGGGCCCCGACCGCACGTAGCCCAGCTCGGTCAGGGTCAGCAGCAGCCGCCGGGCCGTGGGCCGGGCCAGGCCGGCGGCAGCCGCCACCTCCGACAGGGACATCACCCGGTGGGCGGGCCCGAAGCAGGCCAGCACGTCGAGGCCGCGCGCCAGCGCCTCGACGAAGTCCGGCCCCGCCCCGCGTCCCGCCATCTCTGTCCTCCGCGCCTCAGCGACCCAGCACGCGGTCCTCGCCGCCGGCCCGCTTCGACTCGTCCTTGTAGTCGCTGTACTGGTACGGGTTGTCCAGGATCTCGGCCTCGGCCTCGGGCATCTCGGGGAACATCCCGGCCTCCCAGACCTCCTCGCCGCACTCGCCGCGCAGGTGGTCGATGGTGTTCTCGACCTCCCGGCGCACCGCGGCGAGGTCGACGCCGACCAGCTTCCCCTCCGACTTCACCACCCGGCCGTCGACCAGCACGGTGTGCACGTCGCCGCGCTGCGCCTGGAACGCCACGTGCCCGAACGGGTTGAGCAGCGGGAACGACACCGGCGAGGAGTCGTTCTTGATCAGGACGACGTCGCCCTTGTACCCGGGCTCGAGCCGGCCCAGGTCGCCGCCGCGGCCGATGGTGTGCGCGCCGCCCCGGGTGCACCACTGGACGACGTCGCGGGCCCGCAGCCGCAGGTGCGTGATCGTCTCGCCCTTGAGGTGGGCGTCCATGTGCTCGCTCATCCGGTCGGCGTTCAGCGTCGCCCGCATCGCGGAGAACATGTCACCGCTCCACCACACGCTGGTGTCCATCGACAGCGAGACGGGGATGCCGTGCTTGAGCACCTGCTCGGTCGGGGCGTGCCCCTGACCGGCGCTGCACTCGGACTCGGTCGCGACGGAGATCGACCCGCCGGTGCCGGCGATCCGCTGGTAGCTGTCGGCGGTCAGCGTCGCCGCGTGCACGTAGGTGGTCTCCGGCGTCATGAAGCCGCCGTCGTACATCTGCTGGATGCCGGTGTCGTTCGTGGCGGCCCACACGCCGGCGTGGGTGGTGACCGGCAGCCCCAGCTCGCGGGCCACCTCGAACGCCGCCCTCTCGGGGAACGCCGGGTCGCCGGTGACGTCGAAGGCCAGCTGGACGCCCATCATGTCGTCGCGCTCGTCGCGCAGCCGCTCGAGGAACGAGCGCACGGCCGGGTCGGCGGTCCACTCCCACGGGCCGGCCTGGATGTTGCCGTAGGCCAGCACGAACCGGCCGGGCGTCGACCGGAGCGCCTCGAGGGCGGCCTCGCCGTGCTCGACGCTCTGCAGGTTGTGCGACCAGTCGACGGTCGTGGTCACGCCCGCGTCGAGCGACTCGATCGCGGCGAGCCGGTTGCCGGCGGCGATGTCCTGCGGGCGGAACTTCTTGCCGTGCTCGAGGTAGTACCAGACGAAGTACTGGGTGAGCGTCCAGTCGGCGCCGTAGCCGCGCATCGCCGTCTGCCACATGTGCCGGTGGGTGTCGATCATGCCGGGCATCACGATGCCGCCGGTCGCGTCGATCTCCTGGGTGCCCTCGGGCACGTCGAGCGCGGTGCCGACGGCGGCGATCCGGCCGTCCGCGACCAGCACGTCAGCGCCGGACAGCACGCTGCCCGCGTCGTCCATCGGGAGGACGGTGCCGCCGCGCAGGACGACGGGCCGGCCGGCCTCGGTGCTCGGGTCGCTCATGGGGATCCTCCTCGACTCGGACGACGACGCTGTCGGACGCCCGTCCGCGATGCGGTCGGCACGCCGGGTGCGGCCACCCTGGCCGTGACCGGCGACACGTGTCAAGGCATCGAGACGGACGATCGCGTCCGGTTGACAGGCGCGCGGACCGGCGCCGAGACTCCGGCGGACAGGCGTCCGCACAGCGGCGGAACGCGGTGCCCGGACGGCGGAGGGACACGCACGGCGATGACGACTGGAACCACCGGCGGGCCGCTGTCCGGGCTGCTGGTGGCCGACTTCTCCCGCATCCTCGCCGGCCCCTACGCCACGATGCTGCTGGCCGACCTGGGCGCCGAGGTGGTCAAGGTCGAGGGGCCCGGCGGCGACGACACCCGCACCTGGGCGCCGCCCGTGCGCGACGTCGGCGGGCAGGCGACCTCCACCTACTACCTGGGCGTCAACCGCAACAAGCGCTCGGTCGCCCTGGACCTCAGGGACCCCGACGACGCCGCGGCCGCCCGCGAGCTGGCCCGCCGCGCCGACGTCCTGGTGGAGAACTTCAAGCCCGGCGGCCTGGCCCGCTTCGGCCTCGACCACTCCTCGGTGGCGGCGACGAACCCCCGGATCGTCTACGCCTCGATCAGCGGCTTCGGCAGCGGGCCCGGCGGGCGGGCGCTGCCCGGCTACGACCTCATCGTCCAGGCGATCTCCGGGCTGATGAGCCTGACCGGCGACCCCGGCGGCGACCCCTACCGCGCCGGCGTCGCGGTGTTCGACGTGATGGCCGGGCTGCACGCCACGATCGGGGTGCTGTCGGCCCTGAACCTGCGGCACGAGACCGGCCGCGGGCAGCACGTCGAGGTCAACCTGCTCTCCTCGGCGATGTCGGGGCTGGTCAACCAGACCAGCGCCTACGTCGCCGGCGGCGTCGTGCCGTTCCGGATGGGCAACAGCCACCCCAGCCTGTTCCCCTACGAGCCGATGCCCTGCGCCGACGGCGACCTGATCATCACCGCCGGCAACGACGGCCAGTTCCGGAAGCTGGTCGAGGTGCTCGGCGTGCCCGAGCTCGCCGAGGACCCGCGCTTCCTGCGCAACGAGGACCGCAACACCCACCGCGACCAGCTCCGGCCGCTGCTGGTCGAGCGGCTGCGCACCCGCACCAAGCTCGAGTGGTTCCGCGCCATCATCGCCGCCGGCGTGCCGTGCGGGCCGATCAACACGATCGACCAGGGCGTCGCCTTCGCCGAGGAGGTCGGGCTCGAGCCGGTGGTGACCGTGGGGGAGGGCGACGCCGCGATCCCGTCGATCCGCAACCCGATCCGGTTCTCCGACACCGCCGCCTCCTACCGGCTGCCGCCGCCGCGGGTGGACGAGCACGGCGCCGAGATCCGGGCGTGGCTGGCGACCCCCGAGGAGGACGCGTGAGCGAGCCCCGGTACCCGACGGCGCTGGGCGCCTCCACGCGGGAGTCGATCACCCTGCTCGGGCACGACCTGGCCCGCGACGTGATGGGCAGCGTCGGGTTCGGCGAGCTGGCGTTCTGGCTGGCGACCCAGCGCCGGCCGACCGCCGGGGAGACGCGGGTGTTCGAGGCGGTGCTGGCCGCCCTGGCCGACCACGGCTTCACCCCGACCGCGATCGTCACCCGGCTGACCTACCTGTCCGCGCCGGACTCGGTCCAGGGCGCGCTCGCCGCGGGGCTGCTCGGCGGCGGCTCCCGCTTCCTGGGCGTCACCGAGGACTGCGGCCGGTTCCTGCACGACGTGCTCGCCGCGGTCGACACGCTCCCCGCCGACGACGCCGGCTGGGACGCCCTGGCCCTGGAGACCGTGCGCGCCCAGCGGGAGGCGCGGCGGTTCGTCCCCGGCCTCGGCCACCACGTGCACAAGGACGGCGACCCGCGCACCCCGCGGCTGTTCGCGATCGCCGCCGAGGAGGGGCTGACGGGCCCGCACCTGGCGCTGTTCGCCGCGATCGGGCGGGTGCACCCGCAGGTGCTGGGCCGGACGCTGCCGCTCAACGGCGCCGGCGTCTGCGGGGCGGCGCTGGCCGACCTCGGGCTGCCGCTGGAGCTGCTGCGCGGCTTCGCGCTGCTGGCCCGCACCGCCGGGCTGATCGGCCAGCTGGCCGAGGAGCTGCGGCACCCGGTGGCCAACGACGTCTTCCTCTCCGTGGACCTGGCCAACGCCTCCGTGCCGCCCGACCCCTACGTCCCGGCCCCGCTCCCGGCGGCCCGCGACGACGACCGCTCCGCCGGGCGCGGTCCCGCGGCAGGCTGACGCCGTGCACGCCGCCGTCCTGTCCGCCCCCGGCTCCGCGCCGGCGTGGGCCGAGCACCCGGACCCGGAGCCGGGGCCGGGCACCACGCTGATCCGGGTCACCGCGGCGGCGATCGTGCCGCTGGACCTGCTCTGCGCCTCCGGCACGTCGTACTTCGGCGCCCCGGCCTGCCCCTACGTGCCCGGGACGCAGGGCGTCGGCGTCGTGGAGGAGTCCGCGGCGCTCGCCCCGGGCACCCGGGTGTTCTTCGAGACGGCCGCGGGGCGGGCGCCGGGGGACGGCAGCCAGGCGCAGCGGTGCGTCACCCCCGACGAGATGGTCGTGCCGATCACGGCCGACGTCCCCGACGTGGCGGCGGCCGCGCTGGGCATGTCGGCGGTTGCCGCCTGGCGGGCGCTCACCGCCCGCGGCCGGCTGCGGGCCGGCGAGCGGGTGCTCGTCCTGGGCGGGGGCGGGGCCGTCGGGCAGGCGGCCGTCGGCGCCGCCCGGGTCCTCGGCGCCGGCCGGGTGGTCGCCGTCGGCCGCTCCGAGCAGGCGCGGGAGCGGGCGCGGCGCGCCGGCGCGGACGCCGTCGTCCCGCTGACGGACGACGCCGGCGCGCTGGCCGGGGCCCTGCGCGACGCGCTGGGCGGGGACGCCGACGTCGTCGTCGACCCGGTCTGCGGGGTCGCCGCGACCGCGGCCGCGCGGGTGCTCGCGCCGGGCGGCCGGCTGGTCAACCTGGGCGGCGCCTCCGGCGACACCGCCGAGTTCTCCTCCGCGGTGCTGCGCAGCCGCTCCGCCGAGATCCTCGGCTACACCAACGTCGGGCTGACCCCGCAGCAGCGCCGGGACGCCCTCGACGCGGTCTTCCGCCACGCCGCCGCGGGGGAGATCGCCGTCGACGCCGAGCAGGTCCCGCTGGCCGACGTGGCCGCGGCCTGGGGCCGGCAGGCCACCGGCCGCGCGACGCGCCGGCTGGTGCTCACACCCTGAACCGCGACCGAGCAGGAGGAGCAGTGGAGCTCGTCACCGAGGACAACATCACCGACCTGGCCGTGCAGCGGTGGCAGACCGCGCACGACCCGCGGACGGCCGAGGTGCTGACCGCGCTGGTGCGGCACCTGCACGACTTCGCCCGCGAGGTCCGGCTGACCGAGGCGGAGTGGATGGCCGCGATCCAGTGGCTCAACCGCACCGGGCAGATCAGCAGCGAGAAGCGGGAGGAGTTCATCCTCGCCTCCGACGTCCTCGGGCTGTCGATGCTCGTCGTGCAGATGAACCACCGGCTGGACCCGGCCGCGACCCCGGCGACGGTGCTCGGCCCCTTCCACATCCCCGGCTCGCCCGAGCTCGGCTTCGGCGGCGACATGTCCGACGGCCTCGGCGGCGTGCCGCTGTACGTGCACGGGACGGTCCGCGACCTGGCCGGCAACCCGGTGCCCGGCGCCCGCCTGGACGTCTGGCAGGCCGACGCCGAGGGGCTGTACGAGTCGCAGCACGCCGAGGTCGACGAGGCCCGGCTGCGCGGGATCTACCGCGCCCGCGAGGACGGCACCTACTGCGTCCGGACGATCGCGCCCAAGGGCTACACGATCCCGATGGACGGCCCCGTCGGCGACCTGATCGGACGCACCGACATCAGCCACTTCCGCCCGGCGCACGTGCACTTCCTGCTCGACGTCCCCGGCTTCGAGCCGCTGATCACCCACCTGTTCCAGGAGGGCGCCGAGTACCTGGACAGCGACGTCGTGTTCGGCACCAAGCAGGAGCTCGTGGTGCGCTTCGACGAGCGCCCGGCCGGCCCCACGCCGGACGGCGGCAGCAGCGAGGTGCCGTGGCTGGAGGCGCGCTACGACTTCGTGCTGCAGCCGCGCGGCTGAGCCGGCCGCGCCGGGGGCGCCGGCGCGGTGGGGGGAGCGGGCGCCGGCGGCGGCGCGGTCGCCGGCCCGGTGATCCGGGCGACGGCGACCAGCCCGCCGCCGACGAGCAGGAGGAGCAGCACCGGCAGCGCGCGCAGCCCCAGCAGGGCGAACGCGCCGGCGGTGCCGGCGGCGCCGCCGGCGGTCGCGGCGCAGAAGCGCCGGCGGAGGCGGCGCACCGCCGGCGGGAACAGCTGCTGCTCGAGGTCGGCGAGCGCGTCGGCCTCGTACCGGTTCCGGTCCACGGGGTCCTCCCGGGGGACGTCGGTCAGGTCGCGTCGGGGTCGTTGGGGCCCTGCCGGGCGCCCGCCGAGAGCCCGATCTGGTCCGGCCCCGGGGGCTCGTGGCGCCGGCCCACGTGCGCCTCGCGGTGCAGCCGCTCGACCAGCGCCGGGTGGTGGGCCTCGAAGGCCGGCCGCTCGGAGCGGATGCGCGGGATCTCCAGGAAGTTGTGCCGCGGCGGCGGCGAGGACGTCGCCCACTCCAGCGAGTTGCCCGCGCCCCACGGGTCGTCGCGGACGGCGAGCTGGCCGTGCTTCCAGGACCGCACGACGTTGTAGAGGAACGGGATGATCGACGCGCCGAGCACGAACGAGAAGATCGTCGAGACCGTGTTCAGCGTCGTGAAGCCGTCGTCGGCCTGGTAGTCCACGTACCGGCGCGGCATGCCCTCGCCGCCCAGCCAGTGCTGGACGAGGAACGTGCCGTGGAAGCCGACGAAGGTCAGCCAGAACTGCAGCTTGCCCAGCGGCTCGTCGAGGAACCGGCCGCACAGCTTCGGGAACCAGAACGCGATCCCCGCGTTCGCCGCGAACACCACGGTGCCGAAGACGACGTAGTGGAAGTGGGCGACGACGAAGTAGCTGTCGTTCAGGTGGAAGTCCAGCGGCGGGCTGGCCAGCAGCACCCCGGTGAGGCCGCCCAGCAGGAACGTCACCAGGAAGCCCATCGACCAGAGCATGGGTGTCTCGAACGTCAGCTGGCCGCGCCACATGGTGCCGATCCAGTTGAAGAACTTGATCCCCGTCGGCACGGCGATGAGGTAGGTGAGGAAGGCGAAGAACGGCAGCAGGACGGCGCCGGTCGCGTACATGTGGTGGGCCCACACGGCCACCGACAGGATGGCGATCAGCAGGGTGGCGCCGACCATGCCCTTGTAGCCGAACAGGGGCTTCCGGCTGAAGACCGGGATGATCTCCGTGATGATCCCGAAGAACGGCAGCGCGATGATGTAGACCTCGGGGTGGCCGAAGAACCAGAAGAGGTGCTGCCACAGCATCGCCCCGCCGTTCTCGCGGGTGAACACCAGCGAGCCCAGGTTGCGGTCGGAGAGGTTCACCAGCAGTGCCGCGGTCAGGATCGGGAACGCGAACAGCACCAGCAGGCTGGTGACCAGCGAGTTCCAGGTGAAGATCGGCATCCGGAACATCGTCATGCCCGGGGCGCGCAGGCAGATGATCGTGGCGATGAAGTTGACCGCGCCGAGGATCGTGCCCAGGCCGCTCACGGCCAGGCCGGTGAACCAGAGGGTGGCGCCGGCGCCGGGGCTGTGGACGCCGTCGGACAGTGGCGCGTAGGCGTACCAGCCGAAGTCGGCCGCCCCGCTGGGGGTGACGAACCCGCCCGCCGCGATGAGGCCGCCGAAGAGGAACAGCCAGTACGACAGCGCGTTGAGCCGCGGGAACGCGACGTCGGGCGCGCCGATCTGCAGCGGCATGATCAGGTTGCCGAACGCGAAGAACAGCGGCGTCGCGAACAGCAGCAGCATGATCGTGCCGTGCATGGTGAACAGCTGGTTGTACTGCTCGGGGGAGAGGTACTGCAGGCCCGGCCGGGCCAGCTCCCCGCGCATCAGCATGGCCATGAGGCCGCCGGCGATGAACCAGACGAACGACGTCACCAGGTACATCAGGCCGATCGTCTTGTGGTCGGTGGTGCGCAGCAAGTTCGCCAGGCGCGAGCCCTTGCTGACCTGACGCTCCGGTCCCGGGCGGCTGACGATCGTCCGCGGGACCAGCGTGGTCACGGCGTCCCCGCCCTCGGTCGCGCGCCGGCCCGGCGCGGCGGCGCGGGCGTCGGGCGCGCGGAGCGGTCCGGCAGGGGCGGAGAGGTCGGCACGGGACCCTCCCTCCGTGGCGCGGGCTGGGCGACGAAGGCACCCCATGGTGGACCCGCTCGCCCCGGAACGGAACCCCGCGGGCACCGGCTGCCCCTCCGCCCGGCGGCGGCCCGTGTCGGCGGCCCGCCGTGGGTAGGGGCCCGGCCATGCCGCGGTTGACCGCCTCCTCGCTGCCCACCCTCGGCCCGTCGGTGTGGACGCCGCGCTACGACCGGGCCGCCGTGCGGCCGGGCATCGTGCACCTCGGCGTCGGCGGGTTCCACCGCTCGCACCAGGCGCTGTACCTCGACCGCCTGCTGGAGTCCGGCGAGGGGGAGGGGTGGGGCATCTGCGGGGTCGGCGTGCTGCCCGGCGACCGGCGGATGGCCGAGGTGATGGCCGCCCAGGACTGCCTCTACACCGTGGTCGTCAAGCACCCCGACGGCTTCCTCGACGCCCGCGTCGTGGGGTCGGTCGTGGAGTACCTGTTCGCCCCGGACGACCCGGGGGCCGTCGTCGAGCGGATGGCCGCGGAGGAGACCCGGATCGTCTCGCTCACGGTCACCGAGGGCGGCTACAACACCTCGGCCACCACCGGCGAGTTCGACACCGCCGCCCCCGACGTGCGCGCCGACCTGCAGCGCGCCGGAGCCGGGGGCACGGCCGCGCCGCGCACCGTCTTCGGCCTGGTCGCGGAGGCGCTGGCCCGCCGCCGCGCCCGCGGCCTGCCGCCGTTCGCGGTCGTCTCGTGCGACAACATCCCGCACAACGGCGACCTGGCCCGGCGCAGCTTCGCCGCCTTCGCCGCGCTGCGCGACCCGGAGCTGGGCGCGTGGGTGGCGGCGGAGGTGCCCTTCCCGAACTCCATGGTCGACCGGATCACCCCGGTCACCACCGACGCCGACCGCGCGGAGCTGGCGCACCGCTTCGGCGTCGAGGACGCCTGGCCGGTGGTCTGCGAGCCGTGGACGCAGTGGGTGCTGGAGGACGACTTCCCCGCCGGGCGGCCGCCGCTGGAGGACGTCGGCGTGCAGCTGGTGGGCGACGTCGCCCCCTACGAGCTGATGAAGCTGGGGCTGCTCAACGCCGGGCACCAGGTGCTGGCCCACCTCGGCCGCCTGGCCGGGCTGACGTACGTGCACGAGGCGTGCCAGGACCCGCTGTTCCGCGAGTTCCTCCGCGGCTACCTCGACGAGGAGGCGACCCCGACGCTGGCGCCGGTGCCGGGGATCGACCTGCGCCGGTACAAGGCCGAGCTGGTCGGCCGGTTCGCCAACCCGCAGGTGCGCGACACGCTCGACCGGATCCGGGAGAACGCCTCCGACCGGGTCCCGCAGTTCCTGCTGCCCGTGCTGCGCGCCAACCTCGCCCGCGGCGGCGAGATCCGCCGGTCGGCCGCCGTGCTGGCCGGGTGGGCGCGCGCGGCGGAGGGCGCCGACGACGCCGGCCTGCCGCTGGCGCTCGTCGATCCGCGGGCCGGGGAGCTCGGCGCGCGGGCCGACCGCCAGGGCAGCGACCCGCTGGCCTTCCTCGACGACCCCGACGTCTTCGGCGACCTCGCCGCCGACGAGCGCTTCGCCGCCGCCTACCGGGCGGCGCTGGCCTCGCTGCGCGAGCGGGGCGCGCGGGCCACCGTCGCCGACCTGGTCGGCCCGCGCCGCCGCGGCGCCGCCCGCTCCTGACCACCGGCCGGCACACCGTTCGGGTGCACCTCGCGTGCGGCGGCGCGCCGCGGGGCCCCCGGCACCGCAGAATGCCCCGGTGTCCTCCGACGGCGGTACGACGACCTCACCCGGCCTGCGGGTCCCGGCCCCCCGGGATCCGGCGGAGGTCCCGGCCGGCGCCGGCGACCGGCTGCTGATCCCGGGCGAGACCTGCTGGCGCATCGAGCGGGCGGACCGGCACGCCGTGTTCGTCGACGCGGCCGACTACTTCGCCGCCCTCAAGCGGGCCGTCCGGTCGGCCCGGCGCCGGGTGCTGTTCATCGGCTGGGACTTCGACCCGCGGATCCGGCTGGACCCGCGCGCGGGCGGGCGCGGCCGCGACGACCGGCTCGGCCGGGTGCTCGAGGCCGCCGTCCGGGGCAACCCGGAGCTGGAGGTGGGCGTGCTCCAGTGGGACCTCGGCATGGCGTACGCGCTGGCCCGCGGGCTGGCGCCGATCGTGCTGCTGAACCGGCGCACGCCGGACCGGCTGACGTTCACCGTGGACACCCACCACCCGGTGGGCGGCGCCCACCACCAGAAGATCGTGGTCGTCGACGACTGCCTGGCCTTCGCCGGCGGCATCGACGTCACCGCCGACCGCTGGGACACACCCGAGCACCGCGACCGGGAGCGGTTCCGCGTCCGGCCGCGCACCCACCGCCCGACGATGCCCTGGCACGACGTGACCAGCCTGGTGACCGGGCCGGCGGCGCGGGCGATCGGCGACCTGGCCCGCGAGCGCTGGGAGAGCGCCACCGGCGAGCGGCTGGAGCCGGTTCCCGACGTCGAGGCGTGCTGGCCCGAGGGCGTCGAGCCGTTCCTCACCGACGTCGACGTCGCGATCTCGCGCACCCGCCCCGAGCACGGCGGCACCCCGCTGGTGCACGAGATCGAGCTGCTGTGGCTCGCGGCCATCGCCGCCGCCCGCCGGACGGTCTACATCGAGACGCAGTACTTCGCCAACCGCCGCATCGCCGAGGCGATCGCCGACCGCCTCCGGGAGGACGACGGGCCGGAGTTCGTGGTGCTCAACCCGAACGAGGCCTGGGGCTGGCTGGAGGAGAAGGCGATGGGCTCGGCCCGGGCCGCGCTGCTCGAGCTGGTCCGCCGGGCCGACCGGCACGGCCGCTTCCGCCTGTACGTGCCCGTCACGGAGGGACGGCGCCCGATCTACGTGCACGCCAAGGTGCTGGTCGTCGACGACCGGCTGCTGCGGATCGGCTCGGCCAACCTGAACAACCGGTCGATGGGGCTGGACACCGAGTGCGACCTGAGCATCGAGGTCGACGGCCAGGACACCGACCGCGACGCGCTCGCCGCCGCGGTCCTGGCCGTGCGCGACCGGCTGGTCGCCGAGCACCTGGGCGTCGAGCCGGAGGAGGTGGCGGCCGCCGTCGAGCGCTCCGGCGGGTCGCTGCTCGCCGCCGTCGAGGAGCTGCGCCGCCCGGCCGGCCGGTCGCTGGTGCCCTTCACCCCGCCCGACCTGGGCCCGGTCGAGCAGCTGCTCGCCGACACCCGGCTGCTGGACGCCGAGCGGACGCCCAACCGCCGGGAGCGGATCCGCCGGGCCTTCGGCCGCCGGCCGGGGCGGCGCCGCCTGCGCCGCTGAGCGGCGCGGTCAGCGCAGCAGGTCCTCCAGCTCGGCCCAGGAGCCGACGACGGCGGCGACCCCGGCCCCCCGCAGCGCGGCCACCCGGGTCCCCCGGTCGGCCGCGGGCACGAACTGGACGATGCCCACGGTCGGGATCCCGGCGGCGACGGCCGACAGGGCGCCGTTGACGGAGTCCTCGACCGCGACCGCCTCCTCGGGGGTCGCCCCGACCCGGCCGCCGGCGTGCACGTAGACGGCCGGGTCGGGCTTGCTGGTGGGCTCGGGCAGCGAGTCCTCGGCGCTGAACCGGCGGCCGGGCGGGAACAGCGGCGCCAGCCCGGTGACCTCCAGGCACGCGTCGAGCCGGGACGACGCGCTGGACGTGACCGCGGCCAGGGAGAACCGGCCGGCCAGCCGCTCCAGCGGCTCCCGCACGGCCGGGTCGGGGCGCAGGACGGTGCGCAGGTGGGCGGTCACGACGTCCTTCTCCTCGGTCACCCAGTGCTCGAGGTCGGCCCGGGTCAGCTCACGGCCGTACCCGGTGGCCAGCTGCGTGGCGGCCGCCCGGAAGTTCTTCCCGTTCGTCATCCGCTGCAGCTCCTCCGGGCCGAACGCGCGCTCGGCGCCGAGCCCGGCCAGGAAGCGGTTGGTGACGTCGGCCGACGCCGCGTACGCCGGCTCCTCGGAGGGGAACAGGGTGCCGTCCGCGTCGCACAGCAGCGTGGTCACGGCGGCGGCGTCCAGGGGCGGCGGCGCCCCGGTCACCGAGCGGTCCCCGCCGCGTCGCCGGCGAGGAACCGCTCGATGACCTCGCGGGGGCCCTGCCGCTCCAGCGCGGACAGCGCCTCCTGCACGCAGGCGGCGAACTCCGGGTCCCGCCCGATGTGGTCGAAGATCGACTCCTCGGACAGCAGCGGCCCGGCGTCGCTGCCGGCCTCCTGCGCCACCGGGACCAGGTCGGTGCGCGGGCCCTCGATCGGCACCTCCACGCCCGCGTAGTCGTGCCCGCGGAGGAAGCGCAGCCAGCCGGCCACGGCCACGCACAGCAGGGGGTGCGGCCGGCCCGCCTCCAGCGCCGCCCGGACCGAGGGCAGCAGGTAGTTGGGGATCTTCGTGGAGCCGCGCCGGGAGAGCCGGGAGAGCTGGTCGGCCATCCGCGGGTTGGCCAGCCGGTCCCGCAGCGTGCGCTGGTACTCCCCGAGGTCCACGCCGGGGACCTCGGGCAGGTACGGCGCGATCTCCTCGGCCATCAGCCGGGTGAGGAAGGTGCGGAACACCGGGTCGGCCAGCACCTCGTCGGTGGTGCGGTACCCGGCCAGGTAGCCCAGGTAGGCGATCGCGCTGTGCCCGGCGTTGAGCAGCCGCGTCTTCATCGTCTCGTAGGGCGACACGTCGTCGACGAACTGGACGCCGACCCGCTCCAGCGGCGGCCGGCCGTTGCCGAAGCGGTCCTCCACGACCCACTGCCGGAACGGCTCGGTGGTCACCGGCCAGCGGTCGTCGACCCCGATCGCCTCGGCGATGGCGTCGCGCTCCTCCGGGGTGGTGCGCGGGGTGATCCGGTCGACCATGCTGCTCGGGAAGCAGACGTGCTCCTCGATCCAGCCGGCGAGGTCGCCGCCGGTCCGCTCGTCGCGGAGCCGGGCGAACGACGCCACCGCGGTGCGCGCTGCGTGCCCGTTGGACTGCATGTTGTCGCAGCTCAGCACGGTGAACGGCGGGAGGCCGGCCGCCCGTCGGCGGGCCAGGGCCTCGACGAGGTAGCCGAACACCGTCTCCGGCGTGCCCGGGTCCTCCAGGTCGCGGGCGACGTGCGGGTCGTCGGCGTCGAAGTCGCCGGTGTGCGGGTCGATCCGGTACCCGGTGCCGGTGATGCTGAGGGAGACGATCCTGGTCCGCGGGTCGGCCATCGCCGCGAGCACGGCCTCGGGGTCCTCGGGCGCGTGCAGGTAGGCGGTGAGCACGCCGACGACGGAGGCGCGGTCGTCCTCGGCGGCGCGCTCGACGACCGTCCACAGCCGGTCCTGCGCGGCGAGCACCTCACCGATCTCGCGGCTGTGCAGGCCCACGCCCACCACGCCCCAGCCGGTCTCCCCGAGGCGAGCCAGCTCCTCCAGGTAGACGGCCTGGTGGGCCCGGTGGAAGGCGCCCACGCCGACGTGCACGATCGCGGGGACGAGGGCGGAGCGGTCGTACCGGGGGACCGAGACCGCGGACGGCAGGTCGGTCAGGGTGCGGTCGGACAGGGGCACGGCGTGCGCCGTGCCCCGAGGTGGAGCAGAGGTCATCGAGGGTTCTCTCGGTGCGGGGAGGCGCCGTCCGGGGTGGCTGCTCACCCGGGGCGCCCACCCTGACTGCCCACCGGAGGGACGCGGCAACCGCGGCCGGCGCACCCCGGAGATGCGCGCGGGGCCCCATCGGGGAGGATGGGGCGACCAGTGGGAGGGACGACGACCGTGGCCAAGCACCGCGCCTCCGACGCGGACCCCAGCGACTTCGACGCGGCGACCACCGCGTTGACCGACGTGACCGGCGACTACGTCGTCGACGCCGCGCACACCCGCATCGGCATCCGCGCGCGGCACGCGATGGTCACCACCGTGCGGGGCTCGTTCCGCGACTTCGAGGGGGAGGCGCACCTCGACGTCGCCCATCCCCCCGCCAGCCGGGTCACCCTGCGGATCGCCACCGCCAGCGTCGACACCGGCCAGCCCGACCGCGACGCGCACCTGCGCTCCCCGGACTTCCTCGACGTGGAGACCTACCCGGCGATCGTCTTCGCCTCGACGGCCGTGGAGCAGGTCGACGACGACGTCTACCGGGTGACCGGGGACCTCAGCATCCGCGACGTCACCCGGCCGGTGACCGTGGACTTCACCCTCACCGGGTCCGCGCTGGACCCGTTCGGCAACGCGCGGGTGGGCTTCGAGGGCGCGTTGGCGATCAAGCGCAGCGAGTGGGGCCTGACCTGGAACACGCCGCTGGACACCGGCGGCGTGCTGGTCAGCGACCGCATCCAGATCGAGTTCGACGTGTCGGCGATCCGGGCCGCCTGATCCCTGGACGCCATTCCCGACCATCCCGATGGGATTTGACGGGTATGGCGGTCCCTGTCAGGGTCGGCAGCGCACCCGACCGGCAGGAGGCCCGTGTCCACCGCTGTCCCCGGCCGCCCGGCCGGGCCTCCGGTCGTCGCCGGGGCCCGCCGGCTCCAGGACTCAGCCGGGCAGGACGACGGTGCGCAGCTCGTGCGCCCCGTCGGCGCGCGTCGCCTCGTAGAACCACCGCGCCCCGCCGCCGGGCAGCGCGACGACGTCGGCGTAGCGCAGGCCGCCGGGCGGGTGCGGGCTCTGCAGGTACGGCCCGTCGTCGGCGGCCCGGAAGCCGAGCCCGCCGTCGTGCACGGCCAGCCCGGTCCGCTCCTCCCAGTTCTCCTCCGCGGTGGCCCGGCCGTCGTAGAGCGCCCAGGTGCGCGATCCGTCCAGGACGACGACGGTGAACCGCACCCCGCGGGCGTCCCAGCTCCCCTCGGTGCCGGCCAGCGCGGTGCCCCGCCACGTCCACGCGACGCCGTCGGGGCTGGTGGCGTGCTCGGTGGTCATCCGGTCGGTCGCGCCGGGGTCGTCCAGCGGGTGCACCGAGGCCCACAGGTGCCACTGCGTGCCGTCGAACCGCACCACGGGGTCCTTGACCGCCTCGGCGTCGCTGCCCGGCAGCACCGTCCTGGGTTCCGCGGTGGCCAGCCCCTCGACGGTGGCGGCCTCCAGCAGGTCGACCCGCCAGTGCTTCGTCCCCGGCGTGGCGCAGCTGACGTAGAGCCGCCACCGGCCCTCGGGGGTGCGCACCAGCGCGGGGCGCTCGAGCGACTCGGCGCCGAACCGGTCCTTGCCCAGGGCGGCCACCGGCTCGAAGCGCACGCCGTCGTCGGAGCGGGCCAGCACGTTGCCGAAGCCGCGTCCCTCGCCCACCGGCCGGCGCAGCCGGTAGGCCAGCCACCACGTGCCGTCGACCAGCTGCGCCGACGGCCCGCCCGCCCACGACCCCGGCCGGGCGTCCTCCGGCTCCACGACCACCTCGGCGTCGGCCCAGAGGCGGGCCGGGTCGGGCGGTCGCGGTGCGGGGGTGCGCGGGGGGATGGCGGTCACCGGGCGTGTCTACACCCCACGCGACGGCGCCCCGTCCGACGACTCCCTGGAGGGACCCGATGAGCGCACCGGCCGGCCGGCTGCCCGACTTCGTCATCGCCGGCGCCCCCAAGGCCGGGACGACGGCGCTGCACGCGGCGCTGGCGACCCACCCGCGGCTGTACCTCTCCCCGGTCAAGGAGCCGAAGTACTACCTGACCGAGGGCCGGCCGCCGCCGCGCAGCGGCCAGCGCGGCCCCGGCGACGCGCACAGCGCCCGCGAGTGGGTCTGGCGCCGCGACGAGTACCTCGCGCTGTTCGCCGGGGCGCCGGACGGCGCGGTGGCGGGGGAGAGCACGCCCTTCTACCTCTACGACCGGGCCGCGCAGGCCCGGCTGGCCGCCGACGTCCCGGCCGTCAGGGTGGTGGTGGTCGTGCGCGACCCGGTCGACCGGGCCCACAGCAACTGGGTCCACCTGCGCGCCGACGGCCTGGAGCCCGAGCCTGACTTCCTGGCCGCCGTCCGGCGCGAGGAGGAGCGGATCGCGGCGGGCTGGGCGCCGTTCTGGCACTACCGGGGGCTGTCCCGCTACGGCGAGCAGCTGCGCGACCTGTACCGGCACGTGCCCCGCGAGCAGGTCCTGCTGCTGCGCTACCGCGAGCTGGTCGACACCCCGCGCGACACCCTGGACCGGGTCAGCCGGTTCCTCGGCGTCGAGCCCGGGGTGGCGCACACGGTCGCCCCGGAGAACGTCAAGCCCTCGGTGGCCGACACCCCGCGGTACCGGGCCCTGGCCCGGGTCGCCCGGGCCGGCGCGGCGCTAGGCGCCTACGCGCCGCCGCAGGTGTGGCGGCAGGTCAGCCGGCCGCTGCTGGCGGCGCTGCACGCCGGCCGGGTGCCCCGCCCGGCGATGCCGGTCGAGGTGCGCCGGGAGGTCCTCGAGCCGCTGCTCGACGACATCGCGCTGCTCGAGGAGCTCACCGGCGAGTCGTTCGCCGACTGGCGGAAGGACACCGGCCGCGGCGACTTCCACAGCCGGTCCGCCGGCCGGGCCTGACGCTCAGGGGCGGGCGCACTCCGCGGCGGCGCGCAGCGCGGTCGCGATCTCCTCCTCCGCGCGGGCCGCGTCGACGCCGAGGCCGGTGAGCAGTCCCTCGCCGGCCTCCTGCTCCAGGAGCGCGAGCAGCAGGTGCTCGGTCCCCACGTGGTCGTGACCCATCCGCAGCGCGGTGCGGAAGGTGCCCTCGAGGACGGCCTTGGTGGCGTCGTCGAAGGGGATGAGGGCCGGGACCGGCGCGCCGGACGCCGGCGGCAGTGTCGCGGCGGCTGCCTCCCGGACCCGGTCCAGGGAGCGGGCGTGCGCCGCGACCACGCGGGCGCCGATGCCGTCGGGGTCGCGCACCAGCCCCAGCACCAGGTGGGCGGGGGAGACCTGGACCGCCCCCGCGGCGCGCGCCTCCTCCTGCGCGGCGACGACGACGTCGCGGGCCCGCGGGGTGAACCGGCTGAAGCCCTCCTGCGGGTCCATCGGCTTGTCGGCACGGCCGACGAAACGCTTCTGGGCGGCCTGCTTCGTGACCCCCATGCTGCGGCCGATCTCGGTCCACGAGGCGCCCCGCCGGCGGGCCTGGTCCACGAAGTGGCCGATGAGGGAGTCGGCGACCTCGCCGATGTGGTCGGCGACGAGCACCGCGTCGGAGAGCTGCTCCAGCGGGTCGGTGTGGACCCGGCGGATCGCGTCGATGAGGTCGTCGAGCCGGACCGGGACCTGCACGGGAGACGTCATGCGTCAACGCTAGGTTGACGGCAGTGGGGCCGTCAACCCCGGGTTGACGCCACCTCGGCCAGCACGATCTCGCCACTCCGCCCCGGGGCAGAAGTGCCACGTCGCCGTGGGGGACACAGGTGGTTGAAGGTTGGAACAACTCCCGGAGGAGCCGGGTTGCGGCCGTCAGGGGCGCCCGCGGGGCGCCCGCGCAACTGCTGGAGGAAGCACATGTCGATCGTCGTCACCGGGGCCACCGGACACCTGGGCCGCCTCGTCGTGGAGGAGCTGCTGGCCCGCGGCGTCCCGGCGGAGGACGTCGTCGCCGGCGGCCGCCGCGTCGAGGAGCTGACCGGCCTGGCCGGCCGCGGGGTCCGCGTGGCGCGGATCGACTACGACGACCCGGCGACCCTGGACGCCGTCCTCGGCGCGGGCGACCGGCTGCTGCTCGTCTCCGGCAACGACCCGGTCGCCCGCGTGGAGCAGCACCGGACCGTGCTGGCCGCCGCCGCCCGGGCCGGGGTCGCCCTGGTCGGCTACACGAGCATCCTCCGTGCCGACGACAGCCCGCTGGCCCTCGCCGAGACGCACCGGCAGACCGAGGCCGACGTGCGGTCGAGCGGCGTGCCCTTCGTGCTGCTGCGCAACGGCTGGTACACCGAGAACTACGCCCAGGCGCTGCAGGAGGCGGCCGCGACCGGCGCCGTCTCGGCCAGCGCCGGCGACGGCCGGGTGGCCAGCGCGACCCGGGCCGACTACGCCGCCGCGGCGGCCGCGGTACTGGCCGGAGACGGGCACGAGGGGCGGGTGTACGAGCTGTCCGGGGACACCGCCTGGAGCTTCGACGAGCTCGCCACCGCGGCCGCGGAGGTGCTCGGCCGCGAGGTCACCTACCGGCGGCTGACCACCGACGAGCACGTCGCCGCGCTCACCGCGGTCGGCCTCGACGAGCCCACCGCGCAGTTCGTCGCCGGGATGGACGCCGCGATCGCCGAGGGCGCCCTGGACTCGACCACCGGCGACCTCTCCCGCCTCTCCGGCCGCCCCACCACCCCGCTGGCCGAGGCGCTGCGCCCGCTCGCCTGATCAGAACCGGGCGGCGGCCAGCGCGTCCCGCGCCTCGGCGGCCAGCCGGGCGACCAGCTCGCCGGCCGGCAGCTCCTCGGCGAGCCGGTGCGCCTGCCCGGCCCACAGGTGCAGCTCCCCGGCGTCCCCGGCCGCCCGTGCCGCCGCCCGCAGCGGCTGGGTCAGCGCGTGCACCTCGGGATAGGCGGCCGGCGCGTCGGCGGGCAGCTCCGCCGTCGCCCGGTTGACCAGCGCGCGGGCGCGGCGGCCGGTGAACACGCGCGTCACCGTGGTCGGCCGGTCCTCCGCGAGGGCGGCGGCGTGCGCCGGCGCCGTCCCGGCCTCCGGGCAGCGCAGGAACGCCGTCCCCAGCTGGGCCAGCGACGCGCCGGCCGCGAGGACGGCGGCCACGCCGCGGCCGTCGGCGATCCCGCCGGCCGCGACGAGCGGCAGGTCGCTCACCCGGCGGACCAGGGCGAGCAGCGGCAGCAGCCCCAGCTGCTCCGGCTCGGCGTCGGACCCGCCGCCGCGGTGACCGCCGGCCTCCCAGCCCTGCACGACCAGGGCGTCGGCGCCGGCCGCGGTCGCCGCGACGGCGTCCTCGGGGGAGGTGACCGTCAGCCAGACGGGCACGCCCGCCGCGTGCAGCGCCTCGACCGACGCCGCGGGCGGCACGCCGAAGGCGAAGGAGACGACGGCCGGGCGCAGCTCGGCGAGGACGGCGACCTTGGCGGCGTGCTCGTCGTCGGTGTGCACCGGCTCGCCCAGCCGGGCGCCCAGCGCCGCCGCCCGCGGCTCGAGCAGCCGCGCGTACGCCGGGACGCGGGCGGCCTCGGCGGCGTCGGCCGCCACCGGGCTGAAGACGTTCACGCCGAACGGTGCCGGGGAGGCGGCCCGCAGCTGGACGACCTGCTCGGCCACCTGATCGGCCGTGCGGTATCCGGCGGCGAGGGAGCCCAGCCCCCCGGCGCCCCCGACGGCCGCGGCCAGCGCCACGGTGGACGGGCCACCGGCCATCGGGGCGGCGACGACGCGGGCCGGGACCGGGGGCAGGGGCAGCGGGGGCACGCCGGTCAGCCTGCCCCCGGTGCGGTCAGCCGTCCTCGCGGTGCGGGCTCTCCAGGCGGAAGAACGTGCTCTGGTGCCCGTCCTTGCGCTCCTCCTGGTAGATGAAGTTCAGCTCGCGGGCGTCGAAGGTGGCGAACCACTCCTCCCAGCCGACCTTGCGCAGGCCGTCGTCGTCGCCGCCGAAGTCCAGGCGCAGCACGCCGAGGTGGTCGCCGTGCTCGGTGCCCGGGACGGTCGCAGGCTCGCCGCCGCGCTCCTCGGCCCACTGACGGATCACCTCGTGGCTGGTCGTCGCCAGGCTGCGGCCGGGGCGCTCCGGGTCCTCGTCGGGCGAGGTGACCTCCTGCGAGTACTTCAGCGACCTCGACGTCTGCTCGCCGGTGCGCAGGTGCCCGCCGTCGGGCCCGGCGTCGCCGGGCTCCCCGGCGCCCGAGCCGCCGCCCGACCCGCCGTCCGACCCGCCGTCCGACCCACCCGCCCCGCCGCCGCGGGCCTGCTCGGACAGCGCGGCGACCAGCTCCTCCTTCTTCATCGACGACGTGCCCTCGATCCCGGCGTCCTTCGCCCGGTCGCGGAGCTCGTCGACCTTCGCCTCCCGCAGCTCGGTCTCGCTCAGTCCGGGGGTGTTCGGTGTCTCGTTGGCCATGGCGTGCGCGTACCCCCGCCCGCCGGTGACACGCGCGCGGGCGGGCTCAACCGCCGCCCTCGTCGGTCGGGCTGGCCTCGGGGACGTCGGGGGCCAGCTCGTCGTCGCGCGGGGGCCGCTGCCACTCGACGAGCAGCAGCGAGGCGTCGTCGCTGGTGCGGCCGGCGCGGGCGGCCATGAGGGCGTGCGAGAGGCGCCGTACCGACTCGGCGGCCGACAGCCCCTCGGTCGTCGTCGCCTCGATCAGCTCGCGCAGCCGGGCCTCGCCGAACTGCTCGCCGTCGTCGAGCCGCTCCTCGACGACGCCGTCGGTGAAGAAGAGCACGCGGTCGCCGGGCTCCAGCCGCACGGACTCCACCCGCGGCGGCGCGTCGGCCAGGCCCAGCGGCCGCGACACCTGCCCGGTGAGCTCGTCGACCACCCGGCCGCCGCGCACCCACAGCGGTGCGGGGTGGCCGGCGTTGACCCAGGTCAGCTCGCCCGTCTCGCTGTCGAGGCGGGCGATCTGCGCGGTGGCGAACCGGCCGGGGAACGACGTCCGGACGACGCGGTCCATCGCGGCGTACAGCTCGGGCAGCTCGCCGCCCCCACCGCCGCCGCGCCGGCCGTGCCGGTAGGCGGCGATCACCACCGTGGCCATCGTGGCCGCGTCCAGGCCATGGCCCATCGCGTCGAAGACGCCGACGTCGAGCACGTGCTCGTTGAGCGCGAAGTCGTACGCGTCGCCGCCGACGGAGTAGGCCGGTTCGAGGATCCCCGCGAGGTCGACGTCGGGCGTGGTCATCGACAGCGGCGGCAGCGTCGCCCACTGCAGCTGTGCGGCCAGCGTCATCGGCTCGGCGGTGCGGGCCCGGGCGAAGGTGTCGGTGTACTCGGCCTTCGTGACGACGAGGTCGGCCACCAGGCCCGCCAGCCGCAAGGCCAGCGTCCGGTCGGCGGCGTTCACCGCGGGCAGCCGCAGCGACAGCACCCCGACGCGCGCCGAGCCGTCGAGCATCGGGAGGAACAACCGCACCGACCCGTCGGGCTGCCGGTGCTCGACCGGTTCGTCGGTGGCGAAGGCGCGGCCGGCCGGGCTGCCGTCGATCGGCGTCCGCTCGCCGGTGAGGCCCTCGCCCTCCAGGGGCTGCAGGTGCCGCTGGTCGTAGTCCTGCAGGAAGATCGCGACGTCGCTGCCTCCGGCCGCCCGGACCTCCTGCGCCACCAGCGGCCCGACCAGCCGCGGCGGGCTCAGGTGGGCCCGGTCGAGCAGCGAGCCGAGCAGCGCCTCACCCACGCTCTCCACCACCGGCCGGTCGCCGTGGACCGGCCGGAACCCGACCGGCGGCGCGTCCTCCTCGTCTGCCGCTGTCACCGTCCGACCATGCGCGCCCGCCTCCGCGGGCAAACGTCCCGCCCGGAGATCAGGACGGATCGAGGGCGACCTGGGTGACCCACGGGTCCGGTCCTGTCCGGCCCGCGGTGGGCAGGAGCGACGCGCCTGCCCACGGGTTTGCCACGCCGTGAGCAGCGGGCACCTGCGGCGCCATGCAGCCAGCCGGCACGGATGCCGAGATCTCCCTGACCGTCGACGGCCAGCAGCACCGTTTGACCGTCGACACCCGCACGACGCTGCTCGATGCGCTGCGCGAGCGGCTGGGCAACACCAGCCCGAAGAAGGGCTGCGACCACGGCCAGTGCGGCGCCTGCACCGTGCTGCTGGACGGCGACCGGGCGCTCAGCTGCCTGGCGCTGGCCGTCGCGCACGACGGCGCCGAGGTCACCACCGCCGACGGCCTCGCCGGCGACGACGGGCTGCACCCGGTGCAGCAGGCGTTCCTCGACCGGGACGCCCTCCAGTGCGGCTACTGCACGCCGGGCCAGGTCTGCTCCGCCGTCGGCCTGCTCGACGAGGTCCGCCGCGGCTGGCCGAGCCACGTCGGCGAGGACCTCACCGCCGATCCCGAGCTCACCCACGACGAGGTCGCCGAGCGGATGAGCGGCAACCTCTGCCGCTGCGGCGCCTACGCGAACATCGTCCCGGCCGTGCAGCAGGCGGGGGGCGTGCAGGCGTGAAGCCCTTCGCCTTCGCCCGGCCGGCCGACGAGGCCGAGGCCGTGCGCACCGTCGCCGCGCAGCCGGGTGCGGTCTTCCTGGCCGGTGGCACCAACCTCGTCGACCACCTCAAGCTCGGCGTCGCCCGCCCCGACCTCGTCGTCGACGTCCGCCGGCTGACCAGCCGCGAGGTCACCGACACCGCCGACGGCGGCCTGCGCATCGGCGCCGCCGTCACCAACAGCGAGCTGGCCGCCGACCGCCGGGTGCGCGAGCGGTACCCGGTCCTGGCCCAGGCGCTGCTCGCCGGGGCGACCGGGCAGCTGCGCAACCTCGCCACCACCGGCGGCAACCCGCTGCAGCGCACCCGGTGCGTGTACTTCCAGGACGTCAGCACCCCGTGCAACAAGCGGGAGCCCGGCAGCGGCTGCTCGGCCGTCGGCGGCTACACCCGCTACCACGCCGTCCTCGGCGTGCCCGCCGCCCTGCCGGACGCGGGCGACCCGGCCACCTGCATCGCCACCCACCCGTCGGACATGGCGGTCGCGCTGGCCGTCCTCGACGCGCAGGTGCAGGTGCTCGGCCCGGCCGGGGCCCGCACGATCCCGTTCGCCGAGCTGCACCGGCTGCCCGGCGACGACCCCTCCCGCGACACCGTCCTCGAGCACGGCGAGCTGATCACGGCCATCGACCTGCCCCCGCTGCCGGCCGGCGCCCGCTCGGCCTACCGCAAGGTCCGCGACCGGGCCTCCTACGCGTTCGCGCTGGTGTCGGTCGCCGCCGTGATCGCCGGCGACGACGTCCGGATCGCCCTCGGCGGGGTGGCGCACAGGCCGTGGCGGGCGGCCCGGGCGGAGGAGGTCCAGGCCGGCGGCCCGCTCACCGAGGACAGGGTCCGGCACGCCATGGAGGTCGAGCTGACCAGCGCCCAGCCCCAGCCCGGGGTGGACGGCGGCAACGGCTTCAAGATCCCGCTGGTGACCCGCACCGTCGTCGCCACCGTCCGCGACCTCACCCCGGAGGTGGCCGCATGACCGAGCTGCTGGAGCCCCGCGCGATCGGCCGCGACACCGTCCGCCGCGACGGCGAGGCCAAGGTGCGCGGCACCGCGACCTACGCCATCGAGACGCCGGTCGAGCACCCGGCGTTCGTCCACCCGGTGCAGGCCACCGTCGCCCGGGGCCGGGTCACCGCCGTCGACACCGCGGCCGCCGAGGCGCTCGACGGGGTGCTGACCGTCCTCACCCACGAGAACGCCGAGCGGCTGGCCTCCACCGACGACCGCGAGTTCGCCGTCCTGCAGGGCGACGAGGTCGCCTTCCGCGGGCAGGTCGTCGCCCTCGTGGTCGCCGAGACCTCGGAGCTGGCCCGGCAGGCCGCCGACGCCGTCCGGGTGACCTACGCCGAGCAGCCGCACGACAGCACCCTCCGGGAGGACCACCCCGAGCTGTACGCGCCGGAGCAGGTGAACGCGGGTCACGAGACCGACACCGCCGAGGGCGACGTCACCGCCGCGATGGCGACCGCGCACGTGACGGTCGAGGAGACCTACTCGACGGCGATGTACCACAACAACCCGCTCGAGCCGCACGCGACGACTGCGCTGTGGGACCCGGCCGCCGAGGTCCCGCTGACCCTGTGGGACTCCACCCAGGGCGTGCACCCCGACCGGGCCGCGGTGTGCGAGGTGTTCGGCCTCGAGCAGGAGCAGGTCCGGGTCGTCTGCCCGTACGTCGGCGGCGGGTTCGGCTCCAAGGGCACCCCGCACGCGCACGTCTTCCTCGCCGCGATGGCCGCCCGCGCGCTGCCCGGCCGGCCGGTCAAGCTCGGCCTGACCCGGCAGCAGATGTTCTCCCTCGTCGGCTACCGGACGCCGACCATCCAGCGGATGCAGCTGGCCGCCGACCGCACCGGCCGGCTGCGGGCCATCGCGATCGACGTGGTCGAGCAGACCTCGCGGATCAAGGAGTACGCGGAGCAGACCGGCGTCCCCACCCGGATGATGTACGCCGCACCCAACCGGCGGACGACGCACCGGCTGGCCCCGCTCGACGTGCCCGTGCCCTCGTGGATGCGCGCGCCGGGGGAGTGCCCGGGCATGTTCGGTCCCGAGGTCGCGATGGACGAGCTGGCCGAGCGGCTGGGCATCGACCCGGTCGAGCTGCGCATCCGCAACGAGCCCGAGGTCGACCCGGAGACCGGCAAGCCGTGGTCGAGCCGCAACCTGGTGCAGTGCCTGCGCGAGGGCGCGCAGCGGTTCGGCTGGGCCGGCCGGCCGCCGGCGCGGCACCGCGACGGCGCCTGGCTGGTGGGCACGGGCGTGGCGTCGTCGGTCTACCCGACAATGCGCCAGGCGAAGTCCACCGCGCGGATCCGCTACGCCGAGGGCCGGTACGTCGCCGAGATCGGCGCCGCCGACCTCGGCACCGGCGCCTGGACGGTGCTGCCGCAGATCACCGCCGACGCCCTCGGCGTCGACCCCGACGAGGTCGACGTGCGGATCGGCGACACCCGCTACCCGATCGCCTCGGTGGCCGGCGGCTCCTCCGGCACCAACACGTGGGGGTCGGCGCTCACGGTGGCGGCGCGCGAGTTCCGCACCAAGTACGGCCGCTCGCCGGCCGACGGCGACGAGGTCACCGGGGACGTCGACCAGGCGGCGAAGGACGACGCGCACGCCGCCTACGCCTTCGGCGCCCAGTTCGCCGAGGTGCGGGTGCACGCCGACACCGGCGAGATCCGGGTGCCGCGGCTGTACGGCGTCTTCGGGGCGGGCCGGATCGTCAACCCGCGGACGGCGCGCTCGCAGTTCCTGGGCGGGATGACCATGGGCCTGTCCATGGCGCTGCACGAGAACAGCGTCTGGGACGACCGCATCGGCCAGGTCGCCAACCACGACCTGGCCGAGTACCACGTGACCGTGAACGCCGACGTCGGCGACCTGCAGGCGCACTGGCTCGACGAGCACGACCCGTACGTCAACGCGATGGGCAGCAAGGGCATCGGCGAGATCGGCATCGTCGGGACGGCGGCGGCGGTGGTCAACGCCGTGCACCGGGCGACCGGGATCCGGGTGCGCGACCTGCCGGTCACGCTGGACAAGCTGCTGCCGGGCCTGCCCTGACCGACCGCGCTCAGACGATGCGGCGGGCGCTGTTGTAGCCGGGCATCGAGTCGACCGGCGCGATCTTCACCGGCTGCCCGTAGGTCGAGGCGTGCACCATCTGCCCGTTGCCGATGTACATCCCGACGTGGCTGACCGGGCTGTAGAAGAACACCAGGTCGCCGGGCTGCAGGTCGGCCCGGGACACCGGCGTCCCCATCTGCGACTGCATCCGGCTGGAGTGCGGCAGCGAGATCCCGGCCGCCCGGTAGGCGAACGAGGTGAGTCCCGAGCAGTCGAAGGAGTCCGGTCCGGCCGCGGCCCACACGTAGGGGTCGCCGCGCTGGGCCAGCGCGGTGTCCACCGCGACCTGCGCGGCCGGCCCGGGCGCACGCACCGCGACCGGCGCCGGCGGGGGAGCGGCGGACGCGGGGGCGGGCCGGGGTGCCTGCGGCACCGGCGCCGGGGCGGGTGCCGGCGCGGCGTCCTCCGCGGCCTGCTCCTCCGCCGCCTGCTCCGCGGCGGCCTGCTCGGCGGCGGCCTGCTCGGCCGCCGCCCGTGCCGCCGCCTCGGCGGCGGCACGCTCGGCCGCCTCGCGGGCGGCCTGCTCCTCGGCGAGCAGCCGGTCGTAGTCGGCCTGGAACGCGGCGACCTGCTCCTCCAGGCCGGCCTGCTGGGCGGTCACGTCGTCGAGCAGGTCCTGCGCCTGCGCGGCGGTGGCGTCGGCCTCGGCGCGGGCGGCCGCGGCGGCGTCGTCGGTGGCGACCGCCTGGTCGAGGACGCCGTTGTTGTGGTCGGCGATCGTCTGCAGCGTGCCCACCCGGTCGAGCAGCTCGTCGGCCGAGCCGCTGGTCAGCATCGCCTCCACCGAGCCCAGCCGGTCGCCGGTCCAGACGCTGCGGGCGACCTCGCGCACGCGGTCCCGGGCGCCGGCGAGCGCGGCCTCGGCGGCGGCGACGGCGTCGGCCGCGCGGGTCGCGTCGGCCTGGGCGGCGCGCAGCCGCTCGCGGGCCTCGTTGAACTGCTCGGTGACGACCTCCAGCTCGTGCGCCCGGTCGGCCAGCAGCGCGGCGGCCTCCTCGGAGGTGCCGGGGGCGGGGTCCGCGGGCGCGCCCAGCGCGGGGGCCGGCGCGATCGCGACGGTGCCGGCGGCGGCGAGGACGAGGAGCGTGCGGGTGCCGGGCAGCCGGCGGGCGGGGACGTGCGAGCGCGCCATGGGGCGGCGGGTTCCTCTCTTCCACGGCCGCCTACCGGGTTAGCTGACGGGTTCGGGCGGGAAGTCGCCCGGCACCGCGGCCGTCGTGGCCGCGCGTGCTTCACCCCGGGACTGCGTTGGGTCCCCGGTCCCGCGGCCGGTCTGCTGCCGGCCGCCGGTTCGGCGGCGTCCGGCCGGCCGCTCCTGGTGGAACGGGACGCACCGCCCGGACCCGGGGAACGGTAGGTGCGGGTCCCGCCGACCCGCCCGCCTGCGGAACGGATCCGTCCCGATGACCGGGGCCGGCAGCGCGCGTTCGCCACCCTGCGCAGCCGCCGTGCCCGGGACCGTGACGACGGTTGCGCCGCACATCCATCGACGCGTGCACCTGCGGGACGCCGGGTAGGCCGGGCACCACCGGCCGCCCGATCGGCGCGCCCGTCCGCCGCCGAGCCGAGGCGGCAGCCCCCGTCCCACCCACCGATGCGAGGAGCCGCTCCGTGGCGTCGTCCGAACCGGCCACCCACGAGACCCTCGGCGGGCTCGAGGTCGTCCACACCTTTGCCGGCGCGATGCCCACCGGCGTCACCGTCTCGCACACCGGCCGGGTCTTCGTCTGCTACCCGAAGTGGGGCGACGACGTGGGCTTCACCGTCGGCGAGGTGCGGGACGGCCGCGAGGTCGCCTTCCCGAGCCAGCAGCAGAACGACAACGTGAGCGACGCCGACCCCGAGCGGTTCGTGTCGGTGCAGAGCGTCGTCGTCGACCCGGCGGACCGGCTCTGGGTGCTCGACACCGGCAGCCCGATGTTCCAGCCGACCGAGCCGGGTGGGCCGAAGCTGGTCTGCGTCGACCTGAGCACCGACGAGGTGGTGCAGACGATCCTGTTCCTGACCGACGTCGCGCTCCCGACCACCTACCTCAACGACGTCCGGTTCGACCTGCGCCGCGGCGAGGCCGGGACGGCCTTCATCACCGACTCCTCCGATTCCGGACCCAACGCGGTCATCGTCGTCGACCTGGCGTCGGGGGCGTCGTGGCGGCGGCTGCACGAGCACCCGAGCACGAAGGCGGTGCCGCCGCCGGACCTGCGCATGGTGGTCGAGGGCCAGGAGTTCACCGAGCGCGCCGAGGACGGGACGACGTCGCCCATCTGCATGGGCGCCGACGGGATCGCGATCTCCGCCGACGGCGACCGGCTCTTCTACTGCCCCATGGCCGGCCGGCGCTGGTACAGCGTGTCGGTCGACGCGCTGGCCGACCGGTCGGCCGACGACGACGCCGTGGCCGCCACCGTCCGCGACGAGGGCGACAAGGGCTGCGTCAGCGACGGGCTGGAGACCGACGACGCCGGCCGCCTCTACGTGACCGACGGCGAGCACGACGCCGTGCACCGGCGGCTGCCCGACGGCAGCTGGGAGACCGTCGTGTCCGACCCGCGGCTGCTGTGGCCCGACACCATGTCGGTCGCCGCCGGCTTCCTCTACGTCACCGCCAACCAGCTGTACCGGCAGGCCAGGTACCGCGGGGGCAGGGACGAGCGGCGCAGGCCCTACGTGCTGTTCCGGACGCCGATCGACGCCGGCCCCGTCCGGCTGCGCTGAGCGGAGCCGGCCATGCCCCGCACCGACCGGATCGCCGAGCCCTGGGGGACGCGGACGCCGTACGGGCCTGTCCTACGCCCGGCTGCGCGGCGGCAGCGGCGTCCAGTGGCCGGTCGCCGACGACGCCCCCGACGGCACCGAGCGGCTGTACGCCGGCGGCCGGTTCCTGGCCCACCCCGACCACTGCGAGAGCTACGGCCGCGACCTGGTCACCGGGGCGCCGTTCGAGGAGAGCGAGTACCGGGCGCTCAACCCGGAGGGGGCGGGCGGTCCTCCGGCGGCGGAGTACGTGCCGCCGCACGAGCTGCCCGACGACGAGCACCCGTTCCAGCTGGTCACCGGGCGGACGCTGTACCACGTCCACACCCGCACCGAGACCGGCCGGGCGCCGCAGCTGCAGGCGGCCGCGCGGGAGGTGTGGGTGGAGATGTCCGCCGCCGACGCGGCCGGGACGCCGGCGCTCAGCCGAGCGCGGCCAGCAGGTCGCGGCAGGCCTGCTCGCAGCGCCGGCATGCCTCGGCGCAGACCCGGCAGTGCTCGTGCATCTCCGCGTGCTGCGCGCACTCGTCGCCGCACTCCCGGCAGGCGGTCGCGCACGCCTCGAGCACCGCCCGCGCCACGCTGGAGTCGTGACCGGCCCGGCGGGTGAGCACCCGGGCGGTGGCGGCGCAGACGTCGGCGCAGGCGGTGCAGGCCTCCGCGCACTGGATGCAGGCGTCGATGCAGGCGACGAGCGCGTCGGCGGCCGGTCCGCTGCCGGCGTGCGGGTGGGTGGCGAGCATCTGCGCGGTGACGGTCATGCGCGGGTCCCTACCCGGGCCACGCCGACGGATGCCGCTCCGCCCGGTGCAGCCGCTCGGTTGCCGCGGCTCAGTGCAGCCGGGACCGCCAGTCCGCCGGGACGCGGCCGCGCGGACCGGGCGCCGGCTGGTCCAGCGGGTGGTGCTGCGGCGGCGCGAGCGGGGCGCCGCGGACCGGGGCCTCGGCGGTGAAGTCCCAGAACCAGTCCTCGCCGGGCTCGAAGCTGCGGATCACCGGGTGCCCGGTCTGCGCGGCGTGCGCGCGGGCGTGCTGCGAGGGGGAGGAGTCGCAGCAGCCGACGTGCCCGCAGGCGGCGCACCGGCGCAGGTGGAACCACCAGCCGGCGGAGGCCTCGCACTCGACGCAGCCGGGGCCGCTGGGCGGGACGGACGGGTCGATCGCGGGCGTGGTCACGGGTGCCACCGTAGGGACGGAGGCGGTCGTGCGACAGCCTGTCGGAGCAGGCCCGCAGCGGGCTAGCGTGGACCGCCCGCCGACGCCGCCGGGCGCTCCTGTTCCGACGTCCCAGGAGGCCGCCCCCGATGAACCGCCCGGTCCTGCTCTCCGTCGACGACGACCCCCAGGTCTCGCGCGCGGTCGCCCGGGACCTCCGCCGCCGGTTCGGCGAGGACTGCCGCATCGTGCGGGCGTCCTCCGGCGCCGAGGCGATGGAGGCGCTGCGCGAGCTGAAGCTGCGCGGGGAGCCGGTGGCCGTGCTGCTGGCCGACTACCGCATGCCGCAGATGAACGGCATCGAGTTCCTCGAGCAGGCGATGGACCTGTTCCCGCGGGCCCGCCGCGCGCTGCTCACCGCCTACGCCGACACCGACGCCGCCATCGCGGCGATCAACCTGGTCGACGTCGACGCCTACCTGCTCAAGCCGTGGGACCCGCCCGAGGAGAAGCTCTACCCGGTCGTGGACACCATGCTCGACGCCTGGCGGGCCAGCCCGGCGGCGGCCGCGCAGGAGGTCAAGCTGGTCGGCCACCGCTGGTCGCCGGCGTCCTTCCGCGCGCGGGACCTGCTCGCGCGCAACGCCGTCCCGTACCGCTGGTTCAGCGTCGAGGAGCCCGAGGGACAGCGGCTGCTGGAGGCGGCCGGGGCGAGCGAGGACGACGTCCCGGTCGTCGTCACCCCCGAGGGCCAGGTGCTGCGCGCGCCGGGCGACGCCGAGCTGGCCGCCGTCGTCGGCCTGAGCGTCGACGCCCGCGAGGAGTTCTACGACCTGGTCGTGGTCGGCGGCGGCCCGGCCGGGCTCGGGGCCGCGGTGTACGGCGCCTCCGAGGGGCTGCGCACCGTGCTGGTCGAGCGGGAGGCCACCGGCGGGCAGGCCGGGCAGAGCAGCCGGATCGAGAACTACCTGGGCTTCCCCGACGGCGTCTCCGGCGGCCAGCTCGCCGACCGGGCCCGCCGGCAGGCCGGCAAGTTCGGCGCGGAGGTGCTGCTGACCCGCGACGTCGTCGCGCTGGAGACGCACGGGCCCAAGCGGGTGCTGCGGTTCGCCGACGGCGGCAGCATCGCCGCGCACGCCGTCGTCCTGGCCACCGGGGTCTCCTACCGCAGCCTCGGGGTCGACGGCGCCGACGACCTGACCGGCCGCGGCGTCTTCTACGGCTCCGCGCTGACCGAGGCGGCCTCGTGCGCCGGCAAGGACGTCTTCATCGTCGGCGGCGCCAACTCCGCCGGGCAGGCCGCGGTCTTCTTCGCCCGGCACGCGCGGTCGGTCACCATGCTCGTGCGGGGGCCGTCGCTGGAGGCGTCGATGTCCCACTACCTCATCGAGCAGATCGCCCAGATCCCGCAGATCACCGTGCGCTGCTGCACCACCGTCGTCGAGACGCACGGCAGCGACCACCTGGAGTCGCTGACGCTGCAGGACGAGGGGACCGGCGCCCGGGAGACCGTGCCGGCCAGCCACCTGTTCGTCTTCATCGGCGGCGCGCCGCGCACCGGCTGGCTGGACGGCGTGGTGGTCCGCGACGACCGCGGGTTCATCCCGACCGGCCCGGAGCTGCTGGCCGACGGCGACCGGCCCCGCGGCTGGGCGCTGGACCGCGACCCGTGGCTGCTGGAGTCCAGCGTGCCGGGGGTGTTCGTCGCCGGCGACGTGCGGGCCGACTCGGTCAAACGGGTCGCCTCGGCCGTCGGCGAGGGCGCGCTGGCGGTCACGCTGGTGCACCGCTACCTGGGGGAGCGGTGACCGCCTCCGCGCTGGGGCCGGCCCCGGCGCACCTGGCGCCCGAGGAGCTGCGCGGGCTGTTCCTGTTCGAGGACCTCAACGCCGGGCAGCTGGCCTGGGTGGCGGAGAACGGCGACGTCGTCGACTGCCCGGCCGGCACCGAGGTGTCGGTCGAGGGCCAGCCCGCCGAGTGCTTCTTCGTGCTGCTCGCCGGGACGATGAGCATGGTCCGGCGGGTCGGCGGCGACGAGGTCGAGACGGTGCGCACCGACTCCCGCGGCGTCTACTCCGGCGCCGTGCAGTTCTACGCCGGCGACCGGATCACCCAGGTCTACCCGGCGACGGTCCGCGCGGTCACCGACTGCCGGTTCCTCGCGCTGCCGGCCGGGCCGTTCGCCGCGGTGTTCCGGCAGTGGTACCCGATGGCCGTGCACCTGCTGGAGGGCATGTTCGTCGGCAGCCGGAACGCCGCGGAACTGGTCGGCCAGCGGGAGCGGCTGCTGGCGCTGGGCAAGCTGACCGCGGGGCTCACCCACGAGCTGAACAACCCCGCCGCGGCCGCCGCGCGGGCCACCGCGGCGCTGCGGGAGCGGATCGCCGGGATGCGGCACAAGCTCGCGCTGCTGTCGGACGGGCACATCCCCGGCGACATGCTGGGCGCGCTCACCACGCTGCAGGAGGACTTCCTCGCGCGGATCGGCCCGGCCGCCGAGATGGGCGCCGTGGAGCGCGCGGACCTGGAGGACGAGCTCGGCGAGTGGCTCGAGGAGCGCGACGTGGCGCGCGCCTGGGACCTCGCCGGCGTGTTCGTCGGGGCGGGCCTGGGGCCGCTGGACCTCGAGCGCGTCGCCGACGCGGTGACGCCGTCCTTCCTGCCCGCGGCGCTGCAGTGGCTGGCCTACACCGTCGAGACCGAGACGCTGGTGGCCGAGATCGCCGAGAGCACCGGCCGGATCTCCGCGCTCGTGGACGCCGCCAAGCAGTACTCGCAGATGGACCGCGCCCCGCACCAGGCCGCCGACCTGCACGCCGGGCTCGACGCCACGCTGACCGTGATGAGCGGCAAGATCGCCTCCGGGGTCACGGTGGTCCGCGACTACGACCGGTCGCTGCCCCGGGTGCCGGCCTACGTCGGCGAGCTCAACCAGGTGTGGACCAACCTGGTCCACAACGCCCTCGACGCCATGGCCGGCTCCGGGACGCTGACCCTGCGCACGGCCCGGGACGGCGACTGCGCCCTGGTCGAGATCGGTGACACCGGGCCCGGCATCCCCGACGAGCTGCGCCGCCGGGTGTTCGAGCCGTTCTTCACCACCAAGCCGGTCGGCCAGGGCACCGGCCTGGGGCTGGACGTCTCCTGGCGGATCGTGGTCAACCGGCACGGCGGGGACCTGCGGGTGGAGTCGCGGCCCGGCGACACCCGGTTCCAGGTGCGGCTGCCGCTGGAGGAGCCGGCGCCGGCCGCACCGTGACGGCCGTCGTCCCGCTGGACCCGGCCGGCGACGCGGCGCTGGCCGCGGACCTGCTGCGGCTGCAGCGGGAGGCCTACGCGGTCGAGGCCGCGCTGCTCGGAGACGACCGGATCCCGCCGCTGCACGAGGACCTGGCCGCGCTGCGCGCCGCGCCGCTGCGCTGGGCCGGGGCCCGCGCGGACGGCCGGCTGGCCGGCGCGGTGGCCTGGACCGACGAGGGCGACCTGGTCGACGTCCACCGGCTGGTCGTGGCGGCGTCGGCGGCGCGGCGGGGGATCGGGACGGCGCTGGTGTCCGCCGTCCTCGCCGCGGCCGGCGCCCGGCCGACCGTGGTCGCCACCGGCCGGGACAACGCGCCGGCCCGCGCGCTCTACCAGCGGCTGGGTTTCGTGCCCACCGGCGACCGCGAGGTGCTGCCCGGCCTCTGGGTGACCGGCTTCCGGCACGCCCCCTGACCGGTCGCGGCGGGAGCCCCGGTCCCGCCGTCAGCGCCGACGGCGGGGGAGCAGGCCGTCGAGGAAGGCCGACCACAGCACGCTGCTGAGCGGCTTCCTGGTGACCCGGCCACCTCGTGGGCGATCGACGCTCCCGGTGGCTCTCCTGACCGGCGCCCGGCGGGCCGGCTGGGGGAGCCGGCGGGGCGGCGGGTCCCGACGCTGTGTCGCCTTGGTGGTCATGGCGGCGTCCCGTCTCCGCGTCGCTCGCCCGCGCGGGGTCGCGGACGACGCGACGCCGCCATCGTCCCGCCGGACGGCAGCCGCCGGGGGCGGCCGGGTCCCGGCGCGGAGGCCGCCGGAGCCGTCCGGCGATCCCGTGACGCCACGGGGCGGCGCGGTGACCCAGCGGCGCTGCCGTGCACCGCGTGCCGACGGCCGGACGCTCGCGCCCCGCGGGCGGCGCGGCGGGCGGGACGATCCGCCGGTGGCGCGCTGGACGCCACGCCCAGGGGCCCGGGGAGGGGACCATGACGACGTCGATCCCGGGGATGCCGGGGAGCGACCCGCTGCGGCCGCTGACCGACGAGCTCGACGCGGTCGTGCGCCGGGAGGTGGAGCGGGTCCGGCACGAGGTCACGCGCCCGTACCGGGAGTCCCGCGAGGGCGTGCGGCTGCTGGGCGGGGCCGCGGTGCTGGGCTCGATGGCGGCCGGGGCCGCCACGGCCGCGGTCATCCGGCTGCTGGACCGCCGGATGCCCCCCGAGGCGTCGGCGGCGGTGACGGCGGCCATCCTGGGTGCCGGCGCCTCCGCCGTCGCGGCGGCGGGCCGCGCCCGGATGCGCGCGGCGTGGGGGCCGTCGGAGGGGGACGCGCGCACCTGACCGGAGTCCGGCGGCGGGCGGGTGTGCTGGACTGGACCGGTGAGCAGCGCCGACCCGGCACCGGCGACCGGGCCCGAGGTCCGGGACGAGACGCGCGACCGGATCCTGCAGGCGGGCATGCGGTGCACCGCCCAGTACGGCCGCGCCAAGACGACGATGCGGGACGTGGCGCTGGCCGCCGGCGTCTCCCGGGCGACGCTCTACCGCTACTTCGCCGACCGCGGCGCCCTCTTCACCGGCATCCGGCAGTACGAGCACGAGCACGACCGGGCGGAGTTCGACCGGCTCGCGGCCGGTGCCCGGTCGCTCACCGACGCGGTCGCGGCGCTGGCCGAGGTGCTGGCCGGCACGTCGGCGCGCTACCGGGTGGGCGCGCACCTGGCCGCCGGCGACGAGAGCCTGGCCGGCTACATGGCACTGCGGTCCGGGCGGGAACGGGAGCGGGCGGCCGCGCTGATCCGCCCGTTCGTCGTCCGCGCGGCGGAGGCCGGGGAGCTGCGGCCGGGGGTGGGCACCGAGGAGGCCGAGGAGTGGATCGCGCTGGCCGTCGTCCAGGCGACCTCGCTGGCGCCGCTGCGCTCGGTCGACGCGGACGACCCGGCGGCGGTCGGCCGCTGGCTGGCGCGGATGGCCTGCTCGGGGATCTGCGCCTGACTCAGGCGGTGGCCGGCACCCCGAGCTCGGCCAGCAGGCCGCGGATCCGCCGCTCGATCTCGTCGCGGATCGGGCGCACGGCCTCGACGCCCCGGCCGGCCGGGTCGTCGAGCGCCCAGTCGAGGTAGCGCTTGCCGGGGAAGACCGGGCAGGCGTCGCCGCAGCCCATGGTGACGACGACGTCGGAGGCCTCGACCGCGTCGGTCGTGAGCACCTTCGGGCGCTGGTCGGTGATGTCGATGCCGGCCTCGGCCATGGCCTGCACGGCGGCGGGGTTGACCTCGTCGGCGGGCAGCGACCCGGCGGAGCGGACCTCGACGGCGTCCCCGGCCAGCGTGCGCAGCCAGCCGGCGGCCATCTGCGAGCGGCCGGCGTTGTGCACGCAGACGAACAGCACGCTGGGTCGGGTCATCGGGCGCTCCTCGCGGTGGTGGTGGGGACGGTCGGGTCGCCGGGGAAGAAGCGGCGGCCGGCCCGGAGCGCCACGTAGACCAGCGCGACCAGGACCGGCACCTCGATGAGCGGGCCCACCACCCCGGCCAGCGCCTGGCCGCTGGTGACGCCGAAGGTGCCGATGGCGACGGCGATGGCGAGCTCGAAGTTGTTGCCCGCGGCGGTGAAGGCGAGCGTCGTCGTCTTCGCGTAGCCCAGCCGCAGCCGCATCCCCAGCAGGAACGACCCGCCGAACATCAGCGCGAAGTAGGCGAGCAGCGGCAGCGCGATCCGGGCGACGTCCCACGGGCGGGAGGTGATCGCCTCGCCCTGCAGCGCGAAGAGCATGACGATCGTGAACAGCAGCCCGTAGAGCGCGATGGGGCCGATCCGCGGCAGGACGCGCGACTCGTAGTGCTCGCGGCCGTGGGTGCGCTCGCCGATCGTGCGGGTGACGAAGCCCGCGACCAGGGGGATGCCGAGGAAGACCAGGACGCTGAGCAGGATCGCCCAGAAGCTGAACTCCGCCGACGTCGTCTCCAGGCCCAGCCAGCCGGGCAGCACCTGCAGGTAGAACCAGCCGAGCGCGGCGAAGGCGACGATCTGGAACACCGAGTTGATCGCGACCAGGACGGCGGCCGCCTCGCGGTCGCCGCAGGAGAGGTCGTTCCAGATCAGCACCATGGCGATGCAGCGGGCCAGGCCGACGATCACCAGGCCGGTGCGGTACTCGGGCAGGTCGGGCAGCAGCAGCCAGGCCAGGGCGAACATGAGCGCCGGGCCGAGGAGCCAGTTGAGCACCAGGCTGGCGACGAGCAGCCGGCGGTCACCGGTGACCCGGTCCAGCTCGGAGTACCGGACCTTCGCCAGCACCGGGTACATCATCAGCAGCAGCCCGATCGCGATCGGCAGGCTGACCTCGCCGACGCGGACGGCGTCGAGGGCGTCGTCCAGGCCGGGGACGAGCCGGCCGAGGAGGAGGCCGCCGGCCATCGCCGCGAGGATCCAGACCGGCAGGAACCGGTCGAGGGTGGACAGCCGCTGCAGGACCGGCGCCTCGGCACTCGCGCGGGCGGTCTCGCCGACGACGTCGCTCACGCCGTCGTCCCGGCGAGGGTGGGGCTCGAGCCGGCGAGGGCCGGGCTCGTCCCGGCCAGGCTCGGCGAGCTGAAGACGTCGGCGACCGCGGCCAGTGCCTCCGGGCGGACCCGGTAGTAGGCCCACACACCGCGCTTCTCCCGGTCGAGCACGCCGGCGGTCTGCAGCACCTTGAGGTGGTGGCTCACCGTGGCCTGGGTGAGCTCGAAGGCGGCGTTGAGGTCGCAGACGCACGCCTCGCCGCTCCCGGTGGAGGCGATGAGGCTGACCAGCCGCAGTCGCACGGGGTCGGCCAGGGCCTTGAGCAGCGCGGCCACCTCGGCGGCGCGGTCGGCGCTCATGGCGGTGCCGTCGGCCGGGGTGCAGCGGGCGTCGTCCACGGGTCCTCCTCCAGACATCGACGCTCATCGTATCGACATCCGTCTATGGCTTCGAGTGCGGGCCCCGTCCGGGCGCGTCGGCGGAGTCGCGGGATGGGGGTGCTGGCCGTGGGGCCGCCGGCGCGGGATCGTTCGTGCATCGTCGCGCGCCCCGCGGTCGGTGCCGCGCGACGGCCTCAGAGGAGGGGCCGTCATGTGGTGGTGGGCAGTCGTCGCGGTCACCGGCTTCGCCGCGCTGACCGCGCTCGTCGTCTGGCTGGCCAGGAGCAACACCGCCCGCGCGGAGCGTGCCGCCCGCCGGGCGCGTGCTGCGGCGGTGCGCCGGGAGGAGGCGGAGCGCCGCCGGCAGGCCGCGGCACTGGTCGCCGCGTGGCAGGGTGCGCACCGTCGCCCCCGGCGCCCCCGCCTGCCGCGCGTCGAGGTGCCGCACCTGCACGTGCCGCACGTCGGCATCCCGCGCCTCCGCGCGCCGCGTCTGCGTCCGCCGCACCTGCGTCTGCCCCCGGTCCACCTGCCGCGGGTCCGCCTGCGTGGGCGGGTGCCAGACCGGCAGGACGACGGGCTGGAGGACGGCCCCGAGGGCGCCGAGCCGCCCGTGACGACGACGTAGTCCGGCCGCCCCGCAGCCCCCGGGGGACGCCTGGGCCGCCGACCCCTCGCAGGGTCGAGCACCCCGGGCTTCTGGCCCCGGCCGGACGATCGCGCGGCCGCTCGTGGCTCCGGCGGGCTCGCGCGATGGCTCGTTGCTCCGGCGCGCCCGTACGACGGCTCCGTCCCGCATCGGCTGTCTGGATCTGCGCGTGCCCCCGCCGCATCCCCGTGTCCGTCGACTTCGAGCGCCGACCCGATGAGCTGCAGAAACTGTCGTACCTCGAACGTATGTTCGGGCCATGCGGGCAGCGGTCGCCGGGGAGTCCCTCGCCGAGGGGGTCATGGTCCTGGTGCCGCGCCTGCCCGTGGAGCTGCTGTCCCCGGAGCAGGTGGCGACCGAGCTGCAGCTCCTGGCGGCGCAGAAGGCGATGATCGCCGCCTACGAGGCGGAGCTGGTCCTGGCGCTGGCGGACGCGTCGCCGGACACCGACGACCCGCCGGCCGGTCGCCGGGGTGGGCGGGGGTCCTGGACGGCGGCGGAGCGCCTGCCGGGGGTGTCCGAGTTCTTCCCCGCAGAACTGGCCACGGTCCTCAACTGCGGTCCGGGCACCGCGCGGAAGCTGGCGGTGCGGGCCCGGACCTACCGGGAGGCCCTGCCGAGCACGTGGGGTGCGCTGGCCGCCGGTGTGCTCGACGAGCCGCGGGCGAGGGTGCTGGCCGAGGTGCTCGAGCACGCCGACCCGGGCCTGGCCCGCCGCGTGGAGGCCGTCGTGCTGCCGGAGGCTGTCGACCTGTCGATCCGCAGGCTGCGCGAGCGGGCCGAGGCGCTGCTGGCGGAGTTCGACGCCGACGGCGTCGACGAACGGCGTCAGGAGGCCGAGAAGGCCGCGGACGTGCGGGTCTACCCCTCCCCGCGGGAGGGCATGGCGACCCTCGCCGTGGACCTGCCCGCGGACGAGGCCGCCGCCTGTCACGACGTGGTCGACCAGCTGGCCGGGATGCTGAAGGCCGACGGGGACGAGCGACCGATCGGGCAGCTGCGCACCCGGGCCTTCGTCGACACGGTGCTGCGGGTCTGGGACACCGGCCGGCCGCCGGTGACCGCCGATCTGCGGATCACCGCCCCGCTGGGTGCGCTCACCGGGGAGAGCACCGAGGCCGGGGAGGTCAGTGGGCTGTCGATCACGGCCGCCCACCTCCGGGAGCTGCTCCGCCGCCTCGACGCCCTGGGCGTGCAACCGCCCGAGGGCGGGTCGGTCACGGTCGGGGTGACCGGGGACGACGGCGCGCTGCTGGCCACCGCCACGCTGGAGCAGCTGCGCCGGCTGGCCCGCCGCGGCTGCCCCGACCACCCGGGTGCGGCCTGCTCGTGCGCGGTGCTGGACCGGCCGCCGGCCACGGACGCCTACTCGCCGACGGCCGCGCAGCAGCGGTTCGTGCACACCCGCGACCGCACCTGCCGGTTCCCCAACTGCGGGCAGCGGGTCGGCTGGGCCGACGCCGACCACGTGGTCCCGCACGCCTGCGGCGGGCCGACCGACTGCGCGAACCTGTGCTGCCTGTGCCGCGGCCACCACCGGCTGAAGACCTTCGCCCGCGGATGGCGCTTCGAGATGACCGACGACGGGACGCTGCTGGTCACCACCCCGTCCGGGGTCACCCGCACGACCCGGCCACCCGGCCTGCGACCGCCGCCCGAGCGAGCCGAACGGCCCGAGCCGCCCGAGCCGCCCGAGCCGCCCGAGCCGCCCGAGCCGCCCCACCGCCGAGCCGGGAGCAAGCCGTACCCGGGCATCCTCCGGCTGATCCGGCACGGACTGGCCGGCACCTCGTGGCGGCCCCCCGAGGCGCCCGGTGACCCACCTTTCTGAGCGCGACGACAGCCAGCGCGACGGGAGCGCCGACATGTCGCGATGCGGTCATGGCGCCACGGCGACGTGCCGCCACGGCGACGTGCCGTCATGTCGACGTGTCGCCCCATCGGCGAGAGCTCCGTGGGGCGACCGGTCAGCGGAGGACGGAGCGGAAGAGCTCGACGAGCCGGTCGGCGTGGGCGTCGAAGGTGTGCCGGTCGCGGACGGCCAGCGCGGCCGCCGCGCCGGCGCGGGTGCGGACCTCGGCGGCCAGGAGGTCCGCGACCTCGTCGGCCGACCGGAACAGCAGCCCGGTCCCCTCGTCCCGCAGCACCCGCTCGACGGAGACCAGCGACCCCGGGTTCGCCTGCTGCAGCATCGGCAGCCCCGCGGCCAGGTACACCGGCAGGCGGGCGGGGGAGTTGAGGTCGTCCCAGCTGGCCAGCCGCAGGTCGCCGCCGTTGGCGCTGTCGAAGCGGTGCAGCCAGCCGGCGTCGTACCGGGACAGCACCGGCACCCACTCCTCGGGCCCGACCGGCGGGTGCACGTGCACGAACTCCGGCGCCCGGGCCAGCGCCTCGTCCAGCCACGAGGTCCACGAGCCCGTCGCCCCGGGCGCGCGCACCTGGCCGTGCAGGTGCGTGTGCACCCCGCGGCGGGCCAGCGCCAGCACCCAGTCGAGGTCGAGCCCCGCGGGCCGGCCGGCGAGGACGGTGTGCGGCTGCCCGTCGGCGTCGGACAGCTTCGGTGACAGCGGTGCCTGCGACCACTCGCGCAGCGGCAGGTCGCCGTCCAGCACGCCGAGGCGCCCCGGGTCGACCCGGCCGGCCAGGGCGAGGGCGAACCAGTCGCGCTCCTCCTCGCTGCAGAACAGCGCGGCGTCGGCCGCGGTCACCAGGTCGGCGAGCAGCGGCCACTCGCCGCGGACGACGCTGCGCTGCGGCGCCTCCTTGAAGTGCCAGACGAACGGCACCTCCGGGAAGGCCGAGCGGACCGCGTGCGCCAGCGGTACCGCGCGCCAGTTCAGCTGCGCCCAGACGACGTCGGGCGCCAGCTCCCGCACCGCCTCCCGCCACCCGCCCGCCGCGGGGTCGACCGCCGGCCCCAGCTCGGCGACGTGCCCGAACGGCAGCGGCCCCACCGTGCTGTCGCCCAGCCCGGACGCCGTCCACAGGCCCGTCAGGGCGTGCCCCCGCGCGGCCAGGGCGAGCACGCGCTCGGGGTTGAACGCCAGCTCGCCGACGACGAGCACCCGCAGCCCCTCCGGCGCCGGCCGGTACGTCCGCCGGCGGAAGCGGGCGTAGCGGGCACGCTCGTCGACCTCGCCGCCGTCGGTGGAGGAGAAGCGCAACGGCTCGGCCACCCGGTAGCGCGCGCGGAAGACGTTGAGCCCGCCGTCGGCCGACGGCCGGATCGCCCGCGACCGCTGCCCGGGGTGGCGGGTCCACGAGCAGGTGACGCGGCCGGTGTCGGCGACGGCACCGCGGGCGTCCAGCCGGCGCCACATCAGGCGGTCCAGGTCGTCGGTCTCCAGCTCCGCCCGCTCGGTCCAGCGGTCGGCGGTGCGCCGGTGGGCGACCTGCACCAGCTGGTCGTAGGGCGTGTCCGCCGGCTCGGTCAGGCCCGTCCGCGCGCGGACGACGCCGGGCCCGGTCAGGCAGCCGAGCAGCGCCTCGAGGTGCGCGGGCGCCCACACGTCGTCAGCCGGGAGGTAGGCGACCAGCGGGGCGGTCGTGGCGTCCAGCGCGACGTTCAGCGCCGCACCGAGGCCCCGGTTCTCCGCGTGCCGCAGCAGCCGGACCCGGGGGTCCCGAACCGCCGCCAGCGCGGCCGGGACCGCGCCGGGGTCGGGCGACCCGTCGTCGACCACCACCGCCTCCCACTCGGCGACGGTCTGCGCGCGCAGCGACTCCAGCGCCCGCGACAGGAAGGCGGCGGCCGGTGAGGCGGGGGAGTCGTGCACGGGGACCAGCACGGCCACCCGCGCACGGCGGTCCGCGGTCACGCCGCCACGGCCTCCCGCACCCGTCCGCGCGCCCCGCCGCGCACGCCGCCGCGGACCCGCGCGTACACGTCGGCCACCCGCGCGGCCAGCCGCGGCCAGGCGTAGTCGCCGGCGCGCTCCCGCGCGCCGGCGGCCAGCCGGGCCCGCAGGTCGGCGTCCCCGGCCACGCGGTCGAGGGCGGCGGCCAGCGCGGCCGGGTCCAGCGGCGGCACCAGCAGCCCGGTGACCCCGTCGCGCACCACGGTGGGGATGCCGCCGACGTCGCTGGCCACGACCGGCAGCCCCGCGGCCATCGCCTCGGTGAGCACCGACCCCATCTCCTCGTACGCCGACGGCAGCACCAGCACGTCCAGCGACCGGAGGACGGCGGGGACGGCGTCGTGCGCCACGAAGCCGCGCAGCGTGATCCGGTCCCGCGCCGGGGAGGCCGCGACCGCCCGCTCGACGAGCCCGCGGTCCGGGCCGTCGCCGACCACCACCAGCTCGGCGTGCTCCCGCATCAGCCCGAACGCCTCGACCAGGACGTCGGGCCGCTTCTGCGGCGCCAGGCGCCCGACGTAGCCGATCCGCGGGCGGCCCACCCCGGCCAGGACGTCGTCGCCGCGGCCGGCGAACAGCGCCGGGTCGAAGCCCGACGGGATCGTGTGCACCCGCTCGGCCGGCACGCCGTCGGCCCGCACGGCCGCCGCCGTCCGCTCGGTCAGGACGACGACGGCGTCGGCCCGCCGCAGGGTGCTGCGCTCCACCCACCCGCCGAGCGCCCGCAGCAGCCGCGCCCGGGGCGAGCCGCCGGTGAGCGTGTGCCCGACGCTGCAGTGCAGCGTGACCACCAGCGGGCAGCCGTGCCGGCGGGCGGCCAGCCGGGCGAGCGGCAGGACGGCGAGGTCCTCGCCCTGGTGGCCGTGTACCACGTCGACCGGCCCCGACCGCCGGCCCAGCACGAGGGGCAGCGCCGCCGGCGCCCACAGCTGCCGGAACCGCGGCACGGGCAGGCCGGTGCGGTGCACCAGGGCCGAGCGGCCCAGCCGGGCGGCGCCGGCCCGCGCGGCCAGCCGCGAGGTCACGACCGTCTGCCGGTGCCCCTGGGCGTCCAGGCAGCGGGTCAGCGTCGCGGTGTGGTTCTGCATCCCGCCGATCGGGTCGTACCGGGCCGCCCGCCCCTCGAGGGCCCCGGGCAGCCCGCCGGCGCTCCCGCCGCGGGCCTCCGGCTCGAAGACGCTGCACAGGCGCAGGACGTGCGGCGCGGCGTCGCGGTCGTCGGCAGGCTGCGGCACCCGGACCTCCATCGCTTCGGGGGTCCGTAGTGCACCACGGGATGTCACGCGGCGCAGGGTTGGCCCCGGCCCGGCCGGGGCAGGACCGCCGCCGTGCCGCCGCCGCTCGCCGACCCCGCCGTCCGCCGCGTCGCCCTCGTGCGGATGCGGGTGGGCCTGGGCGACCTGCTGTGCAGCATCCCCGCGCTGCGCCGGCTGCGCGCCGCCCGGCCCGACCTGCACGTCGCCCTCGTCACCTGGGCGCGGATGGCCCCGGTGGTCGAGCGGCTCGGCTCGCTCGGCGGCCGGCCCCTGGTCGACGAGCTGCTGCCGTTCCCGGGGGCCGAGGGCATCCCGGACGGCCCGGTCGACCCCGCCGGCTGGGCGGCGTTCACCGCGGCCGGCCGCGGCTTCGACCTCGCGCTGCAGGACTACGGGGACCGGGTCGCCGCCAACCGGGTGACTGCCGCGTTCGGTGCCCGGCTGACCGGCGGCTTCGCGCCCACCTCCTGGTCCGTGCCGCCCGGCGCGGAGGCGATGTACCTGCGCTACCCGGTGCACCTGCACGAGGCGCAGCGGCACGTCCGCCTGCTGGAGCACCTCGGCCTGCCGCCGGGCGGCGAGGCGGGGATGGGCTTCGACCTGCGACCCGGGGACGAGGCCGAGCACGCCGCGACGCTGACCCGGCACGGCCTGGTGCCCGGCGGCTACGCCGTCCTGCACCCCGGGGCGTCGGCCGCCACCCGCCGGTGGCCGATCGCGCGGTACGCCGCGGTGGGGGACGCCCTGGCCGCCGACGGCCTGGCCGTCGTGCTCACCGGCGTGCCGGGGGAGGCGCAGCCGGCCCAGGTGGCCGCGGCGATGCGGGCCCCGGCGGTCGACCTGAGCGGCGCCACCAGCCTCGGCGGGCTGGCCGCCCTGCTGCGCGACGCGGCGGTCCTCGTCGGCAACGACACCGGCTCGGCCCACCTGGCCGCCGCCGTCGGCGGCCGCAGCGTCACCGTGTTCCTGCCCGGCGACCCCGTCCGCTGGGCGCACCGCGGCCCGCGGCACCGGGCGCTCGCGCCCGACGTCGCCTGCGCGCCCTGCCCGCACCTGGTGTGCCCCATCGAGTTCCGCTGCGCCCAGACCGTGCGCCCGGACGCCGTCCTCGCCGCCGCGCGGCAGCTCGCCGGCGCCGGCGGCGGGGCGGCCGCCGCGTGAGGCCGCGGATCACGCTGGTCAGCGACACCGAGACCTGGGGCGGCGCCGACGTCCACCTCACCGCGCTGCTGCGCCGCCTCCCCTCGCTGGGCTGGTCGGTGCGCGTGGTCGTCGCCGAGCAGCTGGCCGGGCACTACGCCGCGGACGACCCGGTCGTCGTCCCGCTGGCCCGGCACTCGGCCGAGGCGCCGCAGCTGCGCGCGGCGATCGCCTCGACGCGCCCCGACGTCGTCTCCGTCAACCTCGTCGACCCCGGGTCGAACGCCGCCGCCGTCGCCGCGGCGCAGTCCGTGGCGCCGACCGTGGGCGTGCTGCACCTGGTCGGCGACGCCGGCACCGGGGCGGTGCGCGAGCGGCTGGCCGCCCTGTACGCGGGATTCGCGCTGCTGGTCACCCCGGCCACGGAGATCCGCGGCCAGATCGTCGGCGACCTGCGGGTGCCGGCCGGCCGGGTGCACGTCGTGCCCAACGGCGTCGACGTGCCCGCCACCGCCGCCGGCCCGGCCGGCAACCCGGTGCCGCGGCTGGGCGCCTTCGGCCGGCTCACCGCGCAGAAGGGCTTCGACCTGCTGCTCGCGGCGGTCCGGCAGCTCGTCGGCGAGGGCGTCGACCTCGAGGTCGTCCTCGGGGGAGCCGGCCGCGAGGAGGCGGCGCTGCGCGCGGCCGCCGCGGGGCTGCCGGTCACCTTCCCCGGCTTCGTCGAGGACGCCTACGCCTTCCTGCGCGGGGTGGACCTGTTCTGCCTGTCGTCCCGGCGCGAGGCGCTGCCCCTGGTGCTGCTCGAGGCGATGGCCGCGGGCCTGCCGTGCGTCACCACCGCCGTCGGCGACGTGCGGACCGCGGTGGGGGAGGACGCCGTCGTCGTCCCCACGGAGGACGCCGGCGCGCTGGCCGCGGCGCTGCGGGACCTCCTCGCCGACCCGGGCCGGCGCGCCGAGCTCGGCGCCCGCGCGCGGGCCCGGGCGGTGCGCGACTTCGACGCCGACCTCATGGCCCGGCGGTACTCCGCCCTGTTCGCGCAGGCGGCCGGCCTGCCCCGGTGACCCGCGCTCAGCAGCAGGCGGGGTCGAGCACGCGCACCAGCGCGCCGAGCGACTCGGGCCGCGCCCGGTAGAAGACGTTCATCCCGCGCCGCTCGCCGGTGACCAGGCCGGCCTTCTTCAGCTGCCCGAGGTGGTGGCTCACCGTGGCCTCGCTGAGTCCGACGCTCGGCGCCAGATCGCAGGTGCAGACCTCGTCCTGGGTCAGCAGCAGCGAGAGCAGCCGCAGCCGGGCCGGGTCGGCCAGCGCCTTGAGCCGCAGGGCCACCTCGACCGCGGCCTCCTCCGCCATCGGCGCCGCGGCGACGGGGGCGCAGCACACGGGGGCGGAGACGTCGACGACGGGCAGGGCCTTGGGCACGGGACCCAGCGTCGCCACCCTCTTGACGTATGTCAAGGAGGTCGCCACAGTGGGGCACCTCTTCGACATACGTCTCATCCCTTCGGAGGTCCCCGTGTCCCGCATCCAGCTCGCCCTCGACGTCGACGACCTCGACCAGGCCGTCGGCTTCTACACCCGCCTGCTCGGCGTGGAGCCCGCCAAGCGCCGGCCGGGATACGCGAACTTCGCCGTCGCCGAGCCGCCGCTCAAGCTCGTGCTGCTGGAGAACCCCGGCCGGGGCGGCGGGCTCAACCACCTCGGCATCGAGCACGGCTCCAGCGACGAGGTGCGCGCCGAGATCGACCGGCTCACCGGCGCCGGCCTGATCGCCGACGAGGAGATGGGCACCACCTGCTGCTACGCCACCCAGGACAAGGCGTGGGTGACCGGCGCCGACGGCGAGCGCTGGGAGGTCTACACGGTGCTCGCCGACAGCCAGACCTTCGGCGCCCCCGCCGCCTCGGGGGAGGAGGCCCCGGTCTGCTGCGGCGGGTGAGCCGCGGCGCCGCGGGCTAGCGTCGGCCGGGTGGGTGCCCGCGAGCTCGTCGTCCTCGGGACGGCGAGCCAGGCGCCCACCCGCCGGCGCAACCACAACGGCCACCTGCTCCGCTGGGACGGCGAGGGGCTGCTGTTCGACCCCGGCGAGGGCACCCAGCGGCAGATGACCCACGCCGGGGTGGCCAGCAGCGCGATCACCCGGATCTGCCTCACGCACTTCCACGGCGACCACTGCCTGGGCCTGCCGGGCGTCGTCCAGCGGCTCAGCCTCGACCGCGTGCCGCACCCCGTGCACGCCCACTACCCGGCGTCGGGCCAGCAGTTCTTCGACCGGCTGCGCGCGGCCTCCCTGTTCGACGACCGCACCGACCTGCGGCCCGGGCCGCTGACGGCCGACGGCGTCGTGGCCACCGGCGACTGGGGCGCGCTGGAGGTGCGCCGGCTCGACCACCGCGTCGACGCCTTCGGCTACCGCCTGGTCGAGCCCGACGGGCGGCGGATGCTGCCCGGCGCGCTGGCCGCCCGCGGCATCGCCGGCCCCGACGTCGGCCGGCTGCAGCGCGAGGGCCGGCTCGTCGTCGACGGGCGGACCGTCGGGCTCGAGGAGGTCAGCGAGCACCGGCGCGGCCAGCGGTTCGCCTTCGTCATGGACACCCGGCTGTGCGACGCCGTCGGCGCGCTCGCCGACGGAGCCGACCTGCTGGTGATCGAGGCGACCTTCCTGTCCGAGGACGCCGACCTCGCCCGCGCCCACGGCCACCTGACCGCCCGCGAGGCGGCGACCGTCGCCGCGGAGGCGGGCGTCCGCCGGCTGGTGCTCACCCACTTCTCCCAGCGCTATCCGGACCCGCGGCGGTTCGCCGACGAGGCGGCGGCGGTGTTCGGCGGCGACCTGGTCGTCGCCGAGGACCTGCAGACGGTGCCCGTGCCGCCCCGCCGGGAGCTCTGACCTGCGGGCTCCGCGCCCCGTCGGGCAGGGTGGGCGCATGGACACCCCGGACCTGACGTCGGCCATCGACATCACCGACACGCCCGAGTGGCGGGCCCTCGCCGAGCACCACGCGCAGGTCCGCGACCGCACGCTGCGCGACCTCTTCGCCGAGGACCCCGACCGCGGCCGGCGGCTCACCCGCCGCGTCGCCGACCTCGTGGTCGACCACTCCAAGCACCGGGTCACCGACGAGACGCTGGGCCTGCTGCTCGCGCTCGCCGAGCGGGCCGGGGTGAAGCAGCGGATCGACGCGATGTTCGCCGGCGAGCACGTCAACGCCACCGAGGACCGCGCCGTCCTGCACGTGGCCCTGCGCGCCCCGGCGTCCACCGAGCTGGTCGTCGACGGGCAGGACGTCACCCGCGACGTGCACGAGGTGCTCGACCGCATGGCCGGGTTCGCCGAGCGGGTCCGGTCGGGCGAGTGGCGCGGGCACACCGGCCGACCGATCCGCGCGGTGGTCAACATCGGCATCGGCGGCTCCGACCTCGGCCCGGCCATGGCCTACACCGCGCTGCGCGCCTACGCCGACCGCGGCATCACCGCCCGCTTCGTGTCCAACATCGACCCGACCGACTTCGCCGAGGCCACCCGCGACCTCGACCCGGCCGAGACGCTGTTCGTCGTCTCCTCCAAGACGTTCACCACGCTGGAGACGCTCACCAACGCCACGGTCGCCCGGGACTGGCTGCTGGACGGGCTCGGCGGCGACGACAGCGCGGTGGCCAAGCACTTCGTCGCCGTCTCCACCAACACCGACGCCGTCCGCGAGTTCGGCATCGACCCCGACAACATGTTCGGCTTCTGGGACTGGGTCGGCGGCCGCTACTCGTTCACCTCGGCCATCGGCCTGTCGCTGATGGTCGCCATCGGCCCGGAGGCCTACCGGGAGATGCTCGACGGCTTCGCCGCCGTCGACGAGCACGTGCGCACCGCGCCGCTGGCGGAGAACCTGCCGGTCCTGCAGGGCCTGGTCAACGTCTGGTACACCGACTTCTTCGGCGCCCAGACGCACGCCGTCCTGCCCTACAGCCAGTACCTCTCCCGCCTGCCGGCCTACCTGCAGCAGCTGACGATGGAGAGCAACGGCAAGTCGGTCCGCTGGGACGGCGAGGCGGTGACGACGGCGACCGGCGAGGTGTACTGGGGCGAGCCGGGCACCAACGGCCAGCACGCCTTCCACCAGCTGCTGCACCAGGGGACGACGCTGGTGCCCGCGGACTTCATCGGCTTCGGCCGGCCCAACCACGAGATCGGCGTCGAGGGCGGCGGCGACATGCACGACCTGCTGATGGCGAACATGTTCGCCCAGTCCGCCGTGCTGGCCTTCGGCCGGACCGCGGAGGAGGTCGCCGCCGACGGGACGCCGGCCGAGCTCGTGCCGCACAAGGTCATGCCCGGCAACCGGCCGAGCACCACGATCCTGGCGCCGCAGCTGACGCCCTCGACGCTCGGGCAGCTGGTCGCCTTCTACGAGCACACGGTGCTCACCGAGGGCGTGATCTGGCAGATCGACTCGTTCGACCAGTGGGGCGTGGAGCTGGGCAAGGTCATGGCCCGCCAGCTCGCGCCGGTGCTGACCAGCGAGGAGCCGCCGGAGCTGGACCAGGACGCCTCGACCGCCGAGCTGGTGCGTACCTACCGCGAGCTTCGCGGCCGCGCCGGCTGACGCTCGGTCGACGTGTCGCCGTGCCGCAGGGTCGACCTGTCGCCACGTCGTCGTGTCGCCGGGTCGTCAAGACGTCATGACGTATCGTCGGGCGAATGCGCATCGGAGTCCTCACCGGCGGCGGTGACTGCCCGGGTCTGAACGCCGTGATCCGCTCGGTGGTCCGGACCGCGACCGCCTCCTACGGCAGCGAGGTGATCGGCTTCCGCGACGGCTGGCGCGGCCTGCTGGAGAACCGCTCCACGCGGCTGGACGTCGCCGCGGTCGACGGCCTGCTCACCCGCGGCGGGACGACGCTGGGCTCGGCCCGCGTCGCGCCGGAGAAGCTGCACGCCGGCCTGGACGAGATGCGCGGCACCCTCGACGAGCACGGCGTCGACGTCCTCATCCCGATCGGCGGCGAGGGCACGCTCACCGCGGCGCACCTGCTGTCGGAGGCCGGCGTCCCGGTGGTCGGCATCCCGAAGACCATCGACAACGACATCGACGGCACCGACCTCACCTTCGGCTTCGACACCGCGGTCAGCATCGCCACCGAGCTGATCGACCGGCTGCACACCACCGCCGAGTCCCACCAGCGGGTGCTGCTGGTCGAGGTCATGGGCCGGCACGCCGGCTGGATCGCGCTGCACGCCGGCCTCGCCGCCGGGGCGCACCTGACCCTGGTGCCGGAGGAGCCCTTCGACGTCGACGAGGTGACCCGGCTGGTCACCGAGCGGTTCGCCCGCGGCGACTCGCACGTCATCGGCGTGGTCGCCGAGGGCGCGCACCCGCTGCCCGGGCAGATGGCCTTCCGGCACGGCGACGTCGACGAGTTCGGCCACCGCCGGTTCACCGGCGTCGCCCAGCAGCTGGGCGAGGAGCTCGAGCGGCGCACGGGCAAGGAGGTGCGGGCGACCGTGCTCGGGCACGTGCAGCGCGGCGGCACCCCGACCTCCTTCGACCGGGTGCTGGCCACCCGCTTCGGCCTGCACGCCACGATCGCCGCCCACGAGGGGCGGCACGGGCAGATGGTCGCCCTGCGCGGCACCGAGATCGGGCTCGTGCCGCTCGCACAGGCCGTCGCCCGGCTGAAGACCGTGCCGCCCACCCGGCTCGCGGAGACCCACGCCTTCACCGGCTGAGCCCCACCGCTGCGCGGGGCACACTGGGGCGCGTGGGCACCGTGACCCTGCACCGGGAGGACTTCGCGGCGGCGGTCGGCGGCGACGGCATCGTCCTCGTCGACTTCCGGGCCGCGTCGTCGGGCTCCAGCCGCGCCTTCGCCGAGGTGTTCGACACGGCGGGCCGCCGGCACCCGGACCTGCTGTTCGCCGCCGTCGACCTGGAGGCCGAGGAGCAGCTGGCCGCCGACGTCGGCGTCCGGTCCGCGCCGACGCTGATGGTCTTCCGCGACGGCGTGCTCGTCTTCGCCGAGCCCGGCTGGCTGCCAGGAGACTCGGTCGACCTGCTCATCTCGACGGTCCGCGAGCTGGACATGGCCGCCGTCCGGGAGGTCTTCCCCCCGCCGCCGGCCTGAGCGGCGCGGCGGGGACGGCGGGAGAGGCGGAGGATCGTCCGGTGACCCGTCCGGCCCCCGCACCCCGCACCAGCGACCCGGGCGGGGGGTACGAGCCCGACCCGCGCCGGTGGCAGGCGCTGTGGGTGACCCTGGTCGCGGGCTTCATGAGCCTGCTCGACGTCAGCATCGTCTCGGTCGCGCTGCCCTCGATGCAGGAGGGGCTGGGCGCCTCGCCGGCCGCCGTCCAGTGGGTCGTCTCCGGCTACGCGCTCACCTTCGGCCTGATGCTCGTGCCGGCCGGCCGGCTGGGCGACGCCTACGGCCGCCGGCGGCTGTTCCTCATCGGCCTGGCCGGGTTCGTGCTGGCCAGCGCCGCGGCCGGGGCCGCGCCGAGCGTGGAGTGGCTGGTCGCCGCCCGGCTGGTGCAGGGCCTGGCCGCCGGCTGCCTGGCGCCGCAGAACTCGGCGCTGATCCAGCAGCTGTTCCGCGGCGCCGAGCGCGGCCGGGCCTTCGGGCTGTTCGGCGCCACCATCGGCGTCTCGACGGCGGCCGGGCCGGTGGTCGGCGGGCTGATCCTCGCCCTCGCCGGGGACGCCAGCGGCTGGCGGTGGGTCTTCTACGTCAACGTGCCGATCGGCGCGCTGGCCTTCGCGCTCGCGCTGACGCTCCTCCCCAAGGCCGCCCGCGGCGACCGCGGGCACATCGACCTGGTCGGCGTCGGGCTGCTCGGCGCGGGCGCGCTGTCGCTGCTCTTCCCGCTCGTGCAGGCCGAGGCCGGCGGGCTGTCGCGGTTGTGGTGGCTGTTCCCGGTGGGCGCGGCCCTGCTCGCGGCGTTCGTGCGGTGGGAGCAGCGCGTCGTCCGCGCCGGCGGGCAGCCGGTGTTCGACCCGCGGCTGGTCACGCGCACTCGCGGCTACGCCGCCGGCGCGTCCCTGGGCACCGTCTACTTCCTCGGCTTCAGCGGCATCTGGCTGGTGCTGGCGCTGTTCTTCCAGACCGGCCTGGACTACACGCCGCTGCAGTCGGGGCTGTCGGTGACGCCGTTCGCGCTCGGCTCGGCGTGCACCGCGGTGATCGCCGGCCGGCTGGTCGAGCGGTACGGGCGGGCGCTGACCGTCTTCGGGCTGGCCGGGGTGGCGGTCGGGCTGGCCGGCGCGGTCGTCGTCCTGCTGCTGGTGCCGCCGGAGTCGGCCGGCTGGGCGGTGGCCCCGGCGCTGCTGGTCGGTGGGATCGGCGGCGGCTTCGTCATCTCGCCCAACATCACGATGACCCTGCGCAACGTGCCGGTGGAGATGGCCGGCGCGGCCGGCGGCGGCCTGCAGACGGCGCAGCGGTTCGGCGCCTCCATCGGCACCGCGGCCCTGCCCGGCCTGTTCTACGTCGTCCTCTCCTCGGCCGACGGCGACTACTCGGTGGCCGCGGCCGCCGGCCTGGCCGTCGCCCTGGTGACCACGCTGGCCGCACTGGTGCTCGGCGTCCTCGACTGGCGGCGGGACCGGCGGGACGACGCCCGCGACCGCGCGCGGTCGGCCCCGGCGGAGGACGGCGGCCGGGAGTTCCACGGCGCGCACGCCTGGCACGGCTGAGCGGCGGCCTGCTCGTCGTCCCTGCCGCCATACGGTAGGGATGTCGGTATGCCGCTGTTCTCGTTCGAGGGCCGATCCCCGCAGGTCCACCCCGACGCCTTCGTCGCGCCCACCGCCACGCTCGTCGGCGACGTCGTCGTCGAGGCGGGAGCGTCGATCTGGTACGGCGCGGTGCTGCGCGCCGACTTCGGCCAGATCATCGTGCGGGAGGGCGCCAACATCCAGGACGGCTCGGTGCTGCACGGCGGAGAGCCCACGATCATCGGGCCCGGCGCGAGCGTGGCGCACGGGTGCGTCGTCCACGGCGCGCAGATCGGCGAGGGGTCGCTCATCGGCAACAACTCCACCGTGCAGGACGGCGCCCGGATCGGGCGCCACACGCTGATCGGCGCCGGCAGCCTCGTGGCGCCGAACGCGGAGATCCCCGACGAGGTGGTGGCCCTCGGCGCCCCGGCGAAGGTGCGCGGCCCGCTGACCGAGGGCACCCGGCACTGGGTGGAGAACAACGGCGAGGAGTACCGCAAGCTGGCCCGCCGGCACGCCGCCGGCGTCGAGCAGGTCGGCTGAGCGGAGGGGGGGGGGGGGGGGGGGGGGGGGGGGGGGGGGGGGGGGGGGGGGGGGGGGGGGGGGGCGGCCGCCGGGGGGGGGGGGGGGGGGCGGCGGGCGGGGCGGGGCG